>PEUO01000154.1 GCA_002780715.1 Deltaproteobacteria bacterium CG03_land_8_20_14_0_80_45_14
AAGGTGAAATAGAGGATGTTATCCATATCCCGGTAGATATAAGAATCATTAATAATGCTCCGCCGTATTTTATTTATAATGTCCTGAAGGGTGGGATTGTAATTGTGGATAAAGATAGATCTCTTAGGTCTGACTTCGAAGGGTTGGTCTACAAAAAATATTTTGATTTTCAACATTTAAGAAACGAATATTTAAGAGAGATTATAAATGCCCCTCTTTAATCCAGATAAGATAGCGAGTTTAGTTTCTGAGATGCGTAAGGCTATAAATCGTTTGAAGTCCCTCGCAACCCTTGACAAAGAATCATTCTTAAATGATCCTGATAAAATAGGCAGTGCAAAGTATAATTTTGTTATGGCAATAGAATCTGCCATTGATATCTGTAATCATATCATATCACAGAATGGTTATAGAGCCCCTGAGGATTACGCCGATACCTTTCAGGTTTTAGGAGAGCAAGGTATTTTTGATAAAGACTTTTTAAGAACTCTAAAAGATATGGCGAGATTTCGTAATAGATTAGTCCACTTATACCGGGAAGTGGATGATGAGCAAGTGTTTGAAATCCTGCAATCCAGGCTGGATGACTTCAAGACTTTTCTGGGCAACATAGCAGTATTTTTGAAATTGGAAAAGCTTTAGTTCAAGGGTGACGAATCTACTACGGGAGATCATGATAAAGGACGAGAAATTTGATCTTATCCTGCTCCTTCTTGTATCTATACTTTTAAGCATCTACCTTTTCTTCTATACTTACATCATCTCTCTTGATGGGGCATTCCAGTATATTCCCATTGCTAAGGACTTTGCATCCGGCTTTTTCAGAAAAGCGCTTAGTCATAATCAGCAACCTCTATATCCTTTAATCATTGCGTTTATTTCTCGATGGGTGTCCGATTTTGAATTGGCAGGGAAATTGGTATCTTCCTTTTTTGGAATTTTGATTATCTTTCCTGTCTATTTCTTAGGAAAGCGAATATTTGATGAGAAAATTGCCTTCCTTTCTACTCTTCTCCTGGCCATTCACCCTTATATTCGGAGGTTTTCGGCAGATGTTCTGAAAGAGTCGACTTACCTCTTCTTTTTTGCCACAGCCATCTGGTTTGCCTGGAGAACGATCCAAAGCGAGAAGAGATATCCATATCTTTTTATTCCACTCTTCTCAGTCCTCGCTTATCTCGTCAGACCTGATGGAATTGAAGTCCTTTTGGTCGTCTTCTTTTATGTCCTTTTTGTGAAAAAATTTGATAATACAGGAAAGAAAGGCGCAGTTATCCTTCTTTTACTCTTATCCTCCTTCGTCCTTTTCCTTCCTTACCTCATCCATTTAAGAGAGTCTACCGGAACATGGACACTGAGTAGAGCCAAAAGTTTTTCAGGACTTTTAGGCTTGGGAGTGACAAGCGCCGAAGTTTCCTTCACTTATAAAATTCTCTTCAGCCTTAAGAAACTGAATTTGGAAATTTTTACAAGATTTCATCCTGTATACATTATTTTATTGATTATAGGTCTTCTTAAAGGGATATTTTCACGCCTTAAAACCGGGGAAAGGTTTCTTCTCTCCTTTTGTGCATTACACTATGTGGTGTTATTCTTATTTGTATTAAATATGACAGAATGGGGTGAAGGCGGAACAATTCGGGCAGGTCAATTTAGCGGAAGGTTTGTATTACCCTTACTTCTCATCTCCATCTATTGGGTGGGAGGAGGGTTCTTGGTTATTTATCATTGGGTTTACAAGAAGCTAAAAGCTAACCCTTTGCTTATTCGTTGGGGGCCGGAAAGAAAATCGATAATTGTTCTGGTCTCACTATTGATCCTCATGTTAGGTATTGTTCTTCCTAAGACTTTAAAGCCTCAAAGATATGAACGTTTGGCTGAGAAGTGGGCGGGGATTTGGATTAAAAATCAATCCGGAAAAGGGGCAACGATTTTTACAAATATGCCTCGCGTGGCCTATTACGCTGATGGAAGCTGTGAGTATTTCAATTTTGAAAAAGAACCATTGGATCAAGTACATGCTGGAATGGTGAATAAAAAGGCCTCCTATTTGGTCATTCGAGGAGAGGAGTCCAACAACTTAAATACAGCGGCTGAGCCTATACGAAAATGTTTTGTTGAAGCCATGCGATATGAAAAGAAAGGTATGGAAAGAATCATTGTCTATCAAAGAGCTCAGTAGGAAAGCATGAAACCCATCCGTATTTCCATCATTGGCATCGGTGGCTCGGGGAAAAGCGCCGCTCAGGGTCAATCTTCCTTGCTTCGATATCGATGAGAACCCCCATTTTTTGCTTGACAGAACAAACCGTTTTTCCTATAGGTAAGTAAACCCCGTTAGAAATTCCAGTCGTTGCGACTCGAAACCGAGCGGGGCATTATTTCTAACGGGGTAAAAAATGTCTCCAGAAGGAACCATCCAAAATAAGCCCCTAAGCAAAGAACGCCGCAAAAGCGATCGAAGAAGGACACTCCGTCGAAGTGAAGACAGGGTGGGAGAACAAGCCCAAAAAACACACACCCGTAAACTTGAATCTTTGTTGGAACTTGGTCAACTGATTGGTCTGGACCTCCAACTCAACGAAATGCTTTTAAAAATTTCCCAGAAGGCCTGCAAGGTCATGGAAGCAGACCGTTGCAGCATTTTTCTCCATGATCCCAATACGGATGAACTCTGGTCAACAGTTGCCATGGGGATGGCAGGGGAAGTCATCAGAATTCCATCGGGCATCGGTTTGGCCGGGCATTGCCTCCAGACAGGGGAGACCATTAATTTAGAAGATGCCTACACTGACAAGCGGTTCAATAAAGAAGTGGATTCACACACGGGGTATCGCACGCGAAGTGTGCTTTGCATGCCCATTTACAACCGGGCAGGCTCGCGATTGGGAGTCATTCAGCTTCTGAATAAAAAGGATGGAGTTTTTACAAACGAAGATGAGGCTTTCCTAAAGACCTTTGGAAACAATGCCTCGGTTTTTATCGAAATGGCTCAGCTTCAGAAGGCCCGAATTGACGCCCTGGAACAATCGCGCAAGGAGCTCGAACGACTAAATAGAGCTAAAAGCAAAGCTCTCGACCACCTTTCCCATGAGCTGAGGACACCTTTATCCGTGATCCAAGGAAATATTCGCATCATGAAACGGAAAATTCAGTCCCAAAACTCTCCTCTTGTCAAGGAGGAATTCTTTGAATCTCTGGAGAAAAACCTGAATCGTCTCTCTGATATTCAACAAGAAACCGATCAGATTATCCGGACTCATCAGGAATTAGAAAGAGGGCCTCGACTTGAGGAACTTGATCGCACTCCTTTCTTTTCCAATGAAACGATTCATCTTTACTCCTTTACCCAGTTAGAAAGCCCAGCCATTCATGGCGGGGTCAAAGCCACGATCTTTCTAACGGGGTTTACTGAACGCATCTTGGAGAATGTAAAAAAGCAAGCCCATCATCGGAACATTGAGTTCCAGTTAGACGGGACCAACGATTTTACCCTGTTCACTGATCCAAAGATTCTCGAAGAGACGATGGTAGGGCTCTTTAAGAATGCCATCGAGAACACCCCTGACGAGGGAGTCATTCGAATTCTCTTGGAAAAAAAGGATCAACAGTCCAACCTCAAGGTTCAGGATTTCGGCATTGGAATCACCGAGGAGAATCAGAGGTACATTTTTGACGGTCTTTTTCATACCCAGGAGACGGAACTCTACACTTCTAAAAAGCCTTATGACTTTGGCGCAGGCGGGAAGGGCCTTGATCTCCTTCGGATGAAGGTCTATGGCCATCGTTTTGGTTTTGATCTTACGATGGAGAGCCAAAGATGTATTTATCTTCCGACGGATCGGGATCTCTGCCCAGGGAGAATCTCTGACTGTCCTCACTGTAAAAAGCCTGAGGATTGTCTCTCCTCTGGGGGGAGTGCATTTTGCATATCCTTTCCAATGGGTGGGAGGAAATTTTCTGAAAGGGTTTCATAGTAAGAAAGGCATGACAGAGAAGGAGAAACCTACAGGCGCAAAAAAGGTGAACGAGAGGGAGCGTCTGTTCGATCTCCTCATTCACGACCTCACAAGTCCTTTGTCGATCGCTTCAACCACCGCTGACAATCTACTCCACAAAGCGGATCGCTACGGGTCCCTCACGGATCAGCAGAGACGGATGATCGATCGCATTTTGAGAAATGTGCAGAAAGCCCAGAAATTACTACAAGAGATGATTGAAATCCTTCGCTCGGAAGAAGGATTGTTCCAGAAAGAATTCTTTTCAATTGAGGAGATCCTCAGAGAGTCTCTATTGGATGCGCTGGAAATGATCTCCCCCAATGAAGTGGAAGGGCTTTATAAAATTGAGAATCGCGAAGCCTTCCGAGACAGTCTCAAGGGCCATGGGATTTTTGTTGAGATCACCGGCAAATATTGCAAGTCTCCTTTCTGCCATGATAATAAGAAAATCAAGCAGATCCTTAGAAACCTGATGAGTAATGCCTTGAAGTACCGCAGAGAGCGCATGGCCGTAACGATTAGTGGTGACACGGATCTCCTTGTCATGGTAGAGGACGATGGTTTTGGAATTCCTCCTGAGGGACAAGAGGCCATATTTGAGCGTTTCGTCAGGCTAAATAATGAAAAACGCGCCTATATACCTGGACTTGGGCTTGGTCTCTCAGGAGTTAAAACCCTGGTAGAGGCGATGGGGGGAGAAATCAAATTAGTAAGCCATGAAGGGGTTGGAACACAATTTGTCGTTCGAATTCCTTCCATTTAATCTTCGATATAATTGGAATAAAGGAGGAAATAATATGACGGAATCTATTCTCAACGGTAAGAGGATTTTGGTTGTAGACGACGAACCAGATGTCTTGAATGTATTGGAGGAGGAGATCCTTGGAGCCGCCCCAAAATGCAAGGTTGAAAAAGCCAATACCTATGAGAAAGCGGCCCAAAAGTTAGAATCCCAAACCTACGATGTCGTCATCCTCGATATCATGGGCGTTCGTGGTTTCGACCTATTGAAATTGGCTGTAAGTCGAAATTTTCGGGTGGCGATGCTCACTGCCCACGCCCTCAACCCAGAGGCCCTAAAACGTTCTTTCGAAATGAAAGCTCGGGCTTATCTTCCTAAGGAGAAATTAGGGGAGATTGTCCCTTTTTTGGAAGATGTATTGAAATATGAGTATTTACCCGGCTGGAAGCGCCTTTTGGAGAAGTTACAAGGATTCTTTGACAGCAAATTTGAATCAGACTGGGAGAAGAAGACAGGTTTAATGTGGCAAGAATGGCACAAATGGGAATAGCAGAGGCCGATGGAATGATGGAGGGTTTGAAGAATTGCTATGCGCTAAACACTTTACCTGCCTACCCTGTCTGCCGACCCCGGTCCCGACCGAGGGCGGGGCAGGCAGGCGCCATGCGTCATTTGTTATTGGGAAAGGAGTGTGTAAAATGACGGAATCCATTCTAAATAGAAAATTGATACTGGCTGTAGATGACGAGCCAGATGTTTTGACGGTCTTGGAGGAAGAGATTAAAGAGGCCTGCCCGGACGGTAGGTTTGATAAGGCTATCACTTATGAAGAAGCGGTAGCGAGGATGATCTCTTTGACATACGATGTGGTCATTCTTGACATCATGGGAGTTCGCGGGTTTGACTTGTTGGAATTGGCTGTGAGCCGGAATTTTCCAGTGGTCATGCTGACCGCCCACGCCCTCACCCCTGATGCCCTGAAGCGTTCTTTTGAAACGGGAGCCCGGGCTTATCTCCCCAAAGAGAAGTTGGGGGAAATCGTTCCATTCCTTGAGGATGTGCTTAAGTATGAATATCTTCCTGGGTGGAAACGCCTCTTAGAGAAACTGGAAGGATTTTTTAATGAGCGCTGGGGACAATATTGGAAGAAGCCTGATGAGAAATTCTGGAAGGAGTTCGACGAAAAAACGATTCCAATCAAAAAATGAAAAAGGTATTTTATACAGCTTCCATTGAGAGTTGGATATGAAAATCAAGGTTCTTGGCTGCTCCGGGGCAGAGTTTCCTGGGCATCGTCCCCCAAGCTTTTTATTGGATAGTAAAATCTTATTTGATACGGGGAGTCTGACCGATACGCTTGACATCAAAAGTCAACTGAGAATCAAACATATTTTCATCAGCCATCCCCACCTTGATCATATCCTGGGAATTCCGTTTCTCGTGGAAAATCTTATCTTTAGAATGAAAGGGCATCGGGTGAATATTCTAAGCATCCCTCCCGTGATTAAGACGATTAAGAGGAGTCTTTTGGATGGTTCGATCTGGCCTGATTTTACTGTCATTCCAAATACCCATGCGGGCATTTTGAACCTTATCGCATTAAAGCCTGGTCACTCAATCAAAATAGGTGATTACACAATCACTCCCTATCCGGTTCATCATTCCATTCCTGCCACAGGATTTCTGGTAGAGGACAAAATAAAAAGGAGATTTTTTTACACAGGGGATACAGGGCCCTCTGATGCCACATGGGGAAAAATAGGAGAAAAGCAAATTCATTGCCTGCTCATAGAAGCTTCTTTTCCTAACCGAATGGAAGACATAGCAATCCGTACAGGCCATTTAACGCCCCGATTATTGAAAAAAGAACTCTTAAAAATAAAACCTTATCCAGAGAGAATCTTTGTCATTCATATAAAGCCGCAATATTTCAAGACGATCAAAACGGAGCTCCAAAAACTTAAAATCAAGGGTCTAAGATTATTAAAAGATGGGGAGATTATCGAGATCTGATGGTTTTGTAAAAAGTCGAAAATCATAGAAAACGTCATGCTGAACTTGATTCAGCATCTAACAAAATCAACTACTTACGAGACCCTGAAATCGTAGACCCTGAACTTGATTCAGGGCATGGTTCAGGGTGACAGATTGGGACTTTTTACGAGTCCATCAGATCTAAATTATAACAAATTTCAAACCTCCCCCTGAAAAGAAGAAAAAACAATCCCCTCAATAGGTTGAACTTGGTTTTAACCTTCCTCCTTTTTGAGGAAGGGAAGGGGCGCCCCCTTTCGGTAAACAAGGGCTTCACAAGAAGCGATCAGATTATTTTGGTCATCCATTAACTTGATATCGTAGACAGCCGTCCTTTGGGTCCGGCTGAATTCTCGCGCCACGGCAATGAGCGTGCTCTCTGGGGAAGGGGGGGAGATATAGGTAATATTCATGTTCAAGGCCACGGCTACGGTCCCATGGGAGTTGGAAGCGGTCTCAAAGGCTTCGTCAATCAGGGCAAATAATGCTCCGCCGTGGGCCATGCCCAAGAAGTTCTCCATATCCGGAGTGAATTTCATTTCCACCCTGGAATATCCTTCATCCAGGTCTAAAAGTTTGATTCCAAACTTTTGAGCAAAAGGTTCGTTTTTTACTTTTTTGAATATGGCTTCTCTAACCTTCTCGTCCATAAGACCCCTTTCAATCGGCCGAACCGATCTCTAATACCACTCCTCCATTTTTTTTAGGGGTTTTTCTCTCAGGTGTTTCTTTTTGGAGTGGATCTTCTTTTCTTCCTTCTTCTTTTCAATGGCCTTTAATGGGACCGAAGTGGGTATTCGGCGCCTTCTCGGCTGATTTAACTTTATCAGACGCTCACGAAGCCTTTCAAAGGCAAGCCTTCGATTTTCTGCCTGGGACCGATGTTCCGTAGCGATCACGGTGATACCAGAGGGGAGATGCTTTAAGCGAACTGCGGTTTCAACTTTATTCTTCCTCTGACCGCCTGGTCCCCTCGACCGGTAGGTCTCAACAGCCACCTGCTTTTTGAGAACTTGAGGATCAGTGTCAAATCGCATAACCCACTCCTGGTCGCATAGGGCAGAGGGCATGGAGCATGGGGTCAAATTCTTTTTTACTATCCGCTTTGCTCTATGCGCTATTCGTCTTTCGCCTCGGCATCGGCGTGGTGTTTGATGACCAGAGCGTCTACCATAAAGATCACATCTTCGGCAATGTTCGTGGCATGGTCGGCAATTCGTTCCAGGCATCGGGCAACGATCAACAGGAGGACTGCCCGTGTGATGGTCTTTGGCTCGGAAATCATATAGGTAAGGAGTTCTCTCACCACCTGATCATTTAATCCATCAACCAGATCATCCCTTGCGCAAACTGAGCGGGCCAGTTTGGAGTCTCGGGTTACAAAAGCATCCAGGACATCCTTGACCATGGATTGGGCAATTTCAGCCATGCGGGGAATATCGATATAGGGTTTGAGCTGGGGTTCCTGGTTTAATAAGATGGCGCGCTCGGAAATATTTACTGCCTGGTCACCCATTCTTTCCAGGTCTGTGATGATCTTCATCGCCGAGGTGATGAAGCGGAGGTCAACTGCCATTGGCTGCCTTAAGGCGAGAAGCTTTAAACACATATCATCGATGGTGATTTCCATTTTGTTAATTCGATCTTCAAACTCAAACGTCTTCTGGGCAAGATCAGAATCCCTTTTGACCAAAGATTGGACGGAATCACGGATGGCCTCTTCCACCATAGCTGCCATCTTGAGTAGGTTCTCCTTCAACTCCTCTAATTCTTTTTGGAAATGGGTTTCCATCAATGCCTCCTGCTATTATTATAGCTGATTACATAGACTAAAACTAAGATTACAAAGATTAAAACGCCACTCTTTTCATCTGTGCAATCATCTTTATTAAGATCGCACCTGAAAACCCCGTCCTGTGCCTGCCTGCCGGTAGGCAGGGACGGGGATGAAAGGTGCGTCTGCCAAAGGCAGAAAAAACCAGACCAGATGCTGAACCAAGTTCAGCATGACAAAACGATTTGGTCCTGGTCTTGTTGTCATCCCGAACTTGGTTCGGGATCTCGGTTTTGAATTTTGGGTTTTATAGCCCCGCCCTGTGGGCGGGGTTCTTTATTATCCAAATTTTCCAGTGACATAATCTTCCGTTCGCTTATCTCTGGGTTTGGTAAAGATTTGATAAACCGGGCCTTCTTCCACCAGCTCGCCGTTCAAAAAAAATCCTGCCCGATCAGCCACCCGGGAAGCCTGTTGAATGTTATGGGGCGCCAGAATGATGGTGTAGTCTTTTTTTAGTTGAAAGAGCGTTTCCTCAATGCTGGTTGTGGAGATAGGATCCAATCCTGAACAGGGTTCATCAAGCAACAGAACCTCTGGTTCCAAAGCCAAGATACGAGCGATACAGAGGCGCTGCTGTTGACCCCCAGAAAGCCGGAGGGCCGAACCATGCAGACGGTCCTTGACCTCCTCCCAAAGCGCAGCAGATCGAAGCGCTTTTTCGACAATTTCATTCAATCGATTCCTTCGATTTGTCCTGCTCAGTTTGGGACCATAGGCAATATTATCGAAAATGGACATGGGGAGCGGGGTGGGGAGATCAAAAACAATCCCAATGCGTCTTCTGAGATGTGTCAAATCCACCTTTGAATCATAGATATCCGTTCCATCTAAGAAGATGGACCCAGTGTGGTTGGTTCCAAAAATTAAATCCGTCAGTCGGTTCAGGCTTTTGAGGAGCGTTGTTTTTCCACTTCGGGCCGGGCCAAAGATGGTAAATATCTGGTTGGGTTGGATAGGGAGGTTGATATTTCGGAGGGCCTGAACGGCACCGTAGTAGAAATTGAAATCTTTGATGACGATTTTACTTCCTTGAGACATAAGACTCCTTTACCCCGTTAGAAATAATGCCCCGCTGTTCTCAGCAAAGTTAAATTTTAGAATAATCCCGGGTTCCGCCCCGTAGGGGACTCCACCCCGGAGGGCGGGGTTTAATGCCCTGGGATTTCTAACGGGGCTTAGGTCCGATGCCGGATATACCGGTTAATCAACCATTGAGCCATCATGTTTATCATCAGGACGAGCAAGATCAAAGCAGCTCCAGTCCCGTAAGCCATTTCCATTGAAATTCCCTCTCTGGCGAGAATATAAAAATGGACAGACATGGTTCGAATAGGTGAGAAGAGAGAAGTGGGCATGACTAAAGAGGAGCCGGCCGTTAGAATGACCGCAGCGGTTTCCCCGATACTCCTCCCGATACTGAGTAATATGCCTGTAAAGATTCCTGGCAGTGCGCTGGGAAGCACCACCCGGGTGATCGTTTGCCACTTCGTCCCACCCAGAGAGTAACTCACTTCTCGGTAGGAAGGGGGGATTGCCCTGATCGACTCTTCAGACGTACTGATCACAGTAGGCAAGATCATGGCCGCTAAAGTTAATCCACCAGAAAGTATGGACCATCCCATATTAAGCTGGATGACAAAAAAGACAAACCCGAACAACCCAAAGATGATGGAGGGCACTCCAGCCAGGCAGTCCGTCCCAAAACGAATGACGCGGCTGATCTTACTTTCCCTCGTGAACTCCCTCAGGAAGACGGCTGTCCCAACTCCCAGAGGAGCGCCAAAAAAAATGGCCACACCCGTCAAAGCCATCGTTCCAATGAGGGTAGAGAAGATACCGCCTTCTCGGCCCATATTTTTGGGAGAATCGAGAAAGAAACGGAGATGGAGGACAGGCAATCCCTCCTTTAGAATCTGAAAGAGAATTAAGATCATTACGGCAATGGTCGATAGGGCGCCCATCCAGATTAGAAATTTTGCAATGGACTGAGTCATATATCGAGACCGATTGATTATCAATGAACGCTCCTTCGTGATAGAAAGATGGCCAGAGTATTGAGGCCCATGATGATGAAGAAGAGAACAATTCCTGTCGCAAATAGGGCCTGCCGGTGATCCCCTGAAGCGTACCCCATTTCAATGCCAATATTTGTGGTGAGTGTCCTGGCTGAATCCAGGAATGAGGTTGGCATTTTTACTGCATTCCCCAGGATCATAATCATCGCCATGGTCTCCCCGATGGCACGGCCCATACCAAGAATGATACTGGCTACAATTCCGGACCTGGCTGCAGGGATCAATACCCGCCAGATGGTCTGCCAGTGCGTTGCTCCCAAAGCAAGAGCCCCTGCTTTATAAGAGGGAGGGAGGGATTTTAAGGAGTCCTCTGAGATCGTAATAATGGTAGGAAGGATCATGAAGCTTAAGACCAGAGATCCTGCAAGGATGCTCAAGCCAGGTCCTCCTAAATAATTTTGAATCAAAGGGACAAGGACGATCAACCCCCAGAATCCATAGATGACTGATGGAATGGCAGCGAGAAGCTGAATGGCAGGTCTTAACAATATTCCTATGGAGGGAGGGATCAATTCTGCTAAAAAAATCGTGCAGGCCAATCCCAGAGGGATGCCTAAAAGCAAGGCCCCAAAAGTCACCCAGAAAGAGCTGGCGATCATGGGGAAGATGCCAAAGGATCCCTTACTTGGAATCCATCGCTCCCCGAGGAGGAAGGCTTTAGGACCAATCTTCAAGATCAAAGGAAGTCCTTCTTCAAAAATGAAGAAAGTGATCAAGGCCAGTATAGTAATGGATGAAAGGGCGATCAGAAAAAATATTTTTTCAATGATTTTTTCTTTAACTGGCATGATTATTCCTGAGCAATTTTTGTGAGAACGGGTACGAGCCCTTCATTTGAAAGCAATTTTTGGGCTGCTGGGCTCAAGACAAATTCTAAAAAGGATTTGGCTTCTCCCCCTGGTTCCTCATTAAAAACGAATAGGAAAGGCCGGACCAACGTATATTTACCATTTTTAATATCCGTCAAGTTGGGTTCTACTCCTGAAATTTTTAATGCCTTTATCTGGTTATTGACCAACCCGAGTGAGATATAACCAATGGCATTGGGGTTGCTCGCCACGACCTGGCGGACGGCGCCATTGGAGTCCTGAACCAAGGCTTCAAGGCCGATATCTTCTTTTCCCATCATAAACTTTTGGAAAGCCTCCCGTGTTCCTGAACCCTCCTCCCGAGTGACCAAAATGATGGGATGGGAAGCGCCCCCCAACTTATCCCAACTTTTTATTTTTCCAGCGAATACCTCCCTAATTTGATTCAATGAGAGATCCTGAACAGGGTTTTTTGGATGAAGGATGATGGCAATGGCATCCTTGGCAATGGTTACTGTATAGAGGTTTTTTTCTTCCCCGATTAGATTGCGTGAGGACATTCCAATTTTTGCGGCGCGATTGGTGACTGCCTCAATCCCTGCCGTGGATCCACCCCCCTGAACATAGATATGGGATTCAGGATGGCGGGACATATATTCCTCGGCCAATAATTCAGCAAAGGGCTCAACGGAAGTGGAGCCCGCGACCGTGATCCCTGCCTTGGATCTTTGGCAACCCATACCGAATAAAATAAACAGAAGGAGGAAAAGAATTCCTAAATTCCAAATACCTGGCTTCGCTTGCCTGTGGTAGGCAGGGCAAACAGCCAAATGCCAAATCAATGAGAGTCTGTTTCTGTCACACTGAACTTGTTTCAGGGTCTCTTCAATCAGATGCTGAACCAAGTTCAGCATGACATGACGACGTTCGTTAGAATTATCCATATCTTCCTGTAATATAATTTTCAGTTTGTGGGTCTTTTGGATGTGTAAAAATAGTTTCTGTTGGACCGTATTCCAATACCTCCCCCAGATGAAAAAATCCAGTCCAATTAGAGGTCCGGGCTGCTTGCTGCATGTTGTGGGTTACGATGACAATCGTATAATTCTTTTTTAGGTCCTGCATCAACTCTTCAATCTTAAGAGTTGCCAGGGGATCGAGGGCAGAGCAGGGTTCATCCATCAGAATGACCTCGGGTTGAACGGCTAACACGCGTGCAATGCAGAGGCGCTGCTGTTGCCCCAGGGTGAGGCTCAAGGCATTGGAATGGAGGCGGTCTGAAACCTCTGGCCAGAGCGCTGCCGCCTTAAGGCTCTGCTCAACTTTCTCTTCGATTTCCCTCTTCGTGCCAAGGCCCAACACCTTCGGGCCAAAGGCAACGTTTTCGAAGATGCTTTTCGGAAAAGGATTTGGACGTTGAAAGACCATGCCAACCCGCTGCCTGAGGGAGACGACATCCGTACCAGGCTGATAGATATCCTCACCATCGAGAATAACCGCTCCTTCAATCCGGGTGTGAGGGATGAGCTCGTTCAGACGGTTGAGCGTTCGGAGAAAGGTTGATTTCCCGCATCCGGAAGGCCCGATCAAGGCAGTGATCTGGCGCTCCTTGATAACGATATTGATATTTTTGAGGGCGTGGTTAGACCCGTAATAGAAATGGAGCCCTCGTGTTTCCATCTTTACAGCGAGATGGGATTCTGTCATTGGGATACTTTGTTAATGTTAAAATCCTTTTGAAGAGTAGTAGGTAGAAACAAAAGTCTTGACCCATTCGGCGGCGCCAAGCCCCGCCTTTGAAGGCGGGGTGAAGAAGCGCCGCTTCCTTCGGCAGGCTCAGGACACTGAGTTTATCGAAGTGCAGGGTCAACCCTGAGCCTTCGACTGAGCTCACGCCGAAGGCAAGCCCCAGCATTTATGCTGGGGAGTCGAAGGGTTGACTATTTAATTTTCGCTTCCCCTATTTAAAATTAGCAAATTTTGATCTTTCGATCAAGAAGATTTATATTTCAGCAATTTTTTGTAAATTCCCTCTTGACTATTGACCTTCCTATGCCGATCTGTTATCTAAAATTGTCCCTTCATCTTTCCCCTCTCCCCACTGGGGAGAGGGATGGGGTGAGGGGACGCTTCATCAGAGAGAGGAGGGTTCGATGGAGAAGAAAATTCAACTTTCAGTGATCTTGACCAATGCCCCTGGGGAGCTAGCGAAGCTCTGCGATGTGTTGAAAGTGGAAAATGTAAACATCCTGGCGATGAGCATTCAGAACGCCAAGGATTCCGTCAAAGAGCTTTATAATATGAGAGAAAAAACGGGTAGGCGGATTGCGCTGGCTGAGAGTTATCGAGGCATTTTAAAAGACTCTTCCGATTATTCATTGATCCGGCTTCTGGTTGACAAAGCGACCGAAGCAGAGAAGGCCTTAGTCAAATCCAACCATTTGATCGATAAAGATCAGGTATTAGTATTCAGACTGGTGAATCAACCGGGGATACTGGGGAGAGTGGCGAAGAGA
>PEUO01000169.1:0-371 GCA_002780715.1 Deltaproteobacteria bacterium CG03_land_8_20_14_0_80_45_14
ATCAAATTTACGTTCATTAACCCATTCAGTAGGAGCATTGAAGTTCGTTCCACCACAACGGGTTCTACGACCAAGACGAAGTTTGCCTTTCTTCCAAACTTCAACAGCATCTTTGTTCACTGAAGTATCAAAAGGAACTAGTGTAAATTCCACAGTCTGCGCAAGTCCATTTAGTTCTCCAAAGAACTTTGCCAGCATTTCATTAGATACCGAACCAGATTCATCAATTGCAACCGCAATTTTTGAAGTTCTCGTTACCTTACGACCGGGATGGATATAAGGATAGCGGCGATTCAGCTTGCGTACAGTAGAAGTTTTTTCAGCTCTCTGTGAAACCTTAATGAACCAACGAAGAACCTTTCTCCAATCGA
>PEUO01000169.1:408-557 GCA_002780715.1 Deltaproteobacteria bacterium CG03_land_8_20_14_0_80_45_14
ATCGGCTGAAATAGTTCCCCACGATTCGCATTTTGCTGCTTCATTAGCAGCCTTACGAAGGATTTCTTTTGCTTTCTCCCCGGCAATACGCCTTTGAGTTTCAGAGGCTCCCCCTTCAGTTCCCCATTGATCGTGACTATCGAATTGAC
>PEUO01000169.1:742-14047 GCA_002780715.1 Deltaproteobacteria bacterium CG03_land_8_20_14_0_80_45_14
TTGTCTTTGAGGTTCCTGGTATCATCCTGGCACAGTTCACGGTGATAAGTGCTCTGGCGGTTAGACTGCTGAAGTCCACCTTTGATAGCATTGATCCCAGATATGAGCAGGTGGGAAGAACATTAGGGTGCAGTAAGCTAAAGGTGTTTTTCCGGGTGACCTTACCCCTGGCCAGAGATGGGCTGATCGCCTCCAGTATTTTGACCTGGGCCAAAGCTATGGGAGAATTTGGTGCCACGGTAACCCTGGCTGGAGCTACTACATTTAAGACCGAGACCTTACCCATCGCCATATTTTTGAGCCTGGCCTCTGCTGATGTAGAAAAAGCAGTGGCGGTAATCTTCATCCTCATTGTTATCGCAGCAGCGAGTCTGATTGCCCTTCGGAAAATCAGTGGGAGAAGTTATCAAATATGATCGAGATCAAAAACCTTTCCCTGCATTTGGGCAATTTCTTTTTAAGGGATATTAACCTCACTATTGATGATAGAGAATACTTTGTCATCTTAGGGCCAACCGGGGCGGGAAAGACCGTTCTTATCGAATGCCTTGCCGGACTGCATCGTTTGCGGAAAGGAGAGATATGGAGAGATGGAAATAATGCCACTGCCCTGGCCCCGGAAGAAAGGGAGATAGGTTATGTTCCTCAGGATTATGCATTGTTTCCCTTTTTAAATGTATTGGGGAACATAACATTTGGACTGAGGGAGAAAAAATACCCAAAAACCGAAATAAAAGAGAAGGCAAAGAGCTTAGCCCACCTATTAGGCATTTCACATCTTTTGAATCGGGATGTGCGTGCTTTGAGTGGAGGAGAGAAGCAGCGGATAGCCCTGGCCCGGGCTCTTGCCACCTCGCCCAGAATTCTGCTTTTAGACGAACCGCTGAGCAGTTTAGATGTTAGTACCTCTAAATACCTAAGGTTAGAGTTACGAAGGTTTCACGAAGAATTGGAGATCACCACCATCCATGTAACCCATAACCTGATGGAGGCAGAGGAGATGGCTGATAGAATTGGCATTCTCAATAAGGGTAAATTAGAGCAGGTAGGTACGTCGGAAGAGGTGTTCTTTTACCCAAAGAATGAAACAGTTTCTGACTTTATTGGAACACCAAACATCTTAAATTGTAACCACTGCAATCCCTTGGGACATGGATTAATGGAGGCTCATTGTGGAGGGGTTCCTATAATTCTTCCCTATGAAGGAGATGTGGTCAAAAGGATTGCCTTATTTCCCAAAGACATCTATGTTTCTGCTAGCAAACCACCAGGGCCGGAGTTAAATCGATTTAAAGGAGTGGTTACAGAAATTAAACCCTATTCTTCATTAATAAGGTTTAAGGTAAAGGTAGGTGAAAATACCTTACTTACCGAATTACCTAAAGATAGATTCGAAGATATGGGCATAAAATTGGGCCAAGAGGTTTTTTTAATATTGAAGTTAAGGAGGCTAAGGGTCTATTAAAAAGCATTCTCCCTTTTTAATGTGAGAAAGGGAGCATTCTGTTTGACCCGGCAAAGTCCTTTACAGATTGCTCCTCCCGGACGCTAAAGAGGGGAATATCCCCTTTAGTTAAAAGTCTTTCTAACTCTATGCCGTATTTCTCTGTAATATCCCTTAAAGTTTCGAAAAGGGCCTGGCAACAAATACATACGCCGGCTTGTTCGTCATATTTTTTGAAAATAGCCTCGCTCCCTTTGTAGCGGCTAACCACATCTAAGACAATCATTTCCGGCAGGATGTGTTTTTCTTCTTTGGAACTAACCTTGCTCATGTTTTTCCCTCACCACTTCCGTTAAAAAATTATTGACAAAACTCATCATTCCAATTATAAAAAGATAGCCACGAAGGTTTTGGGTCAGAAAGCCCGCCTTTTGTGGCTTTTTTATTTGCCCGAAGCTAAAACCACGGAGGTTTTAAGTTCCGCAGAAGCGGGACCCTTCGTGGTTTTTTTATGGTTGAAATATAAGCATGAAATCTCCGCAGGGTATCATGTTAGTTATGATGCGGTATGCATTTATATTCTCCGTTTCAATACATATGCTGATCCTTTCAATACCAGTATCGATGGTGATAAAACCACAGATTCAAGAAATGGAACTATTTGTTTCCATAGAAGATCTACGGATTCTGCCTGAGTCGGTGAAGATGCAAATGGAAAATAAGAAGCCTCGGACTGAGCCAGTGAAAGAGAACAACAGACTGACCGAAGCTCCCCAGATTCAAATAAAAAAGCCAGATATAATCGAACCAGTTAGGGAAGTTATGGTCGAACAAGAGAAGGAAGTTAAGAAGGAGCCAGTAGAGAAAATCGAGGATAAACCTATAAGGGTAGAATCATATTCAGTAAATCGGCCGGCATTTGAGAGCAGAGAAGCCTTCTTCGTTCCCACTGGGTCAAAAATCACGGAGGGAAACGGACATTCACCTCCTGTGGGTGGATCAATTGGGCCACCAATCGGTGTGGGGGAGCAATCATCAGTAAGCAAAAATATGAACGGAGGTGACGCAAGTAACCCAATAGAAACCAGATTCGGGGCATCTATCGCACCTGCTTTTTTGCACAGGGAGATGCCCCGCTATCCCATGATGGCAAGGAGGTTTGGCAAGGAGGGAAAGGTGGTTCTGAGGCTCACCATTGACGAAAACGGAAACCTTCTGAACGTGGAGGTTTTGGAAAAGGCAGGCTTTGGATTTACGGAGGCGGCTGTGGAGGCTGTCAAGAGATCGACCTTTCTCCCTGCGAAAAAAGATGGAAAAACAATCGCTTCACGGGCACTTCTTCCCATAAGGTTTCAATTAGAGACGGACTGATGGTGGATCTATTTCTGAAAGGCGGATTTTTAATGTATCCCATACTCCTGGGTTCTATTGTGGGGGTTGCGATACTGATCGACAAGTTCATTCAGTATAGAAAGATTTTAGGAGAGTTAGAAATTCCCCTGGGCGACATCTTGGAAAATAGAGCCAAACCTGCAATTTTAGTTCCCATACTCGACGGAATAAAGAATAACTGCGATGAAAAGGAAGTCTCTGTCATCGGCACCAAACAGATCAGGCTGATTGAAAAGGGATTAAGCTGGCTCGCTCTTATCGCATCGATTGAACCTCTTTTAGGTCTAACCGGCACAGTGACAGGGATGATCAAGGCATTTATCGTAATAGAAAAGAGCGCCAGCGTTAATCCATCCATGCTTGCAGGAGGCATTTGGGAGGCATTAATCACCACAGCGGCAGGGTTGCTGGTGGCCATCCCTATCCATATAGGACATCACTATCTTGAAAATCGGGCGGATGATATTGCCTTTCTGCTAAGGGAGACTACCAATGAGCTTACCATGAGAGGGAGAAATGGAATTTGAAAGAAAAAGATACCATGTCCATTTAGATATTGCTCCATTAGTAGATGTTGTCCTTAACCTCCTTCTCTTTTTCATGCTGACATCACACTTGATAGAGGAGCCTGCAATCAAGATAAGGCTTCCTGATTCAACCACAGCAGAATCAATGAGAGAAACCTCCCAAATCGTAACTATTACTAAGAATGGTGAGCTCTATTTCATGGATAAGAGGGTCGACTTAAAGAATCTGCGGGCAGCCATTCAGGACAGTTTTCCTGAGAGAGAAAAGGGGTTTTTACGAATCAAGGCAGACAAAGAAGTGGATGTTGGATTATTGGTGAGCGTGATTGACGAAGTGCGACTATCTGATGTTAAAACCTTCAGCATCGTGACAGAGAGGAGGTGAAATTAGAAAGAATGAAGGAATGAAGAGTTGTATTTTGGGACGGGGCGTGACCATCGGCCAAAAACATGGAACACGCCCCGTCCGCAGGGAAGCACTGCAAAAGACAATGCCCCCTTGATTTGAATATTATCACAAAAAAGGGGGTGAGAAAAGACTTTAAGGAGGTGTTTTATGAAACGAGCGACAAGGCAGTTGATTGTAATCATTTCTGGTTTGATTCTCTGCATCTCTGCAGGGTTGGCTGAAGAGACACAAAAAGAAACAACACTCGAAGAGATTGTGGTAACCGCTACCAAGACAGAAAAGAAAGTGGAAGACGCCCCCGGAAGCATAACCGTTATTACCCGGGAGGATCTTAAAAAGCAAAATATCCAGACTGTGGATGACGCCTTCGAGACCCTTTCGGGAGTCTTTGTAAAAAGAAACAAAGGATTGATGGATTCGACCGCAGGTGTAAGGATGCGAGGGTTTAGCGGCGATCAGTACACGTTGGTTTTGCTCGATGGCCAGCCTCTCAATGATGCTTATACAGGCGGCATAGAATGGGGGATGCTTCCAGTAAGCAATATCGAGCGAATTGAGGTTATTCGGGGCGCTGCCTCGGCGCTTTACGGGGGTAACGCAATGGGTGGTGTCATCAACATCATCACCAAAACCCCAAAGAAACTTGAACTTGAAGCAAATACAGGCTATGGCACCAACGATACCTTGCAATACAGACTCAGCGCCGGGAATCGGTTCTGGGACCGGCTGAGCCTTCGTGTCGGTTACGAGGGAGAGAGGACGGATGGCTACGTCACCACTCCCGTTGTTTCAACGATATCAACCGGAGCCGGCAATGTTTCGGGAGGATACCCCATGGACGATAAATATGGGAATCCAACGCGGTGGGTTGTCGGAGACAAGGGGAAAAATGGGGCCGAGCGCCAAAGCTTTAACGCCAAGGCAAGCTTCGATTTCTCCGACACCGGCAAGGTTTCATTTATAGGCATTTGGGGCAACCACGAGTACGATTACGAACGGCCCAACACCTACATGGGAACCTTCGGAAGCAATTCTACCTATGCCATTGTAGGGCCTGGCCAGCGCGCCCGTTTTAGACCCAGTGACTTCATCAGTTATACAGGCATGGGTAAGAATGAAACTCAAATGTATACCCTTGCTCTTGAGGAGATCATCGGCCCGGTTAAAGTCCATGCCCAGGTGGGGACGGTTATTGTGGATGACCGATACACCCAACCGACTGGCACCGGATTTTACTACTACGATAATTCACCGGGCACTTTAAAGCTTACAGAAAACGAGGCGTGGATTACCGAGCTGCGCGGAGACCTGCCGATTGCAAAAACCAATATCCTCACCATAGGCACTTCTTTTCGGATGGATAAGTCCGATACCGATGACTATAACGTCCCATTTTACCGGAGTTTCCACGGCAAAGGGGCGAGCACCTTCTATTCCGGCGGCAAGTCTCAGAATTACGCTCTATTCGCCCAGGACGAATGGAGGGTATTCGATCCTCTGACCCTTTATCTCGGTCTCCGCTATGATTGGTGGAAAGTCTACAGTGGTGCCTCCGGTGTGCCGGGATCTGAAATCGAATACGAAAGCAACAAGGAATCCGAATTCAGCCCAAAGCTTGCCGCCGTATGGAAAGCCCTTGCCAATACAACCCTGAGAGGATCCGTCGGTCATGCTTTTCGTCCACCCTCGCTCTACGAACTTTTCCGAACGTGGACATCCTATGGAACAACATACCAAAGCAACCCAAACCTGAAGCCTGAAACCGTCTGGACCTATGAAGCAGGAGTGGATCAATACCTCTTCGATAAAAGGACCCGGATTTCCCTCACCGGTTACCGAAACGACATTGACGACCTGATCTATTCCATGACTGTAGGATCAACCAAGTTCAGAACCAACGCTGGCAAGGCAAGGACCTATGGCCTCGAGCTCGAGCTTTCTCAGAAAGTGACGAACTGGCTCAGTCTCTGGGGGAATTTTACTTATACCGACGCCAAGATAAAGGAAAGTCCCACAGACCCTGCCGGCGAGGGCAAACAGGTTACAGGTATTCCCAAGTACACTTGGAACGCAGGTTTGGATATAAAATACAAATGGCTGATGGGAAGGCTGCAAGGTCGTTATTTCAGCAAGATCTATAACGACTCAGGCAATAGGGATACTGCAAATGGTGTTTATGGGACTTATGAACCGGCTTTTTTTGTGGATGGCAAGCTGACGGTGACTCCTTTGAAGTGGGTGGAGCTGTCCCTCTCTGCGGACAACATCCTTAACAAAAAATATTATGAGTACTACTTACCCATGGGCCGGACATTTTTTGCCGAGTGTACTTTACGATATTAATATGCTGCATCAAAGGCCGCTTAAAAAAAGACTTTTGATCGTTGGACTTACCGCCGCACTCCTTTTGGCCCCCCAGGCATCCTCGGCCAAGGAGGCGGCAGTGACCATCAAGGACGCATTGGGAAGGACGGTGCACGTACCATATCCTGTCCGCAGGATCGTGGCGTTGAACTCCGATGTCCTGGAGATCGTTCGTACCCTGAAAGCGGAAGAGTATATTGTGGGTGTGTTTTCCGAAATTGTTCGGGAGCCCGAATTCTGGGGCGGTCTGGCCAAAAAGCCCAAGGTCGGCAGCTGGCGAGATCCTGATCTGGAAGCCATCACTGCTTTGGCCCCAGATGTGGTAGTCGCCTATGGCAGAAACCCGGGGCCAGCGTTAGAACAGAAAGCGAATTTACTCGGAATTCAAGTGCTCCGCCTCGATTTTTACAAACCTAACAAGCTGGAAGAAGAAGTTCGCACACTTGGTCTTCTTCTTGACCGAAGGCAAGAAGCCGAGCGATTTTGTGAGTGGCATCAGCGGCATCTGAAAATGATCCAGGAGAGGGTTACCCGGACCTCTCATCGTCCAAAAGTCTACATCGAAAGCTACAGTGACTACCACGCCGCAGGGCCAGGTTCCGGAGGGCACGAAATGTGTATCCTTGCTGGTGGAAGCAACATCGCTGATAGCCTATCCATCCCCTTTCCACGCATCACGCCAGAGTGGGTCTTGGATAAAAATCCAGAGGTGATCGTCAAGGCAGCCTCTTACGGCAACGGCTTTAGCCTCAAAACCCCCGCCCATTTTAACCAACGACGTGACGCTATCCTGCGGCGTCCAGCCTGGCATCACATTCCGGCAGTGATCTCTGGAAACGTCCACGTCATGGACAGCGCCATCTGGACCGGGCCTCGGGCCATGATCGGTGTTGGTCATATGGTTCGGTGGTTTCATCCCGCCTTCTTTTCGGATCTTAACCCCGAGGCACTTCATCGGACATATTTGGAGACCTTTCAAGGTGTTCCTTATAAGGGTATTTTCGTGTCAGATGATTTTAAACGGTAGAGAGAATGAACGCGAACTCTGAAATCCTCTGCGATAGCTATAAGAAACAGAACTGGATTAAAAAGCTCTTCCTTTATTTTGTCATCCTCCTGCTCATCGTAGCGATGGCGGTGGGGATTTCCATTGGTGCCTCCGGATTAGGACCATGGGACGTTTTATCTTCTCTTATAAAAGACACCGGTCGAAACCACAGCATCGTCTGGATGCTCCGGCTTCCCCGCGTCATCATGGCAGCGATCGTAGGATTCGGGCTGGGGCTTGCTGGCGCGGTCTTCCAGGCGATTCTGCGAAACCCCCTCGCCTCTCCATTTACTCTTGGGATCGGATCAGGTGCGGGTTTCGGAGCTGTAACGGTGATTCTCTTTTTCGGCGGCGGCTTCCAAACATACCTAATAGCCAGCGGAGCGTTTCTCTTTTCCTTGATTTCAGCATTCCTGATTTTGGTCGTTGCCAAAATGAAACGCGCCTCTTCTGAGACCATGATTCTGACCGGTATCGCACAGATGTTCCTATTTTCCTCACTCACATCGCTCTTTCAGTACATGGGTACTATGGAGCAGATCCAAGAGGTCGTATTCTGGTTTTTCGGCAGCCTCTCAAAGGCAGGATGGCGTGAGATCGGTTTGGCTTCTGCGATGGTTCTGATACCCTTTCCAATGCTTTTACGGCACGCATGGGATTTTAACCTCTTATCTGCCGGTGACGAATCGGCCCTGGCTCTCGGGGTGGACGTAAGTCGGCTGAGGATGTCGAGCGTAGTAGCCGCTTCTCTGATGACCGCGGGTTGCATTTGCTTTACAGGCGTCATAGGCTTTGTGGGACTTGTCTCACCCCATATCACACGCATGGTGATTGGAAGCGACCATCGGTTTCTCTTGCCAACTTCAGGCTTGGTGGGAGCCGTGGTCGTAGTGGCAGCGGACATATTGGGACGGACCCTTTGGGCCCCTCATGTGATTCCCATAGGGATTGTCACCTCGTTCATCGGTGTGCCATTCTTCTTTTATCTGCTAGTCAAGCGGTCTAAGGAATACTGGTGATGTTACAAGTAATTGATTTATTTTTTGACTATGGAAGCACGAGAATCCTTGAAGGAATCGGAGCAAGAATTGAAGGAGGACGGGTCCTGAGCGTTGTGGGGCCTAACGGTGCGGGGAAAACAACCTTGCTCAAATGCATCGTTCGAATCCTCAAGCTTGCCCGAGGATCAATTCTGATTGAAGACAGGGATGCTACCTGCATTTCCCGCAGAGAACTGGCGAAATACCTCGGATATGTGCCACAAAACATGCCTGCCAAGATTCCAATGACAGTCTTTGAGATGGTATTGACAGGGAGAAAGCCGTATCTCTCATGGCGACCTTCTGAGCAGGACCTGTGGATAACCGCCAATATCCTCCACGAAATGGACATCCAGGACTTGGCCATGCGGGACGTGGAGCAACTCAGTGGCGGGCAGGCCCAAAAAGTGCTGCTGGCCAGGGCTCTGGCTCAGGAGCCAAGATATTTATTACTGGACGAGCCGACAAGTAATCTGGACCTGCGCCACCAACTGGAAGTTCTGGATATGATCGCAACATTGGTAAAAAACAAAGGAATAGGTGCCATGATGGCCATGCACGATCTGAACCTGGCGGCCCGATTCTCCGACACCATCCTGATGCTAAAGGAAGGAAAAGTGTTTTCCATCGGGACGCCTTCCGAGGTGATAACACCAAAGAATATCCGTGAGGTTTACGGCGTGGAGGTAGCCGTTCGAAGGGATAACGGCTATCCCCATATCCAGGCATTGCACTGTGTCATTGATCATTCGGATTCAGACTAACTGCTATTGCGGTTCGGAGCCAAAGGTATGATACAGGTAATCAACTTAACCAAGACGTATAACGGTAAAAAGGCGGTCGATGCAGTGACCTTCACTCTGGAAAAAGGCCAGATCTTTGGCCTTTTGGGACCCAATGGTGCGGGAAAGACCACCCTGATCAGGATGCTCACGGCTTTGACAAAACCCGATAGCGGAACCTGCACTGTTGCTAGCTTTGACGTTCGCCAGAATAGCGCTGGCCTTAAAAAGATCATGGGAGTGATGCCCCAGGAGAACAACCTTGACCGCGAACTGACAGCCTACGAGAACCTGCTCATCTACGGGATGTTGCACCGGGTGGACAATCTCCACAGGCGTATCCATGAGACTCTCGGTATCGTCGGACTGTCAGAGAGAAAGGATTCACTTGTTTCCCACTTTTCCGGCGGAATGCAGAGGCGATTGTTGCTCGCCAGATCCCTGATGACCAGTCCCAGGATACTCTTTCTTGATGAACCGTCCATCGGTCTTGACCCACAGATAAGACGCCAGATGTGGGATATCATCCGGAAGGCGAAAATGGATAGACGGACGGTGGTTATCACGACGCACTATATTGAGGAAGCCGAGGCGTTATGTGACCGGGTAGCCATCCTTTCAAAGGGAAAGTTGATCGCCCTCGACAGCCAAGATAACCTGAAGGCACAGATCGGTGAGTACCTGGTGGAATATGTGGATGGGGAGGGACATCTGGTGCAGCACATATGCCAGAGTCGCTCCGAGGCCCAAACCGTTGCAGCGCGGTGTGAGGATGGCGTTACGATAAGGAAATCTAACTTGGAGGACGTCTTTATCAAACTGACCGGAGAACGCCTCGAATGAAAAAGTTCTTGGAATGGTATCCCATCTATCTCCGTGAGATGCTTCTTTTCCGACGGAAGCTCTTTAAGCTGGGATATCTCTTTTCTGCAATGGTCATCCCCGTTATCTACCTGATCGCATTTGGGCTCGGTCTTGGACGAAGCGTCCAGATGGGCCGCGGAAATTACATTGATTTTCTTATCCCAGGGCTCGTGGCCATGAGTTCCATGAGTAACTCCTATTCGTGGGTTGCCAGCAGCCTCAACCTGAACCGGCTTTACTTCAAGACCTTTCAGATTTTCATCCAAGCCCCGATCAGCCCTTCTTCCATCATGATCGGGGAGGTTCTGGCCGGAATGACCAAAGGGCTTTTTGCCTCCCTTTTGACCATTGCTGCAGGCTTTCTTACCTCCTCCCACTTTACTGTGACGCCTCTCTTCGTTGCCACCTTACTTCTCAATTGTTTTTTATTCGCATGTCTTGGGATTATTACCGGCATGATTTCAAAATCCCACGAGGACACGTCCACCTACTCCAATTTTTTCATCCTCCCCATGTCTTTTTTCAGCGGAACGTTCTTCCCAGTGGACAAAGTGCCTCTTTCCATCAAGGCGATTATCTACATCATGCCCCTGACCCATACCAATATTCTCATCAGGAAGGAAAATCTTGATCAGGAGGGTCTGCTGTCGCTCGTTGTTCTTTTGGCGTTCGTGGTTGTTTTTTTTGTCTTCGGTTCTCAACTTATCAGGAGATATAATGAATGATACTTCGAGGAGGTTAGAAATGAAAGCGCTGACAGTCATGTGGTCGTCCTACCTGCCACTTCTTCGGGAGGCGGCCAAGGGACTTGGTATCCAACTGTCCGGCTATTCAACGAAGCAGATCAACAGAAAAACGGAATTGATCGAAAAGATCAGCGCCGAGCTCGACAGGGTTGATCTGGTGCTTCTTTACAGGACGAATGATCCCTTCTGGGAGGAAATGGAAGATGCCCTTCGTCAGGTTAGAGAAAGGATTCCGCTCATTGTTGTTGGAAGCGATCCTTCCTTCGGGGCCTTATCGAATGTGAATCCGGAAGTGGTTGTCCAGGTCTATCGGTATGTTCTATTTGGCGGTCAAAAGAACATGACCAATATGTTCAAATATCTGCTCCACATGATCTTTGGCGATGATGCATCCTTTGAAGACCCGGATGAACTCCCCTGGCAGGGGATTTGCCACCCCGGTATGGGAAAGACTTTCCAGAGCAGTGAGGAATATCTTTCTGCCTACAGGGAATACCTTTCTGTTAAACCGGCTGCTTATGTGGGTCTTCTCTTCTCCCGTTCAAACTGGGTGAGTGGGAATCTGGAAGTGGAGACATCTCTCGTATCCAGCCTTGAAAGGCAGGGATTGGGGGTGATCCCGGTCTTTCTCTACTCCTTGAAAGATAGGAATCTCGGTAACCTGAGCGGTGTGGAGGTGGTGGAGCAGTTTTTCATAAGGGAAGGATTCTGTTCTGTTGATGCCATTGTAAAATTGACCGCTTTTTTTCTTGAGAGCAAAAGAGGCGGGATAAAAGAGACGGATGCCCCGTCGGGAGTCGAGTTTCTGAAGAGATTGGGGGTCCCGGTCTTTTCACCGGTGATTTCCTATTACAAGGACAGTGAACAGTGGTTAAGTGACGGCGAGGGTCTCGGGTCGCAGGTGGGCTGGAGTGTGGCCATGCCAGAATTTGAAGGGGTAATCGAACCCATTCTGGTCGGAGCCATTCGAGGCGTTTCCGATTATAGGGAAGAATCTTATGAAGCCATCAATGATCGGATCGACAGGCTGGCGAAAAGAGTGGCACGCTGGATAAACCTGCGAAAAAAACCGAACTCAGAAAAAAGGGTTGCCTTCATCCTTCACAGTAATCCATGCGCAAGCGTGGAATCGACAGTTGGTGCAGGAGCCCACCTTGATACCCTCGAGAGCGTCTCCGACCTCCTCCAAAGGATGGCAGGCAAAGGCTACAGCATCACCCCTCCTGAGAGCGGAAAGGCATTGATCGACGAAATCATGGCTAAGAAGGCTATCTCGGAGTTCAGGTGGACCTCTGTTGAGGAGATTGTGGACAAAGGCGGTGCACTGGATTGCATCGAGAAAGAACGATACCTTCAATGGTTTGACGAATTGCCTGATGCTACTCAAAAGAGAATGATCGAGGTTTGGGGAAATCCTCCGGGAGAAAAGAAGGATGGAATCCCACCCGCCATGGTCTATGAAGGGAAGATCGTGGTCACGGGGGTGCGGTTTGGAAATGCCGTTGTCTGCGTCCAGCCGAAGAGGGGATGCGCCGGCGCCCGGTGTGATGGCGAGGTCTGCAAGATCCTCCATGACCCCTCTGTGCCACCGCCTCATCAGTACGTGGCAACATACAAATGGCTTTCAAGAGATTTTGGAGCAGACGTGATCATCCATGTCGGAACGCATGGCAACCTTGAGTTCCTTCCCGGTAAGGCGACAGGGCTTTCGTCAGGCTGCTTCCCGGACATTGCCATTGATACCCTGCCCCATCTTTATATCTATAACAGCGATAACCCCCCGGAAGGGGTTATCGCGAAGCGAAGGAGCAACGCCGTCTTGATCGATCATATGCAGACGGTCATGGTTCGGGGAGACCTGTACGGTGATCTGCTTGAGATGGACAAGCTGCTTGAGGAGTACAAAAGATACAAGCAGACGGAGCCTAATAAAGTCCATACGCTGATGCACATGATAATCGACAAGGTTAAACAGCTAAACCTCCTGGATGGGGACGTGCTTACTCACAGCAATTTCGATGAGAAGGTGCAAGACATTCATGAACGGCTCTCCATCCTGAAGAATACTTATATTCCCAAAGGGATGCACATTTTCGGCAGGTTGCCCGAAGGTGAGGCGTGTACAGATTTTATCTATGCGATCCTCCGCTTTGACACAAGCCCGGATTCTCTCCGGCCCGTTGTTACACAGATCGTCGCCCGCGAATCGGATTTGGAGGGAGATGCGATCAAAGAGAAGGTCGAGACCACAGCAAAGACCCTGTGCAAGGACTACATTGAACGAGGCGTGGACCTCGAAAAAAGTCTTGCCGATCAATTTTCAATTCTGGAGTCTGAGCGCATTGCGCTGAAGGTCATACAGGGAAAGATCGACGGCATCCGCAAAAGGATTCTCGATTCGGATGAAACAGGGGCCCTGCTTTCAGGGATGAACGGACGCTATATTGAACCTGGCCCCTCCGGACTCATCACCCGGGGAAGGCCCGATGTTCTGCCCACAGGTCGAAATTTTTACTCTCTTGACCCGCAGACCATCCCTTCGCGTGCAGCATGGGAGATCGGCAAGTCACTTGCTGAAAAAACTCTTGAAAAATTTCTGCATGAGGAGGGGACCTATCCTGAAAATATCGCTTTTTACTGGCAGTGCACTGACATCATGTGGTCAGACGGAGAGGGAATGGCCCAAATG
>PEUO01000052.1:0-516 GCA_002780715.1 Deltaproteobacteria bacterium CG03_land_8_20_14_0_80_45_14
TAAAAAAAACAATTGACAAAAGGAATGACGGAGCTGTCGGTAATACATTGGAATTTTTGCTTGGCATCAAGGAAAATAATTTGCCGTTGCCAAATGCGCGGGAGTGGGAACTCAAAGGACAAAGAAAACGTACTTCTTCTTTGGTGACTTTAAAACATATAGAACCTTCACCAACTGGCGCGAAGATTGTTTCAAATGTTTTGCTCCCTTTATACGGCTGGAAGCACAAAGAGGCAGGAAAGAAATATCCGGATACAGAAAAGAGTTTTCGGTCTACTACAAGCGCTACTGCGCATACAAATCGTGGCTTTAGAGTTGTAGTTGATAGAGATAAAAAGAAGATTATCTTTGTTTTTGATGATTCCAAAGCTGACACATCTAAGCCTAAGATAAACGCATGGCTTAATACGGTAAAAGATCGTGTCGGGTTAGATTCTATCAATCCCGAACCTTACTGGGCATTTGACGATCTCAAGTATACGATAGGCTCTAAAATTATGAACTGCTTTTATGTAA
>PEUO01000052.1:544-1803 GCA_002780715.1 Deltaproteobacteria bacterium CG03_land_8_20_14_0_80_45_14
CGAGTATTTTAAATATGAAAAACTTCTTGTCTTGTCTGGCTTTTCATTTGAAAAATTTATAGACTGCGCTGAAAATGGATATTTGTTAGTTGATTTCGACGCAAGAACAGGACATAATCACGGGACAAAATTCAGACTTAAGCAAGATAAATTCCCAACTATATATGAACAGGTAACTGTTATTGAATAGGATTTTGGGGTTCATTGCGTACACATATTAAGGAATGTTGGTGCGGCAATTGAAAACAGCATGGCAGAAGAAATCTGGCGCCAGTTAGAAGATGGGACATTAAACAATGCTGCCAATTTAACCAATGCAGATCAAGTTGCATCTTTGTGTGGATGGTTATGCAGTTTATAACAAAATAAAAAAGGTTGTCCTTACTTCTTTAATAATTCCAGTAATTTTTCAACTTGGTATTCGGATTTCTTTTCAGCCTCCTGCCATGTTTGAATCATTGCGTAGCACCTTTCTAATTCTGCAACCACGGCATTGACAGGACGGAGAGGATCGGAGCCGATGGTCAATGCTGCAACCATCATCAGCCACCACAGCATCTCCTCAAATGCCTCTTTGTTGAACCACCAAATATCATTGTGCTGGTTCACCCGTAAGAATTGTTGAACCTCACTATCCTTCAACAATGATTCTAATATCGCATAAGCTTGTTTTTGATCAGATGGCTTCACCTCAAACCATCTTTGATGACCCGTGAGCAATTTGATGACTGTCAATGAACTCCAGGCAGTTGTTTCTTCAAGCCCTAAATCCCTCAGCACACTCAAGATGGTTTTCCCAAACCTCCATTCGCCAATCCAAGTATGACTCTGTCCCGCAAAGTCCCTTGGGTTAACCACCTTACCCAGAGCATGGACAAATAACCAACTGAAAAGTGTGTTCCAGGTGTAGGTTGAATCGGTCAATTTCTTGTGCAGGTATTCTGCCGCTGCTTTGACTCCTTTTGGTTGGAGTCGTGGGTAGCGGCTGGTAATGATGGGTAAGTATAGGATGGCTTCCAGCTTATGCCTTATCTCTTGGGCCATCGTCATCTCATCTTCTCTCCCCCCGCTGAGATGTTTAGCTTCTCTTAGGAGGTTGATCATTTTCTTTTCTATCTCTTCCATGAGTTTTTGATCGAGTTGGGCTTGTGGTTGGGTGATGCGCGCCGCCATCAAACGACGGAACATCCCCACATTGACCAGTTCATTAAAAGCAACCTGAAGAGGTTGCAATAACATTTCTTTCAATGCCTCTTCAA
>PEUO01000052.1:1809-1951 GCA_002780715.1 Deltaproteobacteria bacterium CG03_land_8_20_14_0_80_45_14
GTACTCCTTGGCCATTTAAATAATTGGCTATTTGGGCATAATGATGCCATGGGTTATCCCGGACTTCTCTAAAATCGATGAATACATGATACTTGTAAGCGCCCAGTTCCACATACAGCCCTTTTTCACAAAATTCTTTGTT
>PEUO01000052.1:1981-14055 GCA_002780715.1 Deltaproteobacteria bacterium CG03_land_8_20_14_0_80_45_14
GTCCCTGAAAATGGAGAAATAGGCTTGATCATCGTGCAATCCAAGACCTTCTCCTAAGTCTTTATGGACCAATGTGCGTTCATCGCCTTCGCCAGTCTTGATCGAATAGGCGATAGAGGATCTTACCCATCCTTGGGCGGAATCATATTTGTTATGATAGATGACCAGAGCTCGCTCATCACCAATGCGATTGGAGTAAGCAAATACATTCTCATTGACAGTACCCTCTGGGGTAAAAAAATCGTAGAGGAGGAAATTTCTTACATCAGAAAAAAGAGAACGGCGCTTCATTAGCGGGAAAATCTCCCTTTCATGCCGCTGGATTAATTCCTGATCAGATTGTTCATCCCATTTAGCATACCGGTATTCCATCCCGTATTTTTCGTTGAATCCCTCGATCTGGCCGTGGGCAAACATGGGAAGTCCGGGCATGGTCGCCATCATCGTACATACCCCGAAATATTTGTCTCTCTTTCCGAATTGGGCCACAGCGGTTTCTTCGTCTGGGTTGCTCATAAAGTTAACAAAACGCTTGAGGACCTCGGGGTTGAATTCGAGAGTATTCTTCACGACAGAACGATATTTGGCGTTTTCTTCATCTTTCAGCATATTCATGAAGGCGCTGTTGTAAACGCGATGCATTCCCAACGTTCGGACAAAGTATCCCTCCAACAACCAAAAGGCCTCAGCCAGTAATAATGTGTCGGGGGCTTCTTGAGCCACGCGGTCCACCACCTGACGCCAGAATTCTTCAGGCATGAGATGATTGAACTCCCCTTTGGACATCCCATGTTCAGCCCGTGATGGAATGGCTCCACCTGTGCCCGGTTCCGGGAACCACAGGCATTGATAATGTTTCTTCGTCAGGGTCATGGCAGCATCGAAGCGGATGACAGGAAATTTTTGAGCGACGTGGAGGATAGTTTGAATGACCGCCTCTCTCACTTCAGGATTAAGGTAGTTCAACTGGGCCGTATCGTTCCAGGGCATTCGAGTACCGTCGTTGCCATGATAGACAAACTTTTCATTTCCGTTTCGGCGATCTACCCTTTTGAAGACCACTGCTGCATCACTCCGGTCGAAATAATGATCTTCAAGATAGATCCCCACCTCTCCATGCCACGAGAGGTCTGGTCCGCCAAAACGGTAAGAAGGGAAAGGGCTGTAATTTATAGAAATGAACCACTCCGGATGTTCGATGAGCCACCTGGAGTCAATTCCCACATGGTTTGGCACCATATCGCTTGCCATGCGGATGCCTCGCTTCCAGGCCCGGTCTTTTAAATTCTGGAAGGCTTCTTCACCTCCAAGGTCGCTTGCGATCTGGTAGTCAAACAGGGAATAAGCCGAAGCCACTGCATCGGGATCACCCAACAGCTCCTTGATTCTTTTAGAGGCAAGGCTTCTCTCCCACACGCCGATGAGCCACAAGCCATTGAAACCCCAACGGGCTAAGAGATCAAGTTCTTCATCAGGAATTTGATCAAGCCGGTAGATGGAACGCCGATATTTCCTGGAGAGTTGATGGAGCCACACATAAATATTTTTTGCCATGAGGACCAACTTGGGCATCCATTCGAGATCAAGGCTAAAACGTTCAGGTTCTTCCTCCATCCCGAGAAATTCATAAACCTCCGCAGGAGCACGGCCCCAAAATGCCATTCTCCGCAATTCTGAAATTTCTTCCTCTTTAATGAGGTCGAGACTACTGAGAAGTTGTAAAAGATAGGGATCCAGTAAGTAACCCCATTTTTCTCGGATGTATTCCAGTTGCCCTGAGAGCGAGTGGGGAACAGTCAGGGCAGGGCTACGAAGCATATCCACCAGATTCTGGTGATCAGGGCCGTAAAGGGGTTGGTTGTGAAAGAATGGATGGAGAGCTTCAATGATTGGCAAGTAAGACGACTCCTTTTCCAGTGCGGAGTCATCGAAAAGTTCGATGAAGGGAGAGAAAGCGAGATTCATGTTGGCCAGCCAGAGCATGAGCATCTCTTCCAATACGATCAGGCGATGCGGGACACCCCCTGTTTCTCCTTCTAAGTAGGCATCGAGCTCCGCTTCACGCCGATAGACAGCTATCGCTGGAAATTCGTCCGCAAATTTCCGGAGGGCATCGTCCACTTCTCTTTTGCCCAACTTTTCGTAGAGCCAATCGAGCGCCTGTTGCATCACTTGGGAATTTTTCTCATCGCGATACAAGCCAACGATGTAATGGAAAATTTCGTCAATCAACCCCATGGCATTGATGTGGCCAGCTTTGACGGCTTGCTCGGGGAAGCTGACCAGATCCCTTTTTTCATTTATTCTCTGGGCAAATAATCTTGCGGCATGAAAGTTGGGAAAAATGGCATTTCCACTAAGGGAAAATAGGGATTCATCAAATTGGTAGAGGTCCCGTGTCTTCCGGGAGATGTGAAATTCCATCATCACAGTGTTCTTCTTGTGTGCCATACCATCAAATATAGGCCAATCCTTTGATGGACTCAAGAGAAATTATGGGTCTTCTCTTTTGATAGATGAGTCAGTAGAATAACGATATCTTGCGAAGGAGGATGAAAAAGATTATAATGTTTCGCATGAACAAATAAAAATTCATTTCAATTAAAAAAGGAGAAGGAGGAAGAATTATGCCATTAATTAGGAAACGACGCGTCTGGTGGGAGCCTGTTCCTGAAGCTACAGGCTATGTCATATATGTCAGCCAAGATAGAAACATTTTTGAACCTTCCAACTTTTCCTGGGAGGCGACCCCTGGAATCATTGCCAAGTTAATCAATGGGAAGACCGAATTAATCCTCCCTGATGAGTGGCCTGAGTTTCCAAAAGAACCAGCAACTTACTATATCGGGATTACATCCCAAGACGACGTGGGGAATCAAAGCGACCCTTTCTTATCCCAGGGGGTATTCAAATTCATTTCCCCACCCCCGCCATCGAATGGGGGGATCGAGAGTCTCTGATTGAATGGCCTTCGGTCATTGAATTGCTTCGTCATATAAAAAGAACTCTTGATTCCATGAGAAATTTAACAGAACTTTCTCAGGCAAAATTTAGCGACAAAGAATTCGGTGAGTTTTTTAATCGATCTGTCAAAAAGGATATTGGGAAGATCGATCTTTTGCTGGAAAGTTTTCTCAAATATCTCGCGGTCAACACTCCTCTCAAAAAAAAGGACACGGTTCACAGGCTGATCGAAGAAGTGTTAGATAAATACCAAGTTCAATTGGAAGAAAAAGGGGTCAAATTATCCAAAAAATTTGAAAAGGATCTTCCTGAGACAATCGTTCCTGATGAAGCGTTAAGATATATTTTGAATTCCATTCTTCAATATGGAGTGAATTCGGTAACTCCCAACGGAGATATAGGACTTTTGACCCAGTCCTTCATTCTCCAGGGGGAGGAGGACGCGGATCAAGTTATGTTAACCAAGGATGGGCGGTACACCGAGATTAAATTGGTTTTTTCTGGTTATAAGAAAGTGAGTGAGCGATTTGAGGAAATCGCAGTTTTTCATAAAGAAGAACCATCGGATCTAATATTACGATTAGTCAAGGAGGTTGTCCGAAAGAACCGAGGCATCATGAAATTTGAAACAGATGAAAAGAAGGGAAAAACATTTATTTCCATAAGGTTTCCTTCCGAAAGAAGAGAAATTGTCCATTATCAACCTATCAATCAATTTATGAATTGAAATCAGCGCCATTTTCGGATTTCTATGCTGACTCGTTTAAGGTTGAGAAAGAAAAAAAAGAGAGCCAATGTTACTTGTCCGATTTGTCATGGGAAAAATATTGAACTAATCAATGAAAGTAGCGAAGAAGGGTATTGGAAAAGAGAAGAATATTTCTGCTGCGATTGCGATTGTGAATGGGACTGGACATTCCGGCGTCCATTTTTGCGTCCCCTTTTAAAGATTAGGTCGCCGAAATGGGTGAGGATAGACTGAGGGCAAAGATGGGGACACATACCATTTTTCTGATCACTTGCTAATGAAGGCCCCCGATTCCAAAATCCTATTTCATTTCAAGCCATATTCTGACAATTTAGCGAATTTAAAACCACGCTTTTTTAATTCTGGAATGGTCTCTATCACACCCTCTGCGGTTTCGCTTTCAGGATGATTCATATGCATGAGGATAATAGACGAGGGAGGAGCATTCCATAACGCCTCCTTTACCTGCTTCTTTGAGTAAGTTGCCCCTGCATCCCCCCGAACACTAAAATTCACCACTTCATACCCCAAAGCATTGGCGACCTCCACACAGATTTCATCGCAATAAGTTGTGCCAGGCCGGTAATATTTTGGTTTGCGACCTGTGAGGTTCAGAATTTTTAAGGCATTCAATTCTATTTCATCAAAAATTTCTCCACCACCCTTTGTCCCTTTTATCCCATAGATAGAACGGCCAATAGTTGAGCATGGCTTATGGTTCAAACCATGATTTTCAATCTCAAAGAGAGGATTTTTTGATAATTTCTTGAAGATTTCTGGATTCGCATCTATCCACCTGCCGCTGATAAATAAGGTGGCAGAGAATTGCTCACTTTCTAGATACTTGATCAGTTTTTCATCATAGCCTAAACTCTTTGAGCCGCCACAGGCATCAAAGGTCAATGCTAAAACTTTCTGATCTGTGTTTAACCTGGCTTTAACCCCCTTCACTCCTTCTCCCCATTCTTTTGGAACCCTACCGGTGAAGCTTGAGATGATCCGTTCCTTCGTTCGCATTTCCTGAGACTGTCCTGATTTAATACTCCAGGGGGGAAAGATGGAGAAAAGAATAAAAAATATCAGAATTGTTTTATATCTAATCATCCATTTCTTTTAACTTATAACATTATCCTATGCAATCAGAGTTGACAATTCTCTCTCATTCGTCTATTTTTAATACATTTGATGAAATAAATTTAAACAAGGAGATTCAGTGATCAAGATCGGCACAAGTGGTTTTTCCTTTCCGGATTGGAAGGGAACCGTTTATCCTCCAGGCATTCAAGAAAGGGATATGTTACCCTTCTATGAAAAAGAGTTGGGGTTTCATGTTGTGGAGGTCAATTTTACCTATTATAGTCTTCCCTCTCAGAAGAGCTTTGCGGCGATGTCCCAAAAGACCTCCAAAGGTTTTGAATTTGTGGTGAAGTCTTTTAAAGGGATGACCCATGAAATTTGGGATAAAGAGACTGGTAGTAGGATTGATAATCAGGAGACCTTTAAGAGATTTAAATATAGCCTTATTCCTTTGATTGAAGAGAAAAAACTCGCTTGTGTCCTGGCGCAGTTTCCTTATGGTTTCTTCCCCAATCGAGAAAATTTAGGTTATCTCCAAAGATTCAAAGAAGAGATGGCAGACATCCCGCTGGTTTTTGAATTCCGAAACCAGATCTGGCTGAAAGAACAGACCTTTGAATTTTTAGAAAATAAGGGGCTAGGATTTTGCGTTGTTGACGAACCTAAACTGCCCCAATTGATGCCCTACCATCCAAGGGCTACTTCTGAAATTGGTTATTTCCGATTTCATGGCAGAAATTCTAACTGGTTCAATGTCCCTACTTCTGTGAGGTATGACTACCTCTATAGTGAGAAAGAACTGAAAGAATTCATTCCGGACATCAAGGATATTTCTAAAAAGACAGCCAAGACTTTAATCTTTTTTAATAACTGTCATGCCGGCTCTGCGGCTAAAAACGCCGCCCAGATGGCGAAGCTGCTTATGAATGAATAGGGCTCAAGGGGTCAAGTGGTCAAGGGTTCAAATCAAAAATTAAGAAATACTCGGACCATAGAACCCTCGAATCCTTGAACCCTTGAAGGAAGGAGGTTTTGTGATTGAGGCCGATTTTAAAAAAGGGAATGGACTCATCCCGGTCGTCATCCAGGATGCCTCAACCAATGAGGTGCTGATGTTAGGTTACATGAATCGAGAATCGTGGGAAAAGACGCTGGAAACGAAGAAGGCGTCCTTCTGGTCAAGGTCTCGGGAAAAAATTTGGGTCAAAGGAGAGACCTCAGGGAATTTTCAGGAAATTAAGGAAATTTATCTCGATTGTGATGGGGATACCCTCCTGCTCAAAGTAGATCAGATAGGAGGGGCGGCCTGCCATACTGGTTTCCGGAGTTGCTTCCATCAACGATTTGAAAAAGGGGAATGGAAGGTCTCGGGGAAGAGAATCTTTGACCCGAAGGAGGTATACGGAAAGTGAAAATGCTGAAGGTTGGAATTCCAAAAGGGAGTCTGGAGAATGCCACCATCGAGCTCTTTAAGAAGTCGGGCTGGAAGATCTCGGTGAGCTCTCGAAGTTATTTTCCCGTGGTGGACGATGATGAGATTCGCTGCACCTTGGTCAGGGCCCAGGAGATGTCAAGGTTTGTAGAGATAGGCACCTTGGATGCGGGGCTGACCGGGAAGGATTGGATTCTGGAAAATGGCTCTGATGTTGTGGTTGTTCAGGATTTGATTTATTCGAAAACCAGCGCCTCCCCTGCCCGGTGGGTTTTGGTTGTGGCTGAGGATTCCCCTATCCGCCAATTGAAGGATTTGGAGGGGAGAAAGATTTTCACCGAACTGGTTAATTTTACCAAACGATATTTCTCCGAGCGAAAGATCAAGGTCGATGTGGAGTTCTCATGGGGGGCAACCGAGGGGAAGGTGATTGAAGGATTGTGCGATGCCATTGTTGAAGTGACTGAGACCGGAGGCACGTTGCGGGCCAATAAACTCCGTATCGTTGAAGAGCTCTTGCAGACCAATACCCAACTGATTGCCAATCGTGAATCCTATCAAGACCCATGGAAAAGGGAAAAGACAGAACAGATCTCGCTTCTTCTTCAGGGGGCCCTTCGAGCGGAAGGAATGGTGGGGCTCAAGATGAATGTTTCGGCAAATGACCTCAAGAGTGTGATGGAGATCCTCCCCAGCATTACCGCCCCCACGGTGGCCAATCTTTTCCAGACCGATTGGTTTTCTGTGGAGACGATTATTTCCGAGAAGGTCGTCCGGGAACTCATTCCAAAATTACAGAAGCGGGGAGCAGTAGGGATCATCGAATATTCCCTCAACAAAGTCATCTGATGAAAAGGTTTAGGTTCAGGTTGAGGTTAAGATTAAGATTTTCTCAACCTTGACCTTAGCCTTAACCTCATTTTTTAATTCCCAGCCTCAACCTTTTTGGAGTAAACTGACCACTTCTATGTGAAAGGTCTGTGGGAACATATCAATAAGGCTGAGCCTATGAAGGGAATATCCCCTCTCAGAGAAAAGGTGGATGTCCCGCGAGAAGGTGGTGGGTTCGCAAGAAACATAAATGATTTTTTTTGGTTTCAATCTGACCACCTGATCCAAGATCGTCTTGCACCCCGCCCTGGGAGGATCAAGGACGACGAGATCAGATGTTTTCCTTTCCCAACTCATGCAAACATCTTCTACTCTTCCGTAAATGAAATCGCAATTTTTGATCCCATTTATTTCTGCATTGAATCGAGCATCCTCTATTGCCATCCTATTCTCTTCGATCCCCAAGATTTCCTTCGCTCCCATGGCTAAGGGGAGGGTTAGGTTTCCAACGCCGGCATAGAGGTCGAGGACCCTGTCCTCCTGATTCACCTCTGAGAATTGGAGAACGGTCTGAATTAATGCTTGATTCTGCTCCAGATTGACTTGAGAAAAGCTCCCTGGTGAGATTCGAAACTCGAGATTTCTTTTTTGCCTCTCTTGACTCAAAGGAATCGTAAAGTTCAGATGAGGGTCACCCAAAAGGGTTAGCCCATTTTTTTTCGCCGTGGCGGTCCCCTTGAAGATGGCCTGCTTTTGAAAGAACTCTTTCAAGAAATTTTCTGTTTTTCGATTAAGCGAAAAGAGATGGAGAATAAGGATCCCCTTGCTTTCATCCGGCGAGACGTTTATCTCAATCTCCTCCATTTGAGAAAAAGATGGGAAGGTTTTTCGAAGCAATAGAAGCATCTGGTTTATTAAAGGATGCGCGATCAGACATTCTTGGATGTCCACAATCCGATGTGATTTTTCCTGGTAATAACCTAACACTTTTCCCTTGGCCTTCAGTTGTATCCTGGCCCGATAGCCATAAGATTGGGGTGAAGGGATAACCATGATCGGAGGATCCTCCCTCAACCCCCCTAATCTTTTCAGGGCGTCCTTTAAAATCTCTCTCTTTAAATCCCCCTGAGCCGAATAATCGATGTGTTGCCACTGACAGCCGCCACAACTCCCAAAGTATGGACAAGAAGGATTCACTCTCCAAGGAGATGGTTCGACGATCTGGATTAGCCTCCCCATCGAGTATTTCTTCCTCTCTTCCGTAATCTCGATCCATGCCTCATCACCAGTCACGGTATAGGGAATGAAGACCACTTTGCCATTGATCCGAGCTACTCCAGACCCTTTAAATGCTACGGACTCAATAGGAACATAAACTTTTCTCATCATGGTTAAAAATAGCATGGTGGGGAATGATATTCAATGGATTCAAGGAAGGAAGTCTTGAAGAGAGGGATAGTGAGGTGTCAGGTTGCATCCGTTCTACTCAGCCCAGAAAAGATAAGGGAAAGCACCTCAAAAAATTACCTTGACATTTAAAAAACAACCAAGTATTGTACAAAAAAATAAACAACACATCTATTTCATTTTTCCCATCGCTTGTCTTCGGGTGTGGGAGTGATGAACAATATCAGGAGCTTAACCGAGAAACCCATCTCTGTTTTTAAGGAATAAGGATGGGTATAAGGGGGGATAAATATCATGAATTTTTCTCAACACAGAAAAAAAATCATTCCACTTGGGGTATTTTTATTTTTGCTTTTATGTCTCATTAATCCTGCTCATTGCCTTATCATCCCACCCGACCCCTTTGAATCGACAGACCGTTTTGCTTTGCTCAACCCAGCTTCTGATGGGACGATTACTCAAGTTGTCGTCAAGGCAAAAGCTCCCGGCCCGGACTCATTAGGTCCGGGGGAACTTTGGGCCCTCCTGCAATACAAGCTTCCTGGCAACAGTAAGTTCTTCTCTTCCGCCTCCAACGCCATTAGCATCCAGGGACTCAGTACTGCCACTTCTACTCTTATCGAGTTAGATTTTTCAAACGAACCTATGCCTGGTGATGCCTATCATCGGACGCTCGGGATCTATTACCAAGAAACTCCCGATACCCTTCCCTTGCCAGTAGGAGAATACCGACCCGAACAACTGCTCGTAAGCCCCTCAGGAAATGCCTATCAGACTCCACCCCCGCCTCCAGGCGGCACCTTGATTTGTGGCCCCATCACCTTCCTGAGGGAAAGGGAGGCTCCAAAAACAGAACAGGTCTCTTTTAGCATTTCCGATACCACCGGGCCTTTTCTTCTTCGCCTGACCAATGGCACCTCAGACGGCACACAAAGGGTATCGAGCGCCTTGGTCAAGCTCAATGGGAGTGAAGTCTTCAGGCCGTCCCAATTTAATCAGAATGTGGCAACTCTGAGCCGTCAGATTACTCTATTGTCAGGAGAAAATTCACTTGAAGTGAGGCTTCGAAGCGCTCCGGGTTCGTTTGTCACCATAGAACTTTTCCGTCTTGAACAACATGCCTGCCCGGTGCTTGGCCTCCATTCGTTTATCAGAAGCACTGGAAAACCGGTGGAGGAAACAATTACTTTCGACCCAAATCCCCAGTTTGTTGGGCCTTTTGTCTTGAATGTGACCAGCGGGAATCCCGATGGTTCGAACAGGGTGGATTCCGCTACCATTACATTGAATGGTATGCTCATCTTTGATCCCAATGATTTCAATGAGCAGACGGGTTTTCTTTCTCAAGTGGTCTCGTTACTGCCAACCAATACCCTGAATGTTCAAATCAGTGGCGCACCAGGGGACCTGCTGACTGTTGAGATTATAGGCTATGATAATACTCCCCCCTCTGTCACCATTACCAGTCCTCCAAATGGAGCCACTTTCAATACAAGTCCAATTACTATCAGTGGCATAGTGGATGATTCTTCCTCATCGGTGATGGTCAACGGAATAACTGCTTCAGTTGGCCCTGATGGTTCCTTTACAGTGGATGGGATAACCCTCGTCGGGGGAGAGAATACGATCAGCGTCGTTGCAAAAGATTCGTGTGGGAATCAGGGAGAGGATCAAGTACTGGTTTACCTCAAAACAGGGCCCGAAGGTCCATCTCTTATGCTCTGTGCAGAACCTTTCCGTGAACAACATCCGACGCCGCCAGGAGAGGATTGCAGTCAGCAGTCTTTTGGTAGGTATTCCGGAGTAGTCACAGGATTAACGGACGAAACCGCAGCATCTGTCACACTACAGGGTATTCTTATGCCTGACGGAGTTGAAATATACGAACAGGGGGACATCTTTTGGGGGATGCGGGAGGGCAACTTCTTTTGGGCTTATGTCCTTATCCCACAGGTTGATGGGAACCATCCTTTTACAGCGGTGGTAACCAATCCTGAAGGAGGGGAGACTGAAGCGACTGTTTACTTCATCAGGGATACGGTCCGACCGGTACTCATCGTTACTTCGCCACCGAATTACCTGGTTACGAGCAATCCAAATATTACGATTACAGGTACTGTTGATGATCCAGAGGCCGTTGTAAGGTTAGGATATTCAGGTCCCGTCATCCCTGTGGTAAATGGAACATTTTCACTCCAATACACCCTTCGTTGGGAGGGAATGAACTACCTGGATATCTCCGCAAGAGATCCTGCGGGAAACTATTCCTTTGTCTATCTCAGTTTTACCCTTGATACAATTCCGCCACAAATAAACATAACCAACCCGACAGAAGGGAAGGCCGTTAATACGCCAACTCTGAGTGTGACTGGGAGCATTATAGACCAGAATAAGGATACGGTGACGGTAGAAGTAAATAATGGTTCGCCTCAGCCTCTAACTCTTGTAGGTTCGAACTTCAGTGGAACCGTCACCCTCAATCCAGGACCAAATACCCTTGCTTTCAATGCCGTAGATAAGGCTGGGAACTCGACTCGTGTCACCCTGTCGGTCACCCTCGATACTGATACCCCTGCCGTAGCCATCACATCTCCGATATCCGGAGCTATACTTTCAGGGACAGCAACCATTACGGTTGAGTCCACTGATGGAACATCAGGCATTGGAAGTGTGGCCCTCTTTGTTGATGGGCAACTCCAGACCACTTTAACTCAGCCGCCCTTTAATTTTACATTGGACACCTCGATGCTTACCTCCGGTCTTCATACCATCACTGTTAGGGCCACAGACAGGGCAGGAAACCAGGCAGAGGCAAGCGTCAGCGTTACGATAGATAATACCGCACCCCTCGTGGCCATTACAGCACCTCTATCAGGCGCTGTAGTTTCAGGACTGATTACTGTTTCAGTCCAGGCGAATGATGCAATATCCGGGATGGCAAGCGTCTCCCTCTATGTGGACGGTCAACTTCAGGCGACCCTGACTCAACCACCATTTAACTTTCCTTTGAACACTCTATTATTTAGCTCAGGATCTCACACTCTTACTGCCAGAGGGGTAGACAATTCAGGAAATCAAGCTGAAGCAAGTATATTATTAGTTTTTGACCATGTCCCGCCCGCTGTTTCTATTACGTCGCCTCCTTCAGGCGCAATGGTTTCTGGGACGATTACTGTTACAATCGAAGCCAGCGATTCAATTTCAGGAGTAGCAAGTGTTACACTCTATGTAGATGGTCAACTTCAAGCTACCCTGAATCAATCACCCTATAACTTTTCTCTGGATACCTCACAACTTGTTCCAGGATCACATACCCTCACTGCCAGGGCTATAGACGGAGTGGGAAATCAAGCAGAAGCAAGTATCACCATAACGGTGGTCGAGCCCATCAGCATAGAGATTACTTCACCAGCGAATGGCGCTACTATCAATAAGTCAAGTATAATTGTACAAGGCAAAATCTATAATCAGACCGGGGAAATTGGTGTTAATGTCAATGGTTCCCTTGCTGAGGTGCAGGGCAATAACTTTGCTGTCATTGTGCCCTTGCAAATCGGCCAGAACATCATAACAGCCACAGCAACAAGACCGGATGGAATCCAGGGACAGGCCCAA
>PEUO01000198.1 GCA_002780715.1 Deltaproteobacteria bacterium CG03_land_8_20_14_0_80_45_14
TGCCACAACTTCCGCCCAAAATTGTCAGCCAGCTATTTCTATCAATGAATTCAACACAGCGCGATTATTATGAGCGGGCTGAAAAAGAAGGTATAATCCAATTAAAGGAAAGTGGTGAGTCTGTCAGAATTGAAAACATCTTAGCGCTCATCATGAAATTAAAACAGATATGTAATTTCTGTCCGATTGGTGGTGCATCTGTCAAGTTTGAAGATGTTTTTGAGAGATTAAACATCCTTGTATCTGAGGGATATCGTGCATTAATTTTTTCACAATTCACGGATCCAGAGTACGGGGCACATGCCATTGCATCAAGACTTGAAGACTATAACCCTCTTCTCTTTACCGGCGATCTTTCCCCAATACAGCGAGATTCGGTCATCAGGATCTTTAAAGAGAATCGTGATCATAAAGTCCTTATTCTTTCCCTCCGTGCCGGCGGGCAAGGGCTAAATTTGCAGGATGCTTCATACGTTTTTCACTTCGATCGCTGGTGGAATCCTGCCGTTGAACTTCAGGCTGAGAGTAGAGCTCACCGCCTTGGCCAAACTGTTCCCGTTCATGTTTATAAATATGTGATTGAAAATACAATTGAGGAGCGAATTGAAAAGATTTTAGGGGAAAAACAATTGCTTTTTGATGAGTTGGTGGACAGTGTTTCAATAGACTTAAAATCAAAACTGTCAGGCGAAGAACTTTTTGGTTTGTTTGGGCTAACCCCTCCGGAACGTTTAAAATCAGAAAAACGCAGATCAGACTTATCTGGAAACTATTCGGAAATGAATGGCGTGGAATTTGAGGAACATGTGCAAAAGCTGTTAGAAGTAAAAAAATGGCGAGTAGAAACAACACCTTTGACACGTGATGGGGGTATCGATCTTGTAGCCAGGCGGTGTGATGATGTTGGAGTAGAGGTAACCCTTTGCATTCAGTGTAAAAATCATGCAGCACCTGTGGGTGTCGAGGTGATAAGAGCGTTGAACGGGGCACTTCCGAAAGATGTTGCAGGCGTACGGGGAGTTGTGGTTTGCCCGAGTGGATTTACGAATGACGCGATAACTTTTGCAAGAGACCGAGGCATTGCTCTTTGGGATCGGCATCACTTGTTTGAATTATACTGAGATTACCCCAGCAAAAAGTGTAGACTACCTTCATGAAACTATCGTTTGGTCAGCTTCCATGAGCAAGTTGTACACTTCAACTAACAATCGTCCTGATTCGCTGAATGTCGATGACGTCATTTACAATTAATTAACCCTCATTGAGGATCGAAACGGTTATTTTCATGCAAATATTATGTGCGTCTGTAGTACTTAAATTTTTCAGAGGTATGCGATGAAAATCATTTCATATGAATCAGATGCTGGCCCGAATGATCTTCATTTTTCTAAGATATATTTCTCGCAACTTAATCTGATCGTTGGCGATTCAGGCTCCGGGAAAACAAGGTTGCTGAACACCATATTTAACAGCGGAGTGATGGTAGTACAAAGAGGTAAGTTGTTCCTTGGTTCTTGGGATATAACCTTGGAACATCAAAATCAATTGTACCGATGGGTTATTCAAACGGGCGGCGAGAAAGAGGATGAAAAGGTCCAAAGCGAAAAAATAGTTAAGCTCAAGGAAAATGGGAAAGAAGAAGTGCTGGTCCTGAGAACTCCAAACACTTTTATTTTTGCTGGCAAGGAATTGCCCCGACTTGGGCCAAAAGAATCGAGTATAACGCTTTTGCAGGAGGAGGACTTAATCAAGCCGCTATATTTAGGCTTTTTATCAATAATGAGGCGTAGCTTTTTCGGTCCGGATTTAGAGCTTGCAGCAGCTTTGGAATCGGTTCCCCAAAAGTTTCTAAAGAAAATTCAGAAATCAAAGAATAAGGATGATCTTTTTTCATTTGGGCTAAGTCTCAACGCTCGCCTCTATATGCTTTCTCAATACTTCAAAGACACATACGACCGTATATGCAAAGAGTTTATCAACGTATTTCCCTTTGTTTCAAATTATGATGTTCTCAATGCTGAGGACTTTGGCCTTCATCTTCCCGGAATTGTTCCAGTATTCGCAGTGAAGGAAAGGCATATGGGAGAAACCTGGATACCATTAGATCAATTATCGTCAGGGATGAAAAAAGTACTATTGATTCTTACTGATATATTTACTATGCCGGAAAATGGAGGAGTATATCTTTTAGATGAGTACGAGAACTCCTTAGGAATCAACGCGATAAACTTCTTCCCTTCTATTCTATTTGAATCTGGCACTAAGAGCCAATTTATAATTACAAGTCATCATCCATATATAATAGGGAATATACCAGTCAAGTCTTGGATTGTTCTACATAGAAAGGGGAAGGAAGTGCTTGTGAAACAGGGGGCGGAAATTGAAGAGCGTTATAGCAAGTCCAAACAGAAAGCATTTGTGCAGCTGATAAACGATCCTTTCTACACAGAGGGTATTGAATGAACATTCACATCGTAGTTGAAGGAGTAAAAGGGGCGGCGAAGGTGTACGAAATCTGGGTGCCTCTCGTAAATCCAAGGCTTACTTATGTTTCCCACATTTCTGACATAGTAAACGACAATTTCTCAATTGTAGGAGGTGGAGGTTACCCACAATACTTGGAAATAATCGATGCAGCGATTGATGACGTTAACAACTACAGGAACATTCAAAGATTGGTTATTGGTGTTGATTCAGAAGAATTTAGTTATCAAGAAAAGTACAGAGAAATAGAGGATCATATATCAAGTTTGCCGTGTTTAGCGGAAATTCGGATTGTGGTTCAACATTTTTGCCTTGAAACATGGGCTCTTGGCAATGAGGTAATTGTGAAGACGCATCCTAATTCTGATGTGTTGAGGAAGTACGTTAACTTCTTCAACGTTCGGGTGGAAGACCCGGAATTGCTTCCGGGGTATTCAGAGGAGGAACTCAACAGAGCGCAGTTCGCAGCAAAGTACTTAAAGTATGCTCTGAATGATAAGTATAAAGAGCTTACCTACTCAAAGAGTAACCCCACCGCATTGCTTCATCATAAGTACTTCGGTAGAGTCAAGCAGCGCCTTCAGAACACTGGACACATTTCGAGTTTCGCGCATTTTCTAGGAGCGTTTGTGTAGGCAGTTATTGTTTCCTAAGGATAAGCTTCTAACAGACACTTCAAACATCACTCTCTTACCACTGGAGGAGTGTTCGGTTAAGCGTGACATTTGTACTCTTTCGATCAGTAATCCTTAACATCTGTGCCCATATTGAACCGAACATTTGTAGGTGAAGTCGCCAAACAATGGGTTGATTCCTTCTTGGTGTTAGGACTCCATGCTTATTCAATCCCTACAATCCGTTTGGCCCACCGCTTCTCTTGTTCCAAATTTCCTAATCCTCCGTGCATCACCTTCTGAGTTTGGGGTGATCCTGCGCCATGCATGGATTCGACCAGGGCTGTTCCTCCACTCATATTTTCAATCAGCCGGAGAATCTTCATACAAGCTTTAAAAGGATTAACTTTAGGACCTACCTGAAAGGCAAGATTGACAAATATCTAATAAATGACTATAATTATAGTTAATATGTCGCTGAAACAAAAATTTGTTTTGATTTATGCTCCTCTAACAAAACTACACCTCAAGACAATCGAACGTAAATATTACTCGCTCATTCGGGCCACCATTGAGGATGAATTACAGTTTGAGCCAGATGTAGAAACGAGAAATCGAAAACCTTTGAAACAACCAGTAACGTTTGAAGCTGAATGGGGGCTTCGTTTTGGGCCAGATAATAGGTTTAGAGTATTCTACGATATAAACATAGAATCTCATGAAGTGCACATATTGGCGATCGGTGTGAAAGAACGGAATCGCTTGGTTTTCGGCGGGAAGGAGGTAAAACTATGAAAATTGCATCAGTGGCCGATGTGAAAGCTCGTTTTAGTGAGTTTTTGAAGGCAAGCAAACGGGGTCCAGTGGTTGTTACTCGAAACGGGAAACCAGCAGCGGTATTGCTCTCCGTTGACGATGAAGATGAGATAGAGCGGTTGACGTTAGCTTACTCTCCCAAGTTTCAGAAGATATTAAGTTTGGCAAGACAACAGATTCGAGAGGGGAGGGGTGTTCGGCACGAAGATTTCTGGAGAGAAGTAGAAAAGAAATCAAAAAATCTCTAAAAATTCAGCCTCCTCACTTTGTTGGAAACTAATACAAACGCAATTGATTTATTGTCATTGCCAAGTTCGAGATTCCGAAAGAAGTTCGGAATGACACACTTTTTCTTGTCATGCTCAACTCGTTTCAGCATCTTACTTATTGCGTTTGTATTAATCAATGAAAGCTATCTACCAAATGAATTGCTATCCATTTCAATTATTCAATTCCCACAATGCGTTTTGCCCAGCGCTTCTTCTGCTCAAGGTTCCCCAATCTTCCATACATGACTTTTTGGGTCTGAGGCGATCCTGCGCCATGCATGGACTCGACCAGGGCTGTTCCTCCACTCATATTTTCAATCAGCCGGAGAATCTTCATCCGGGCTTCAACAGGAATCCCTTTGACGCCCGCTAAGTATTTCTTCACATAACGGCCCACCTCACTGCTCTCCAGATCTCCTTGAAAAGGCATGGTGGCGACGATCCCTCCAGCGATATCATGGGCAAGGCGGGCAATCTCATAGATGTGACGCGTGACATTATGTTTCGTTGTATTGGCTAAAAGAGGATCCGGATAAAAAGCTCCGGAAGGTGTCTTGTATCCCATGGCAGAACAGGCCACAGATCCTGAATAAATGGTTTCAGCCAGGTGAATCATCTCTGCCAGTTTTTCTTTAATGTGTGAAGCGCCGGCTGTTCCTTGATACTCTGCAGCCAATGCAGTGGCCCCTACCAGAATATCAGAGACCCCTCCCTTGCAGCCCCCGTAGTTCTGGCGATGTAAAGTGGCAAATCGTTCTACGAGTATTCCAGCCATGTCATATTCGCCGCAGAGAAAGACTCTTTCCCGAGGTACAAAGACATTATCAAAGATGATTAAAGCTTCTCCTCCTACAGATCCGAAGGGATTTCCAGCATCGATTCCTTCTTCGAATTTTCGTTCTTCATTGGTTTGACGCCCAAAGATGAGCACCACTCCTGGTGCATTAAGCGGTAAAGCACAGACCAGGGCGTAGTCTTTATCCTCCTCTCTCATTGCCTGGGTTGGCATGAGGAGAATTTCGTGGGAATTGACACCTCCTGTCATATGGGCCTTGGCTCCACGAATGACAATTCCATCGGATCGTCGTTCTACAACGTGGGTAAAGAGGTCGGGATCTGCCTGTTTGCTGGGTGGAAGAGATCTGTCTCCCTTTGGGTCGGTCATCCCGCCCACTAACATCACATTGCTGTCCTGGACGTGGATTAAATACTTTTTAAATCGCTCAAAGTAGTCTGTCTTATATTTTTGATCGACATCATAAGTCGTCATGTAGGTGGCATTCAAAGCATCGAACCCTACGCATCGTTGAAAGCACGAACCTGTCTCGTGGCCGATCAGCCGGAGCATCTGAACTTTTTTGATCAGATCGTCCACACTCTGGTGGATGTGAGTGAACCGGTTGATCTTCCTACCTGTGAGATGGGAGGTGGTTGTCATCAGATCCTCATGTTCAGGACGAAGGGCGAGCTCATAGGTGAGAGCAGCGGAGTTAATGTGAGGACGAAGACCGGGATGCTCTGTAATATCCTCTACACGTTTCCCATTGTAATAGACGACATGATGAAGGTCTTTGAGGCTCTGGATATAATCTTCTTTGGTCACAATACGTTTCATCTTCTTCTCCTTCTAAGCAAATAACAATAATAAAAACAGAGATCCCGAATCAAGTTCGGGATGACAGAAAAACCTTGACTCCATTGTCATGCTGAATTTATTTCAGCATCTATTCATTGGTTTCTAAAGGCCCTACGGAGAAATTTCCCGGTGGCGGTTTTGGGTACCTCTTTAACAAACTCGACCTGTCTGGGATATTTGTAGGCAGCCATTCGTTCCTTGCAATGGGCCATGATCTCTTCTCCAGTCACCTTGCCTTCGAATCCTTCCTTCAAAGCCACAAAGGCCTTGACGGTCTCTCCCCGATATGGATCTGGAACCCCAACCACTGCGACCTCTTTAACAGAGGGATGAAGGTAGATGACATCTTCCACTTCCCTTGGCCAGACTTTGAATCCAGACGCAATGATCATGTCCTTCTTTCTGTCTAAGAGATAGACCCATCCTTTGCTATCCATTGTACCCACATCTCCAGTGAAAAGCCAACCCTGCCGGATGGCATAAGCGGTTTCTTCGGGTTTGTTCCAATATCCTGGAATGATACCTGGTCCCTTGACAGCCAACTCGCCTACCTCCCCAGGAGGAAGCTCCTTTTCAGGATTACTGAGGTCCATAATCTTAGCCTCATGGCTTGGAATGGGAACTCCAATGGCAATGGCTCCAGTCGAGGGGTCTACAGGCGCCCTCAATCCCAGTGGGACCAGAGTAGCAGGTGAAGTGCTTTCAGTAAGACCGTAAACATTGTGAATGTAAGTCCCCGTCAGTTTTTCAAATCGTTCTACGACAGCAGGGATCACAGGAGCTCCTCCACTATAAACTTTTCGGAAGCTGGAAAGATTATACTTTCCAATTTCCGGATCATTCATCAATGCAATGAAGACTGTGATGGCTCCGATGGTGCAGGTGGCCTTCCATCTCTCGATCATCTGAAATGTTGTCTTGGGATCAAAACGGTAAAATAGAACGAGAGGAGTTCCGGAAGCGATGCAGGTTCCAATATGGCCGACCATTCCTGTCACGTGGAAGAAAGGAGCCACCCCCAACATAATATCCGAGGGAGTCAACTTCCAGCAATGACGGTAGACCTCAGAGTTAAAAACAACATTTCCGTGGGTATTCATTGCTCCTTTCGGAGGACCTGTGGTCCCTGAGGTATAGGTGAGATAGGCTACATCCTCTTGCGAAAGCTTGACCTCTGGAGGGCGCTTCCCTCGATACCGCTCAAGAAGAATGACGAAGTCCTGGGTTTCCAGCCCCTTGACTTTTTCCACTCCTTTTAAGATCGAGGGGAGTGGACTTTTTGAATCGAGAAAATCGAGTTCTGAGGTAGTGATCACATGCTGAACGCCTGTTTCTTTGGCCACCCTGCGAATCATGTCTCCATAAAGGGATTCCATGGAGACGAGGATCTTCACTGATGCGTCCCGGAAATAGTAAGAGAGTTCTTTTTCTCTGTACATGGGATTTAAAGGGACAACAATCCCCCCGCTCTTCCAGATTCCAAATTGGCCTATAACAAATTGTGGAATATTTTGGAGGTAAAGGGATACACGATCCCCTTTCTTCACACCAAGGTCTACCAAAGCACAGGCAAAGGCATCGCTCATCTCATCCAATTCCTTGTATGAAATGACCTTATCGAAATAATAAAGAGCAGGACTCTGCCCATGTGATTGAACTGTTTTTCGAAGATGGTCTAAAGAATTTGTGGCCTCCGGAGTCAAGTCAGAAGAGTAATCTTTTGGGTATAAGCCAAGCCATCGTCTGGATTGATTCGGTGAACTCATCAGAAATCTCCTTTCTGATCAAGTGATTTTAGCCAGTTTATTAAGGTATCAAAATCATTTTCTACTGTGACTGAACAAAGGGGAATCTTTACTGTATTCAGATCCTTTCCTGCGCAGGTCCTGTGACATCCACTCATGAGAACCAATACATCTATATCCGGTTCGTCATGGCGGAGAAAAAGGAATCGATCTTTTAATTGGGATTGAGCCTGTTGAATCATCTCCACCCTTTCATATAATGGGTTACATCCGCCGCAATATTTAATTCCGATTCTCAACATAGCGCATAGAGCATAGCGCATAGAGCATAGCGCAAGGGGTAAAAAATTGACTCTATGCGCTATGCTCTATGCGATTTTTTGCAGCAGTTACCAGACTGTCCAGCCACCGTCAACGTAAATGACTTGGCCGGTAATGAAATCAGAAGCCTTCGAGGCCAGGAAGATCACCGTTCCCTCCAACTCGGGGAGATAACCCCATCTACCCATAGGAGTTCGCTCAATGATAAAATTGAATCTCGCCGGATCGTTCCGAATCTGCTTCACCATTTCGGTTTCAAAGTAGGTCGGACCGATGGCATTGACTCGGACGCCCTGCTTAGCCCATTCAAGAGCCATCACTTTAGTCATCTGGTCAACACCACCCTTAGAGGAGGCATAGGCAAGTTGTGTGGCGAGCCCCACTTTTCCAAAAATTGAACTCATATTGATCACCTTGCCGTATCCCCGTTCGATCATCTGAGGAACGACAGCCTGGGCCACAAGAAAATATCCTTTCAGATTGGTATTGATAATCAAGTCCCACTTCTCCTCAGGATATTCAAGGACAGGAACACGATAGTTTGTCCCTGCGTTATTAACGAGGATATCGATGCGACCGAAGTGGCTCAGTACCTTCTCAATACCTTTTGTAACTTTTTCCTTGGAAAGCACATCCAACTCGAATCCTGCAGACTTTCTTCCCATCACCTGAATTTCGGCTGATACCCGTTTGAGGTCAGCCTGATTTCGGCCGCAGACTGCTACATCCGCGCCAGCCTTAGCCAAGGCTTTTGCTGAAGTTTCGCCCAATCCCTTTGTGCTTCCTGTAACCAATGCCACCTTGCCAGTTAAATCGAAAAGATCCATTTTTGAACCTCCTTCCAATCGGATCGAAATTACAGAGATACTGAAATAAACCTGCCCTGAAGAGATGCCGAAACAAGTTCGGCATGACATTTTCAGGGTTCATGACATGAATAGTGTAGGCCTTCTGTCATCCCGAATCTTGCCCTGAATCAAGTAATGTCATCCCTAAACCCTGCCCTGAAACAAGTTCAGGGTCTTCGATTTCAGGATCTGGTTTTCTGTCCGGACCCTCTTTCCTAAATTTAACCCCATTTCCCCGGTAGAAGAGATCCGCAAAACTTACATCTCCCGTTCACCACATTCATCTCTAAGATATCGAAGTTTGTTCGATGAATGACCTTTCGATTACAAAAGGGACAAAAGGTTGAGTTATGAACATGGCCCGAAACATTTCCGATATATACATACATCAAACCATTCTTCTTTGCAATCTCATAAGCAGACTCCAGGGTTGAGACTGGAGTAAGGGAGAGATGGGACAATTTGTAATTTGGGGAAAACCTGGTGAAGTGAAGCGGGGTATCCTGACCTAAATTCTCTTTGGTCCATCGACACATCTCATCAATCATTTTGGGATCATCATTTAAAGTTGGGATGACTAAATTAACAATCTCCAGCCACACATTCTGTTTCTTAACGGTGAGAAGGGATTCCAGGACAGGCTTGAGTGTTGCTGAACAAACCTCTTTATAAAATTTCTCGCTAAACCCTTTAAGGTCAATCTTGACGGCATCCAGGACTTTTAAAAGCTTCAGTAAGGGTTCTTGATTGATATAGCCGTTTGAGACAATAGAAGTTTTTATTCCATTCTCTCTGGCGATCATAGAGATGTCATAGAGATATTCATAGTAGACCGTGGGTTCTGTATAAGTGAAGGAGATGGAGAAAAGTTGATGATTTTTTGCCTCCTGGACAATCTCTGAAGGCGCGTAAGAATAGTGGTTCAACTCTTCAAAGGCTTTCTGGGATAAATGCCAGTTTTGGCAGTGTTTGCATCTCAGGTTGCAACTCGCACAGGTAAGGCAGAGCCTAAAATGGCCAGGGATGAAGTGGTAGAGAGGCGCTTTTTCTATCGGACCGATGTCGACGACAGAGGGTCTCCCATAGACAAGAGTGTATAATGTTCCTCCTCTGTTTTCTCTATTCCTGCAAAATCCCCTTTTCCCATCGCTGATGATACATTCCCTCGGACAGAGGAGGCATTGAACATCCTGGCCATCCATTTTCTTATAGAATAGGGCTTCTTTAGGAGGCGAATTCGAATCTATCATCAAGAATATCCTGAAATTAGTTTCGACGAATTAATTATACGCAACATTAACTTTAATTTTCAACTTCAACTAACTGTAATGATAAAATAAATAATAATTTGATCTCCCTTGAATCTCCGAAATTCCGATTGACAAAATACAACCCCAGGTCTAAGATTTCAGCAAAATATAACTCGCAGTTCAATAATCGTTAGACCCCAAAGAAAGGATCATTGACTTATCAAATGAACGGGCTGAAGTGGTCAAAGATAGAGAAAGCTGTAGCAAGGCAGGCATTTGATCTGGCTTACCAAAGGGAATGCGCGACATTGGCGTCCAAGCTCAAGGAAATGGTTGCAGACGTCAAGGGGCCGGCTGATATCTGGGGGATTCACGATTTCTTGTCGGAACAAAGAAAAAAAACCGACGAGAAGTACGATTTCAGGTATTCTGTTCTGGTATTCGTATTAGCGAGGCTCCTGAAGGAGAGGTGGCTCGAGAAAGCTGACCTCGATGGCTTAGGGGAAGATAAGATAGAGAAGATTAAGTACCTGGCAGCCATGGAAGGGTAAAGGTGTCTGATCTACCCGTTAACAAAAAATAATAGTGAAAAGTGTAAAAAAAAGTGAGCTATGCCATTTATTAACGTTCGTGACCTCAAGATGTATTACGAGATCCGGGGCACAGGCCCACGCTTGCTCGTCATCAGTGGTACAGGGGGTGATTTACGCCGCTCACCCAGTATTTTCGAGATGGCCATTGCCCAACACTTTAAGATTCTCGCCTATGATCAACGCGGTCTCGGCCAAACCTCACGGCCGGATATCCCCTATACCATGGTCGATTATGCCGAGGATGCCAACGCATTGTTGGACGCAATCGGATGGGATCGTTGCTTGGTTATGGGTATTTCGTTCGGAGGGATGGTGGCACAAGAGTTCACCCTGCGGTATCCGAACCGGGTGGAACGCTTGGTCTTAGCCTGCACAAGTAGTGGTGGTGCGGGGGGAGCTTCATATCCTTTGGACGACCTTGCCCACCTCCCGCTTGAAGAATATGTACGCTGCATCATCCAACTGCGTGACATACGACGGCATGGAATCTGGCGGGATGACAACCCTGCTCAATTTCAAGCACTGTTTGACGAGACCTTGGCGGGCCTGCGAGTGGGAGCAGATGAGCCGGGGCGCCATATCGGCGCCTGCCGACAACTGGAGGCCCGCGCACGTCACGATACGTACGAGCGGCTCCCTGATCTACGGATGCCAGTCTACATCTGCGGTGGCTTGTACGACGGGATTGCAAAACCTCTCAATCTTAAGGCCATGAAGGAACAGATTTCCGGGTCACGTTTAGAGATGTTCGAAGGGGGACATTTGTTTTATGTCCAAGACCCCAGAGCATTCGACCGCATAACGGCGTTTCTTCGAGGGGATCTTAATGGTTAATCCAAAGGTTACAAAGGTTAAAGGGTCACCCATTTCATTTTCCTTTACTCGCAGCCCCCTCAATCCCTTGTTCATCATTTAGCCTTTTGGATTTTCATAAATAAAAAGAAGAGTAACCCACTGCTGATTTTGATCATGGCCATCATGAAGCAGGTTTCCTTTAAGCCCAAGAGGGGCAAAAGAAAAACGCCTCCGAGCAGTCCTCCGAAGAAACCTCCGAATAGGTCCGCTCCATAGAGCAATCCGGCTGTTTGTCCGAGCTTCCCTTTCCTTGAAGGGTTGTCTAAATAAATCTTAACGGCTAATGGAAACTGAATGCCGGTAAACATTCCGGAAAGAAAAGACATGATTAAAATAGCTCCATAGAGAATGACATAGACAACCTTATCTTCAAGATGATGAGAGGGGGTGAGGAAGGCAAAGGGAAGCAGGATGGAAAAGAGAATAATAGCTATTTCTGTTTTCAAAAAAAGGAGAGAATCATTTTTCATCCGATCGAAAAGGTTCGTGATAAAGAAACTACCTGAGGCGATTCCGGCCATGAAGATGGCTACCAAAAGGCCGATCTGGTGGTAGAGAAAACCATAAAAAGTCTGAAAGGTGAAGATAAGTGCCAAGCTGAATATCATCCCTGTCAAACCTGTCGTAAAGATGGAATAAGTGACGGCGTGTCTCGAGTGTTGAGGCATTTTTATAAAAATGATTGAAAGGATGATGGTGATGAGAATGATTTTGATAAGGGTAAAGGTTAGATGAAATCCCTCAAACCACTTAAAGATTCCTGTGAGATAGGGGGAGAACAAGGCATTCCAGTAGGAGAGATTAAAGAAAACACCCAGTGGACGAAAATCTGAATTGATATGGATTCTTCTCCCTTCCATGGATTTCCAATACCATTGAAGCCATCTCCGATGCAGCCGGTATTCGATATAATTTTTCTTGACGAGACTCGTTTGGATTTTTCTCTCTTCGAGCCTTTCTGCAATCTCCTTAGGAGTGAGCAGGTCAAGAAGATTGGAGTCAGAAGCCAGATAGAGATTGACATCGCCGGGGATGATTCTCACCGATCCAAAAACACTTTTTAAGGTATCTAAGATGCACCCGTTTAAATCCCTCAACTCCGGGCTGATATAGGTTAAAGAACCGGGGAGGGAAAGCACGAGGATGCCATTGGGATTCAATTTCCTCTTGGCCGTGGAGAAAAATTCTAAAGAGAATAATCGGTTGGTCTGAAGAGCCTGGGGGGCAGAGAGCCCGATAAAAATGATGTCGAATCGTTCTCCGGTTCTTTGAGTAAAAAGCCGGCTATCTTGATAATGGATCTTTACCCTTTGGTCTGAGAGTTCGGATTGAGTCAATGGGGTTGAAAATCTCTGGACTAGCTTCAAGAGAAGGGGGTCCAGCTCAACATAATCCACATGCGTTACAGGATATTTCAAAATTTCATGAATCATTCCTCCAGCCCCCCCGCTCAGGATTAACACAGACTCAGGTTTTTTATGAAAGAGCATGGGAAAGTGAACAAAATCCTCAATGGAAGCAATATCCGGTATGGGAGTGGTAATGGATGGTACCCCGTCGTTATAAAAGGTGAACTGCTCTCCTCTTTGCGTAACAGAAATATTTCCATAGATGGAGTTTTCATTATGAATGACATTTAAATTTCTCCACTGAGAATTGATAGAAAAAGAATCGATTTTTTTCGCCGAGGGAGTCAAAAGCAAATAAACAAAAAAAAGTACAATAAATATGGAAACGGAAAAAAGAATATTTCGAAACGAAAAAAATCGAGCCTTAGGGATGGGTGGAAGAAGGAAGGTTGCAATGAGGGGATTCATCAGAGAGATGAGAAAGGCGATCTCAAATGAATTGAGATATTGAATCATAAGGAAGGTCAGGAGCAAGCCTCCGATGATGGATCCGATGGTTTCGAAAAGATAGACCTTTCCGACAGAAGAAGCCTCGTCCTTGCCATACTGGGAATAGAGTTTACATCCATAAGTGAAAAGGGCTCCATAGGGAAGGGATACAGGGAGAAGGATTGTAAACGACGAGTACCATATGGGGGCGAACCCGAGAGCTTCTCCTGGGGTCGTGAGGAGAATATTTTTAAATATTCGGCAGAGAAAGATGGCAAAAGGGAAGGCTAAGGAAAAGACCAGTTGGAATACCACAAAAAATTCTATTTTTTTATCTACTTTTTCAACAGATTTACCAATAAGGAAAGAGCCGATGGCCACCAGGATCATCCAATTGGCCAGGATGACACCAAGGGTGAGTTCATTGCCGAGGAAGGAAACAAGCAGTTCTCTGAGGAGGACAATCTGAGCCGTGATACCGCTCAGCCCCATCAAGAGCAAA
>PEUO01000228.1 GCA_002780715.1 Deltaproteobacteria bacterium CG03_land_8_20_14_0_80_45_14
AACCTCTCGGATTCCTTGCCTTCCCCCTGAAAGGGGATGGAAGATGAGGTTTATGCTTGAAAAAATTCCTTAAATTCTGTAATCTACAAGACAATCTCAGAATAGGAGGGGAAACAATGACCTTACTCATCATTCTCATCATCATTGCAATCCTTGTCATTGCTGTGGTCGCCATCTATAACAAGCTCGTTCGGCTCAGGAACACGGTGAAGTCCTCATGGTCAGATATCGATGTCCAGTGCAAAAAGCGATATGACCTCGTGCCAAACTTAGTTGAGACTGTGAAAGGTTATGCCTCTCATGAAAGGACTGTCTTTGAAAAGGTTACTGAGGCGAGGTCCATGGCGATGAAGGCGACCTCTCCTGCGGAGATGGCGAAGGCTGAAAATATGATAAGGGATACTCTGAAGAGTCTGTTTGCCGTGGCAGAGGCCTATCCCGAGTTAAAAGCCAATGCCAATTTTATGCAGCTTCAATCCCAACTTCAGGAACTGGAAAATAATATTGAATATGCAAGAAGGTACTATAATGCCGTGGTTCGGGACTATAATGTTTTAATCGAGTCGTTTCCCTCAAACCTGATCGCCTCTCAGTTCAATTTTAAACAGGCCGAATTATTCCAACTCGAAACACCTGAGATGGAAAGAAAACCGGTTAAAGTAAGTTTTTGATTTAGGAATTGCGAATTGAGGAATTGGGGATTGAAGAATCAGAATGGAATTGCGCTAATACAACATAGAGAAGATTCCATGAAAGTATTTAGAAGACCACTTAAATTATTTGTTATTGTTTTCCTTAGCCTCAGCCTTAACCTCACCCTATCTGTTTCTTTTGCTTTTGCCCAGTACTTCACCATCAATAAGTTCCACTCGGATATCATGATTAATGAGGATTCATCCGTTGTCGTTAAAGAGACGATCGGTGTGGAGTTTCATCAGTCGAGGCATGGGATATATCGGGAGATCCCTTTCAAATATCGGGATGAGTTCGGAAAGGTGATCACGACCCCCACGAGAGTTTTATCTGTAACGGATGAATCTGGGAAAAGCTGGAACTACCAAGTTAAGAAAACAGGTCCGATGATCCATATCAGGATTGGGGATGCAAAACGGTATGTCAAGGGAGACCAGACTTACGTTGTTACCTATGTGGTTGAAAATGTGATCCTCTTTTTCAGTGACCATGATGAACTTTACTGGAATGTGACAGGCAATGACTGGAAAGCCCCGATCAAAGAAGCCTCTGCGACTGTATCTTTGACCATAAAGGATAAGAGTAAAAATTTAATGGTAGCAGGTTTTGAGGGAGGGTACGGTTCGAAAGAAGAATGTGGTGTTGAGACCTATGATAACAGCGGAAGATTTTTTACAAAGAGAAGCCTTAAGATGGGCGAGGGGCTAACCATTGTCTTTGGATGGGATAAAGGGCTTGTCTTTCCTCCATCCTCATGGAAGAAATTTTTGTGGGCCATGAATCTTAGGGAGAATTGGATATTTTTACTCCCCATTTTTTCCTTCCTTTACATGGCCAACCGCTGGTATCGGAAAGGAAGGGACCCGAGAGTCAGAGAATCCGTTACTGTGATGTATGAACCTCCCAAGTTTGATAATAAACCCCTCACTCCTGGAGAAGTTGGGGCACTCATCGATGAGAAACTCGATCCAAGAGATATCACCTCAACCATTATCGGGCTTGCGGTCAAGGGATATATCAAGATCGAGGAAACGAAAAAAGAGGGATTGATTTTCGACAGATCGGATTACTATCTCAAAAAGGTGAAAGACCCTGATTCGAATCTCAATCCTTTTGAAATGGAGCTGATGAAAAGTCTCTTGCCAGGGGATTTACCCGGTGTCTTCATCTCGAGCTTGAAAAATAAGTTCTATACGAACTTGGATTTACTGAAAAAGGCACTTTATGGGGAGCTGATAAGAAAAAAGTACATTCTCAGTAGCCCTGAAAAGGTGAGGAATTCATATATGGTCGCAGGGATAGTTGTTTTGGTATTCGCCATCGTTGCCTTTTTATTCCTTATACCCGGTTCAGGGGGAAAAAGCTTTTTGGCGGGACTATTAACAGGGGTTCCTGTCCTCGCTTTCGCAAAGTTCATGCCCGTAAAAACAAGACTGGGCGCCTCCGCCTACATGGATATTTTGGGTTTTCAGGAATTTATGAATCGTGCAGAGAAAGATAGACTCGAGAGGATGGGAGATATGAACCTCTTCTCCAAATTCTTACCTTATGCCATCGCCCTTGATGTGGCGGATAATTGGGCGAAGGCCTTCGGAGGAATTTATCAGGACCCGCCTGACTGGTATGTGTCCCCCGTAGGATTCAGAACCTTCAGCCCATACGTTTTTACTCATTCTCTCAATTCCGTTACATCAGACCTTAGCTCTGCCATGTTTTCCGCACCGAGAGGAACCGGTGGCGGAGGAGGATTTGGGGGCGGAGGTTCCTCCGGAGGCGGCTTCGGCGGAGGCGGCGGCGGAAGCTGGTAAATCAAATCTCTGAAAGAAGATTGGCAGGGGATTGAAAATCATTTCATTTTAAGTTAATTTTTGTAACCTACGAGGGAATGATGGAATTTTCATCGCGCCTGAAGAGAACTTCTCTCATCAAGTTTACAACACTTGCCCTTTCTCTAATTTCCAGCAGTTCAAAAGAAAATCTCATCCGCCTCACTCGCCTTGCTGAAAAGATTCCCCAAAAGGATTCTTATCGTGTGAAAATTGAATGGATTCGAGAACTCTTCCAAAGGGACCACCCCTCCCTCGAAATTGCTCGGCGAATCCTCCGTGAATCCAATCTCAAGCAGCGCGAGAAGCTGATTCATTTCTTGGTCAACCAGTTTTTAGAGGGGACGAACCGAAGAAAGGATTTTGCATCGCGAACTGGGTTTTACCCGCCGCGGGCCATGCTCATCAGTCCCACCATGCGATGCAATCTCAACTGTTACGGGTGCTATGCAGGAGACTACTCGCGGCAGGGAGAGTTAGAGACAGAAGAAATTCATCGCATTCTTAACGAAGCCGAAGAAATGGGAATCCATTTGGTCGTTGTGCTTGGAGGGGAGCCCTTTCTTCGGAAGGACCTTTTTGAGATTTGTAAAGAACATCCCCGGATGATTTTTCATGTCTTCACCCACGGAGGTTTTCTGGATGAAGACACAGTTGAAAAAATAGCACATTTAGGAAATGTCTCTCCGGCCATCAGTCTGGAAGGATATGAAGCTGAAACAGACCAGAGGCGAGGGAAAGGACATTTTCAAAAAGTGATGAGGGGGATGGTCCTCCTTCGAGAGGCAAAGGTTCTCTTCGCCTGCTCCCTCACACAGACAAGAGAGAATACGGATGTGCTTGTCAGCGATGATTTCATCGATTTTTTAATTGAAAAAGGAGCTATTCTCATTTGGTACTTCATGTGCCTTCCAGTGGGCAGGAATCCTGATATCCGATGGATGCCAACTCCAATGCAGAGAGACCGATTAAGGCAATCCCTCGTTCGCTTCCGGGCTACCAAACCGATTCTATTTGTCGATTTCTGGAACGATGGGAGATTGACTCATGGCTGCATGGCTGGAGGAAAGATGTATTTTCATATCAATGCTCAGGGAGATGTTGAGCCCTGCGTCTTCTGCCACTTTGCGTCTGATAACATCAAAGGGAAGTCCTTCCTTGAAGTCCTTGACTCGCCTTTCTTCAGGGAGATTCGCTCCCGACAGCCTTACCTGGAGAATCTTCTCAGGCCCTGCATGCTGATCGATCGCCCAGAAATAGGTAGGGAGATGGCTTCCTGGCCAGGTGTTTACTTCACCCATCCTGGTGTTGAGACTTTCTTCACCGATCTCTCCGGACACATTGATCAATATGCCAGGGAATATGGGACCATTGCCAATGAGGTTTGGGAGGAGTTCTCGCAGAAAGATCAGGGGAGAGTTGATGGATTGGCCAGCAAACCTAAAGGAGATAGACAGATCAGATGAAGGGGTATCTCGGAATTGATGTCGGTTCGGTCAGCACCAACCTGGCCATTCTCAATGAGGAAGGGGAAGTCATCTGCCACCGATATCTCCTTACTCATGGTCAGCCCATCCAGGCGGTGCAGAAGGGGTTGCAGGAGATTTATCCTACTCTTCCGAAGGGTCTTGAAATCCGAGGGGTAGGGACAACTGGAAGCGCCAGACAGTTAACAGGACTTCTTGTGGGCGCCGATGTCGTCAAAAACGAAATCACCGCCCATGCCATGGCTTCTGTCCATTTCTATCCAGATGTGAGAACGGTCATTGAGATCGGAGGACAGGATTCGAAGATCATCATCCTACGGGAAGGACTCGTCACCGACTTTGGAATGAATACGGTCTGTGCGGCTGGAACAGGCTCTTTCCTTGATCAACAAGCCCTGAGGTTAAATATTCCCATTGAGGCCTTTGGGGAATATGCACTCCAGGCCGAATCCGCGGTGAGGATTGCGGGAAGATGCACCGTCTTTGCTGAGTCCGACATGGTTCATAAGCAACAGATGGGATGTGCGATTCCTGATATCGTTGCTGGTCTTTGTGAGGCATTGGTTCGAAACTATCTCAATAATGTGGCAAAAGGGAAGGACATCCAGAAACCGATCCTCTTTCAGGGAGGAGTGGCTGCGAACTTTGGAATCAAACAGGCCCTTGAAAGAGAACTGGGAACAGAAATCCATGTCCCCAAATTCTATTCCGTGATGGGAGCCATCGGTTCATCTCTTTTAGCCAGAG
>PEUO01000104.1 GCA_002780715.1 Deltaproteobacteria bacterium CG03_land_8_20_14_0_80_45_14
AGAATGTCCATGGCGTAAGCGACCGGGCACCCCGCTGAGCATTTTTGGCATTGATAGCAGGCCTGTATTATTTCACCACTGGCCTGGGCGACTTCAAATAAAAAAGAATTCTCTTTTTGATTGGTCTGTTGCGCTGGATTCATTTTTTACCTCGTCTAATGGATTGGCTGTGTCTCCAGGATAGCCTGGGTCCCCTGGTGAATAGGAAGTTCAATCGTAAAAGTCGTTCCTTCCCCTATTTTACTCTTCACACTGATCTTTCCTCCGTGATCCTCGACAATACCGTAAGAAGTGGCGAGGCCCAATCCGGTTCCCTTTCCAACTTCTTTGGTGGTGAAGAAGGGGTCGAAAATTCGAGTGATGTTCTCTTCAGGAATTCCCTCACCGGTATCGGTAAATTCCACAAAGACCGTCTTTCGATCTGGGGCAGGGGAGGTGGTAATGGTAAGTGTCCCACTGCCATGCATCGCCTCTGCAGCATTCACAATGATATTCATGAAGACCTGTTTCAATTGACTAGCATTTCCCCGGACGAAGGACAGGAAGGGATCAAGTTTCTTAACAATTTGGATATTATGAAACAGGGCCTGATTGACTAAGAAGAAGAGGCCATCGCTAATAGCCCGATTAACATCGGTGGGCTCCATCTTCGGTTCAGTTTGACGGGCGAATTCAAGGAGGCTCTTGACGATCTCCTTGCAGCGGCCCGCCTCCTGAACGATTCGCATCAAATCCCCTCGCTGGGAATCCTCCTCGGGAAGGTCCTCCATCATCAGACTGGAGTAAATAAGAATTCCACCCAAAGGATTGTTGATCTCGTGGGCAATGCCGGCTGCCAATTTTCCAAGAGAAGCCATCTTCTCTGAACTAACTAATTGGAGATGAGTTTCCTGAAGTTTCTTCTCCATCATGATACGGGTTCTCAAATCTGTAAAAATACCGACACTGGCGATTTCCTGGCCTTTCCCGTCATAAATGAGGGCGGCTGAGAGCTGGATAGGGATTTCTTCAGCAAGCTTATTGACGACATTCAGTTGGGCAGGGATGAATTTCCCCACGCCGCCATATTCCGGGCTTCGGAGTTTCTTCATAATCTCCTTCGCCACTCCCTCTGGATAGATCTTTGTAATATGGAGTTTGCCAATCACCTCTTCTGCGGTGTATCCAGTCAGCGCTTCCGCCCCTTTGTTAAAGATGAAGATATTGCCCTTTATATCCGCAGCGATAATCCCATCCACAGAGCTTTCAATCAGATTCATGAAGAATTCATTGGCTTCACGAAGTTCATTTTCGATCCGTTTCCTCTCGGTGATATCTAAGTTAATGCCTTGATAGCCAACCACCTCTCCTTTCCCATTCTTAATAGGATGGCCGGTCAGTAAAACAGTGATCTTATCTCCGTTCTTCTTCTTGAATTTCACCTCCATGTCTTTGACATAACCCTCTCTTTTGATCTTCTCCTGAAAGGTCTTCCGATCATCAGGGTTTACATAGAGATCATGGGCAATATTAATCTTAAGAAATTCCTCCTTGGTGGAGTACTCCAACATATCGAGAAGGGCTTGGTTACAGTCTAAAAACTTACCCTCTTTAGAGCTGATGAAAAGCCCATGTCTCACTCTTTCGAAGAGGTTTCTCAACTTTTCCTCGGACTCCTTGAGGTCCCTTTCGAATTTTTTCCGTTCCGTGATATCACGGATATAGGCATAGGTTTTGACCTCTCCAGTATCGGACTTGGCCAAGGCGATGCAAACCTCTGCATCCTTGACATGGCCCTGAGGAGTCAGGATGTTCATTTCAGTGCAGAGTTTTTCACCTATCCCCACACCGCGGGTGCCCGTCCCTTCGAGAAATTCTTTGTCTTCTTTACCGATGACGGAGAAAAAGTTTCTTCCGATTAAATCTTCCTTAGGGATCCCAGTGATTTCGGAAGCCATCTGATTGGCAAAGACGATCTTAAAAGCTTGATTGAAGACTACGATTCCGTCATCACCCATCTCTGCAATCTTCTCAAATTGTTGAGTGGCCTCCCGAATCCTTCGTTCCATTCTTTTCGATTCCGTAATATCCTTGAGATAAACATAACCTTTCCGAGCGCCCAAAGGCGTTTTCGCTAAGGCGATACAAATTTCCGCCTCTTTGACCTCACCTTTGGAGGTGAGGAGTTGAACCTCTGAACAAGTTTTTTCGCCATAACGCTCAGGATGGACGAAAAGGTCTTCAATAAAAGGTTGGTGGGGTTTGCCTAAAAGGGAAAGGACCGACATTTTCAACAACTCTTTATTCAAGTATCCGGTGATCTCGGAAGCCATCTGATTTGCAAATTCGATTCGATGGTCTTTATCATAGACAATGATCCCATCATTTCCCAATTCGGCAATGGACTGAAACATCTCTGACTCCACCTCCCTCTTTTTAAAAAGGGTAAGTGGCTCAGCCGCTTTTTTTCTTTTCGTTGGTGGAGTTGGTTTTTTGGAAGACATACCCTTCCCAAGGTACCATATCTCCCCAGGGTTGACAAGGAAGCCTGATTGTCTCATGTTGTTAGATGTTTTGTCTTTAAGCAAAGGTTAAGATGCCCGAAACCAAACTAGCCTCCTCACCTATAGACCATAGCCTGTTTTTTTAAAGTCCTACATCATCCAGGAGAGTGGGAATCTGTTTTTCCCATCCGATGGGAATGAGCTGGACTCCTTGGCAAAGGGGTTTGAACGCCTTGATCAGACCCCCTGCGATCTCATTACTGACCTTCTGTTTATCCGAAGCCTTCATCAATTGGTCGATGATCGAATCCGGGATGGAAGCTCCTTCCACATGCTTATTCACATATCGGGCCATACCGACAGATTTGAGCAGGGTGATGGCTACGATAATGGGAACCTTAAAATGCGCCACTTTTTTGACGAAGGGCTCAAAAAGACTCACATCGTAGATTGAGTTGGTGAAGAAAAAATCGACCCCCGTCCGTATCTTCTTTTCCATATCCATGATCTCTAAATCGAGGACATGACCCTTGGCTGTTGCATTGATTTGGGCGCCCACACAGAACTGGGGTTTTCCTTGAAGGTCATTCCCCATGAGGTCGTAGCCCTCTTGGAGGCGCTTGGCTGTACCGAGCAGGCCCATCACATCGAGATCAAAGACCGCTTGGGCTTCGAAGTGATCTCCAATGGATGGATGGTCGCCCTGGAGGAGTAAGACATTCTTTAAACCCAAGGCTGAGGCGTTTAAGAGTTCGGATTGGAGCGCCAATCGGTTTCGGTCGCTACAGGATAGATTGTAGATCACTTCCATCCCCCGTGCCTTCAGCAGGGTGCATACCGAAAGGGATCCCAGCCTCATGATGGCATTCTGAAGGTCTGGGATATTGATCGCATCCACACGCCCCTTGAGGAGTTCCGTATATTCGTAAAGCTCAGAGAGATCGTTTCCCTTGGGGGGCTGAAGTTCAGCGACGACAACAAACTTCCCTGATTCTAACTGTTCCTTAAATGACATGGGTTTTCTCCTCTGTTTTGTACTATTCTATCTTGGGACGAGGTAACAACCCGGCCATCTCAGTGATCTTGCTGACCATCTGTTCCCATTCGATGGCCATGATATGAACCCCATGGACCCCTTCGATTTCTCTTAGTTCTTGGATCTGTTCCACGCAGATTTTGATCCCTTCCTCAGCCGGTTTTTTTGCTTTGACCACTCGATCGATGATCTCGTCCGGGATGATGATGCCGGAAACGTTCTTCGCCATGTATCGTGCCATACCTCCAGATTTGAGAGGGGTGACCCCTCCCAGGATGTGGCACTTCTCGTGAAGTCCTCGATCCCGGACCATCCTCATCCATTCCTTAAATCGGTTCATATCATAAATGCACTGGGTCTGGATGAAGTTTACCCCTGCGGCCACCTTTTTGCCCAATCGAATGACCCGGAATTCAAATGGATCGGCAAAAGGATTCGCTGCAGCCCCGATAAAAATGTTAATCTCTCCCTCGATCTTTTCTTCTCCGCCGAGAAGCCTTCCCTGATCTCGCATGGTTCGGACACAGTCGATCAATTGGATGGAATCCAGATCGTGGACGTTCTTGGCATCCACCTGGTTTCCAAAGGTGTGGTGATCTCCAGTGAGGCAGAGCATGTTTTTGATGCCCAACGCCGTGGCTCCGAAGATATCGCTCTGAATGGCAATGCGATTCCGGTCCCGGGTCGTCATCTGCATCACAGGCTCCAGCCCCAACTGAATGAGAAGGCTTGAAGTGGCGATGCTTGACATGCGGACGATAGCCGTTTGGTTGTCTGTGACATTGACCGCATCGACATATCCTTTCAGGAGCTCTGCCTTCCGTTTGATCACACTGACGTCGTTGCCTTTTGGAGGACCTAATTCCCCGGTGACCGCAAACAGTCTCTTCTCTAAAACCTTTTCGAGATTGCTCCCTGCTTTCATACTTTGAGATCCTCCCTCACAATCCTTCTCAGTCCGCTATCTCTCGATTCCACTCCCCATCGCTTTGCCGGGATGATTTCTTCCAGTTTGTAAAGTTGGTTGAGAGTCTTGAGTCGATCGTAGATGAGCTGCCAGGCGCAATCGGCCTCTTTTTTGATTTCGCATTTACCTTTGGAGGATCCGCCACAAGGTCCATTTAATAATTGTTTGGCGCAACGCGAGATGGGGCAAATCCCTCCGGTCTTTTCAAGGATGCAATTTCCACACGCCTGACATCGCTCCTCCCAGACTCCATGCGTGATGGTTTCACCCAAGAAACTGGTATTGACGCCAGGAAAGATAGGAATTTTTGGGAAATGGCGCACTAAGGTCTGGACGCCCACTCCACAGGAGATGGAGAGGACTGCTTCCACTTTCTCGATCGTTTCGGACAACTCTAAAGCGAACTCCGGCTCACACTGCCGGGCAGGCGTTACTTCCAGGACCTCTATCTTTTTCCCAATTTTCTGTCTTGCCATTCTGAGACCAGAGGCCAGCAGTTCAACTTCCTTCTCGCCTCCAGCATGGCAAACGGTGACGCAGGCCCCGCAACCTGAAAGCAAAATCTTATTGTAGGGGTTGAGGTATTTCAGGATTTCATCGATAGGTTTCTGTTCGGCTTTGATCATCTAATCCTCCTAAAATAAAAATTCCAAATGTCAAATGAATGTCAAATTCCAAAATGCGTAACTCAACCCTTTAGGGTTGATATTACTCAGAGCTAAAGCCCTGAATTACGAAATTTGAAATTCAGATTTGATTTGAAATTTGAGCTTTGACATTTGACATTAACTTTCTTTGGCTGGGTTTGGCCCCATTTTTTTTAATTGCTCTGATTTTCGACGAAGGGTCTCTACAAATTTTACCCCGCTGTTTGTAGCAAGGTGGCAGATTTCAACCCTTTCCTTTTCCAAACCGATCCCCTCTAACATCCGATGGGCATAGGCCAGGCGGGCTTTCGCGCGTAGGTTCCCCCTGAGGAACTGACAATTTTCTTCATAACAGGCGAAGACCAGGACACCATCCGCGCCTTTCTCCAAAGCCTTTAAGAGATAGATCGTCTCGATGCGACCTGCACAAGGAACGCGGACAATTTCTATATTTCTTGGAAGTTTTAGTTTTAAAGTCCCTGCCATGTCCGCAGCAGGATATCCGGATTGATCGCAACAAAAAGCGATAATTTTAGGATCAAAGGATGACATCCACCCACTCCATCGTTGTCAAGGCTAAAGCCTTGAGTTACAGGATTTCCCAATTATTCCATCATTCCAATATTCCATTATTCCATCAATCCCATCTGGGCATAGATCTGTTCGTCGGTTAAATGCCGAAGGGTGATGGCCTTTGCTGGACATTCGGCCACACAGATACCACATCCATAACAGGAGGCCGGGTCAACTTTAGCCGCCCCCCATTTTGTCTCTTGGCTTGTTCCAGATATAATATAGACGTTTCTCTCTCCGTATTTTTCGACAGTGATGGCAGAATGGGGACAAAGTCTCGGGCAGGTATAGCAGACCGCACATTTTTTAGGGTCCACTTCTGCTACAGCGAGATCGTAGATGTAGGTCCCTTTCGAAAGGAGGGCCATCACTTCTTGGGCCGCTGCCCTCGCCTCGATCAGCGATTCTGAAACCTCCTGGGGGAATCGGCAAGCCCCTGCCACGAAAATCCCCCTTCGGTTTGATCGAACACGAAGAAGTTGAGGATTATCTTCCATAAGAAAGCCCCGGTTCCCCAAATGGATTTTGAGAAGTCCAGAGAGGCTTTCAGTCTCCGGTGCGGGGACGAAGGCTTCCCCTACGACAACGAGATCGGAGAGGATGGAGACCGGCCATTGCTCCTTTTTTTGAATGGCGGCGGTATCCCTGACATCAACCTGAATCTGACCGTTGACGATGGAAAGCTTAGGAGGCTCTTCATATTTGAAGAAGAGCACACCTTTTTCTCTTGCCTTTCGATAAAGGCGCTCCATCCCATCAGCAGCGACTTTCATGTCTTTACAGAGGATGGCCACCTGACACTGAAAGGCCTCTTGAAGGAGGAGCGCTTGTTTCACCGCATTGATTGAGTCGACTTTGATATCCTCATTGACTCCGTCGAGGAAATAGGTCACCATCTCAACTTTTTTCCCATCCCAAAGAAGAGAGGGGCCTTTTGTCTCGGAAAGGAGTTTCTCCATTTCTGGGAAAACCGTGACCCTTTTATGGCTGTAGATCCCTTTGGTTTCCCGCTTCGCAGCATATCCTGTGGCGACGACAATGGCTGAGACGGAGAGAACAGTTTCCGTTCGATCGGGGCCTTGAATTTTGGCTTGGAATCTACCCAGATGTCCATCCAGGCGTTTTAATTCTGTATGGGTGAAAAGGGTAATTTGAGGATTGTTCTTCACCTCGGAAATCTTTTCATCCATCCACTTTTGAACTTCTAAAGGGCGGTTATAAAATTTATGTAGCTCTAATGCCTTTCCACCCAGATGGTTTCCCTTTTCCAAAAGGAAGATATGAAGGCCTGACTTGGCCAATTCCTGGGCGATCGAAATTCCAGTGACCCCCCCTCCGAGAATTAATACCTCAGGTTTCAAAGGGAGGGATTGGGTCTCAATGGGCTTGGAATTGGAGACAGCGCGAATGGTTTTGGAAATGATTGTTTTTGCTCTCTCCAGAGCCGCCTCTTCCTCCACCATCATCCAGAGGGCCTGTTCGCGGATGTTGGCCACAGCAAAAAGATAGGGATTGAAGGGCAGGGGATGTCTTAATTTTTGGAACGAAGCCTCATAAAGTTTTGGGCTCCCTCCCATAATGACGACCCCATCTAACCCTCCTGCTTCGAGACGCTTCCCCATTCTGTTCAAGGCCTCGGATGAGGCGAGGTTTTCTTCCTCGATGCAAAAGGCAATTCCTGGAAGTTTCTTTACATAGTCAGATATTTTTTCTCGGAAAGAAGCAGGGATTGATCCCTGCAAGGCGTCGATGAAAATCCCGATTTGAGGCATTTAAAACCTCCCGCTCAGATGTTGCTGGACGAGAAAGGCAGCTGATTTTGCATGAAGAATTGAACGGTCGATATCCTTGGGTCCACTGCAAGCCCCCGTGACAAAGACGCCGGTTTGGGTTGGAGGGGAGGCGATGAAGCCATCCTCTGTCAGGCTTAACCTGAAGAGCTCTGTGAGGCGTTTGGCCTCCTTGCTCAACACCATCCCAACGGAGAGAACAATGAGATCGAAGGAATCTTCCACGACTTCTCCCCTTTCAGGATCTGTGAATCTAACCCTCAGTGTATCAGAAAGAGGGGAGTGATAAACCTTAGAGGGAAGACTTCGGATGAGACGGATTCCTTTGTCCTCTCGACAAGAAGCGAGGAACTCTTGAAAGGATGCCCCAGCAGGCTGAATATCCATATAGAGAAAAGTTGCTTTCACCTCAGGAGTTTGGTAACGAACGGCTTTGATCAGGCGGAGCGCATAGGCGCAGCAGACCTGAGAGCAATAAAGGTTTCCTATGGACTCATCACGGCTCCCCACACATTGAAAGAAGGCAACGGTTTTTGGGAGTTTTCCATCAGAGGGGCGGGAAATGGTTCCCCGGTGTCGAAGCATCTCGTCGAGATCTTTGGCGGTGATCACATTTTTGAACCGGCCATATCCGTATTCCACTTTTTGAGAGGCGTCAAAAGGATTGATTCCCGCAGCAATCACAATGGCGGAAACTTTTAAATCGATCTTTTCCTTTCCCTTTTTTAAAGATACCTGATGTTTCTCCCTATTCCCCTTCACGCCGATCACTTCGGTTTGGGTCAGGATAGAAATGTCCTGGCGTTGATAAATCTCGGAAATCCTTTTGTCCACCACACAAGCAAAACACTTATTGCAAGACTCTGAAGCCTTACAGCAGAAAGAGGCAGAGAGCCCTCCCAAGGAAGGTTCTCTTTCGATAAGTGTAGAGGGAATTCCCGACCGGGCTAACTCCAACGCTACCGTAATTCCAGAAATTCCTCCACCAATGATCAGGACTTCCCCACCCGAAGATAGATCGACTTTTTCCGCCAATCCATTGCTCCTTGTTCAATTTAGAGTTCCAGCCATGAATCAGAGTAAAGAGTTTTGGCTATCAAGACTCTGGTGGTCTTCACATAATCGGCTTCTTCTTTACTCAGGGATTTGAGATTAATCTCCTCCCCATCCATGACACGGTAGACCAGTTTTTGGAGATCTGGTCGCCCCCCCGATGAAAATTTTTTGAGATCCCCGTCAAAGGCATCCACGATGGCAGAAGCCATGCCATATCTTTCGAGCATCATCATATAGGTCTGGTTGAGGATGGGCCTCAGGTGTTCTGGGGCTCCATTGGATACATTGGAAAGACCGCAGGTTGATCTCATTCCAGGGAGCACTTCTTGAAGGTCCTTGAACATCTTCATAAATTCGATACAACTCGGGACCTGAACCTGGCTTTGTGGGCTGGTCACTGGGGTGACAATGGGATCCATCCAGATATCCTCACCTGGAATCCCAAATTCTAGGGCCTTTTGCATCAATTCTGCAGCCAGCACTCCTCTTTCGTCTGCATCTCGAGGAAGACCGGAGGGGCCCCAGAGAAGAGCAACGACTCCTGCATTATATTTCGCTGCGATGGGAAATTTAGCATCCATGCTTTCAGGACGGGCCATGATCGAATTGATCACAGCCTTTCCCTTTTTGTTTCGGTAAACTTTGAGCCCAGCCTCAATGGCTTCTGCATTGATCGTGTCGAGGTAAAGAGGAGTATCGACCACCTCTTGGACGGTTTTGACCACCCACTCCATCAACTCTCCTCCGCCCTTTCGGGCAGGTCCAAGATTGATATCAATGAAATCAACGCCAGTTTTGGCCTCAGCAATGGCCAACTCCTGGATGGGCTTAGGATCTCTATCCTTCATTGCGGTTCCAATCTTTTTGACCATCACATTGAGATTTTCTCCAACACGTAACATAGGTATCCTCCTTCTAAATTCTATCAGGGGTCAAGGATTCGAGGATTCAAGGGTTCAAGTTTTCTTGCTTGACCCCATGAACCCTGGACCCCTTGGACCCTTTTATCGCGGTATTAGGTTCCCATTTTGAGATAGGCTGGTATGTGAGCGGCTTCTCTTGGTCCGATCTTAACCTCCCATCCCGACCCTAATTCTTCTTCGAGGTCTCCGCTCACGGCTGCAGCGGCTCCAGGAATGACCACCCGGCGATGTTTGACTTTTTCTGTGACGCCGCTTTTTTTGATGAAGGCGCCGATCGCATCGCCCACGAATTTCCCTGCTGCCCAGGCGGTCAGAACAGAGAGGCCTTCGGTATCCATTACCAGAAGCCAGCTCGCCACTCGACTCGATTCAACCTCACCGGAGACTATAAAGTAGGTTAGGGAAAAGTTGGTGGTGATGAGAACTGGAGAGTCCTCTGTTGGATTGCCAATGGGGTAGATTCCTTGCTGCATCATCATAGGCCGCTGTGGGTCAGTATAAATATTCAGCCGTTCCACGAGGAGGGGGAAGAGGCTTTCACCCTGAAAGTCCGAGAGAACGATGATGCCGGCATATTTCGACACAAAGGTTGCCGCAATCAAGGCCTCCTTCATCGGATCTTTGGTCATTTCACAGGGGAAGGCGATGGTTGGAAATCCAAGGGAGCGGTTTTTTTGGAGGAGGGCTGCCCGGCGGATATAGATTTGATCTTCAAGGGCTTTGCGAAGGGTCCTCGATCCAGAATCAATGACGAGGTCTTTTAAACCTGCGGCAGTCAGTTTGTTTGAAAGTCCGATCAAGGTATCAATATTATCAGCTTTGACCGCCAACGGGCATTTGTTCTCCTTGGCCAGATTGGCTAAGGCATCGCTGTTGCCATTGGTTGCAGCGTAGATCAATGGAACACGATCAGCGCAGGCCTTCACCCCTGCCGTCAAGGCATCCACCTTACCGCTCATCAGGATGAGACCAGCATCGGTTTCGGCCTTCACCTTTTTGATCAAGGCTTCGAATTTTCCAGAATCTCCTGAATCGTTCTTGACCGCGACCAACTCTGGCCGCAAGGTAAGGCCAACTCTTTCATATTTCAATTCCTTGAAGCGTTTCAGGCGCGCATTGACCTCAGCCTCTGGCAGGGTATCGCTCACTAAGATAGCAAAACCGGGTTTGTTGACGAAGGTCTTTTCATGACGGAATAAAACCGTTTCCCCGCCGACCTTGACCACATTTTCACCCGAGCCAATGGCGAGAGGCCGAATGGGCGGAGCCGCCGCCTCAGAGAGCATGGCCTTTGCCTCCTCTGACACATAGGGACAGGAGGTCAATTCCGCTTTTCCCGCTGCTAAGTTCATGGCAAAAGCGAGGCAAGTTGGGACACCGCACTCCTTACAGTTGGTTTTGGGTAATAGCTTAAAGATTTGGATTCCCGTCAGTCCCATGATATCTTCTCCTTTCTCATTCAAATCCATCTCAAAGCGCATAGGGTAGGGAACGGTTTAAAACCGTTCCCTACAGCGGGCGCTCTGCGTATTTATTATCATCCGAGAATCGGATCCATTGAGAGTGCTGGATGATTCTTCTCTGTCAGGAAGGGAAGAATTTCCTCTTCCGTCACCCCAATGGTCTCATCTGCAATCATATCCATGAGGTTTGGAATGCCAAACTCTTCCGCTCGTTTCTTTAACCGCTCTCCAATCTCTTCTTTGAGAATCTTGGGCATCCAAACCAACCGCTTGATTCCTCCGTCTCCAACCAGCCACTTCCTCTGGGTGATATTGTATTTGCTGTGGCCTACAAAACCCGGTGTGACGGCGCCGCCGCCGACAGAACCCGCCAGGGTGGTGAACTTCATTCCACAGGGGGTCATCCCAATAAAGTCTCGGTTCACGGTCATCAAACCGTTGCACATCGGAAGGACGGCAGCAATACATTCACAACAACCGCAAGTGGTCATCGGATCATAGATCAGACTATAAAAGTTGTAATGATCGATCTTCTGACGAGAGGCCTTAAACACAAAATCATTGACCCCTTTCCATTGCCCCAACTTCGTATCAATCATTTCCCCCTTGGCAACAGGCTGGTTCGGTCCCGTGGGATTGATCTCAAACGCGGCCTTGCAATCCATCCAATTGTAAGCGCCGCAAAGTCCAGTTCTTTCTGGACTGATGACGCAGACATGGTTGGGTGCAAAGGATTGGCAAAGGGTGCAAGAGTAGAAGATGTCCGTCGTTTCATCGGCCATCCCTTCAATACGGGCATCCCTTTTCCGGTAGACGGCCCTTGCCTGCTCAAGCATCTGATCAACCTTTTCTTTTTCCGTAAAGACTTTGACCTGAACTTTATCGAAGATGGCTCCAAAGTCCTGATGGAACTTTGCATGGAGGATCTTGCCAAGATGGGCGAGCCGAAATCCCTTCTCTACTGCTCCCTTCCCGACTCGTAGCCAGGCAATGTCCCTCTGGCCGATATGCATAATCCCCTGGGCGTAGTTGATCAGATGGTGGATCTGGCGCTCCAAGATCGGCTCAAAGTCCTCTTGCATCTGTCGTCCCGCTACTTCTGCGACAATGGCGAGAGGAAGTTGACCTGGTGGCTGTATCTTATCTAAGTCTTGACCGATGACTTCAACCTTTCCATCCTCGACCTCGTCCATGTTCTTGGAAGTCACCCATTCCACAGCATGGGTTCTTCCTCCACCGCACTCTAAATAGATATCCTCGCCTCTGACCCGTTCGCCTTCAAAGGCAGGACCGTAAGAGACAGGAATGGGGACCTCGGCGATCATGACTTTTAATCCTCTCACTTCCACTGCCCTCTGAACAATCTGCTCATGAGGCACATTGGAAACGACATGTTCATAGGTACAGATTCCAGTGGGAAGGACTTCAGGAATGGGAGTGTCCGCAATGGTTGGGAATCCCCAATTAATGGCGCCTGCGGCATTAGCATACCACTCATCCGTCACAAATCCCATGGGCATGACAAAGGCAAAGGTACGGTCCTTGTTGTAGATTAAATTTTTACGAAAATCTCCGGGTTTGATTCCTCCAAAAGCCATAGCCACACGGCAGGCAAATCCCATGGCGAAAACCGCTGCTGTGATATCTGGTCCATAGGAAACCAATCTTGTTGGCCAGCTGATCTGAACGCCTGCCTCCACCAATTGTTCTGAGAAACGTTTCCCTTCATTTTCGGCACACATGAAGATGTAAAGGTTTTTCTCCTGAAGCTCGGTGGCAATCTTTTTGGCAATCTCCGGGGTGGGCGCCGCGCCAGCGATGGCTGCAAATCCCGGCGCTGTTCCATCCACAAACTCAATTCCTCTTTTCCGGAAGATGACATCATCAGCGGCTCCCAGCCAGATATTATTGGGTAAAGGATCTTCCTGCTTCGTATAGAAGTTGGGATCCTCCAAGTAGCGGATGGCTTCAATGATCTCTTCTGCAAAGAATGTCGCCATCCCCGCGTCAAGGGCAGGCGCCAGATAGGGAAGACAGACTTTTTCCTTAACCAATGGTGGTAATAGATTTCGACATCGGTCCAATACTGGCTTCATATCAGCCAACTTTTGAATGGGGATTCCAAGGATCGCATAAATGACCGGGAGATAGTAAGCGGTGTTTGGAAAACCCACATCTTGATTGGGTCCCCACTTTTTGAGGGCTTCTTCATATTTCTTTTCAGCCTTTTCCACAATCTTATGAGATCCTCTTATCGCTGCAGATGCAATTATTTTTGACACGTTATATTCCTCCTTCTTTTTAGTCGTGTCCGTGTCTCGTGTCACGTGTCCGTACTTTAAATCTTTTTGCGGACACGGTCGCGGACGACGGTCACGTTTTTTTCATTAGGCAGCATCCAATTCACGACGTTTAGCCATATCGAAGAGGACACGCTCTCTGGTTTTGTCAATCCCCAGGGCTTTCCTTTTCTTGTCGATATGTTCGATCATTAATTTGGCTGCCTTGATGGGATCGGGTTCAAACCCCCATTTTCCTTTGAACGTATTTTCAAACTCCTCGAAGAGAAGTTTGGTCACTTCTTGGCTTCCTGTGGTTGGCCAGGTGGTTCCGAATACCGTGAAAACCCCTGAAGCCACAAAGTAATGGCCAATGGCGATCGCCTTCTCACTCATCCATTCCAGAGCAGCGCCGGCCGCTGGAAGGTCGCTGATATCATCTCCCAAACCTCCATCTTTGACCACTGCGGTGGCAGCCATCAGGATTCGGCTGTTATCCACACAGGAGCCCATGTGAAGGACCGGAGGGATACCCACTGCCTCACAGACAGAGGCC
>PEUO01000179.1 GCA_002780715.1 Deltaproteobacteria bacterium CG03_land_8_20_14_0_80_45_14
ATAGTGTGGCCTGATTACGACGTTTTGTTACCCTTTTTCTCTCAAATGATCCGCAATTGTAAAACTTTGAAGATATCCCTGCCCGACCTTCTCCTGAATTTTTTCACACCTTCTGAGGGAAAAAGCGAGGATGATGTCCTTCTCAATCTTGATCCCCCAAAATTTAGGGACAACCGTATTGATTTCAAAGGAGAAAGTGGCTTCCTACCCATCTCTTAAAAACCTGACCATCAACGAAGATAAGGTTGTTAATATCCCGAGCCCCAGAATCCCTGCTTGAAAACTAAAATGGTCCGCAATCACGCCCAGGAGAAAAGGAGTAAACCCCAACCCAAAGATCACCCCGATAGAGATTATCATTCCGGTCGCCATTGCCCGTTCCGAAAGGGGGGTCAATTTTGAGATGGAAGCCAGTCCAATAGGAAAGAAGGCAAGGGAGAGGGTGGCTTGCAGGATAAGTGTAATCACAATCAAAGGGAAGGTGGAGGCAAGGGAAAGGCCTATCGTACTGAGTCCCGTCGTGATGATGCCAAACACAAGCATTTTTCGGTATCCATAACGATCTAATAAAAAACCGGTAAGGATGGAGACAAAGACACCGCCCACACGCGAAATTCCAAACAGGTTGTTGGCGAAATGAAAGTCAATCCCACGTTCTTTGACCAGAAAGAGCGGGAGGATGGAATAGAGTCCTAAGCAGGAGCCAGCGGCAAATATCCAGAGGAAACCTATGATCCAGACTGTTTTCCTTTTAAGTAATAAAAGAATACTGCCCTTTTGCTCAGACATTTCCCTTTTCGGTTCAACAGAGATCTTCCAAAAATAGATGGGTAGGAGCAAAGAGACGATTCCCAAGATCAAGAGGAGGTTTTTCCAAGAGAGATAGTTCAGGCCGAAGGCAACGAGAATAGGGATGGAAAAGATAGAAAAGCTGGCCGCAGAGTCATGAGATCCTATCGCCTTTCCCCAATGTTTGTAATCATAGGTTTCCGTGATAATAGGAATGATGGAAGGAAGATAGGTTCCAGTGGCAATGCCGAGAAGGAAAAAAAGGATGTGGAAAGCCTTGTAGCTCTCCACCCACTGAAATCCAAGGAGGGCAAGGCCCGTCCCCATAAACCCAAAGACCACTGTCCTCTTATATCCCCAAATGGAAGCAAACCGTCCTGCGATCAAAAGGGTAAGGCTATAACCTATGGAGAGGGAGGTGAAAAGTCCGCCGGCTGCTCCATGGGAAAGGGAAAGGCTGTCCTCGATCAAGGGGAGGATGGGGGAGAATATGGTGCGTGTGGAAAAGTTGAGAAACCAGAGACACCAGAAGATGAAAAGGGGGAGAAGTTTCATCTACTTCACCCGTTTTAGACTGGGATGGCCTTTCGAGGGTTTTCCCTCCCTCTCTTTCTTCCTCTTCAGAACATTTTCATTAAAAAAGGTGTTCTTCAAACTGACGGCATTGATGATGCAGTAGATGATTACTGACTTCTCCCAATCCTTTGTTCCATCAAAATGCTCGATCTTCAAACGATACTTCTCCCTCAGGTTGGCCAGGGAGGCTTCGTCAAAGGAAAGAATCTGTTCAGCCAATCTCTCGAGAGCCTTTTCCATTAACAAACCCTCGCTATGCGCCCTGTGGAGTGGCGTCAAGCCTACTCCACAGGGCTAAGTGCTTAGCGTTTTTCTTGACATCCCTCACAAATGTGATTCTTAAGTGGAAAACAGCCTTCTCTTGTCCTGTATTGGCCGCAGTTTCTGCAAAGAAACAGATCATCCAGACAAGTGGGACAATAATAATACCCAATATGACCGGGATGAGATTTTGCGCAGGCATTTTCTTTTCCGGTGAGATCGAAACAGAGATATTTTCTGCATTGTTGACAGAATTCAAAAAAGTGCTGATCCAGAACCCCACCACAGACCTCACAATAACGAGTCTCCATAGCCATTTAAAAAACCAAGAGTTCAAGGAGTCAAGGGTTCATGGGTTCAAATCTTTTTACAATCCCTATCACTTGAACCCTTGAACCCTAAAACCCTTGACCCCTTTGAATTAATTACGGTGCAAACTTCGTGATCTGATGGGGAGCTTCGAAGGTTTCGTGAAGAGCCCTCATGGCATCCTCTATCTGATCGGCTTGAATCACGCAGGAGCAACTGGAGATGGAAGTGCTGATGGCCAGGACATTGATTCCTGCCGTTCCGAGGGCATTAAACATTAAACCAGAGATCATGGGCCTTTCTCTGAAGTGAGGACCGAAGACGCTGATGGTCGCCACATTGGGATGATAAGAAATCCCTTTTGCCTCAATCAAGGGTTTGACTCCCTCTAAAACTTCTAAGGCTGCTTCTAAATGCTTCTGATCGATACAAAAGGTCATATTCCCGCTGCCTTCGATATCAATTTCGTGAACAACAAATTCGATATTGATATTCTGCTTCCCCATCGCATGGAGAATCATCCCTGGTATATCTGGTCGGTCTGGGAATGAAAGGATACTGACTATAGCTAAGCCACCGTTTGCCATGATCCCACCTACCTTGATCTTTCCTTCGCTTCCCATTCCTCCTACTCCCAGATCCTCCGATCATCGATCTTTTTGGCTCGATCCGGAATGCCCCCTCTCTGGACAAACTCGACTTGGCCCTTTACCTTAAGAACTTCCTCCATCTCCTTCTCCACTCTTCTTTTCAAACCCGCCTGTTCAGCACCCTCCTCTTTCAATTCGATATAAACTGTCATCTGATCACGATATTCTTTTCTGGTGACGACGATCTGATAATTGGCCACCATTGGAAATTTCGACATCAATTCATCCACCTGCCAGGGATGGATAAAGATTCCCCAAACCTTGGTCACTTGATCTGTACGACCCAGAATCTTTCCGAGACGCATCGAAGTTCGACTGCAGGGACACGGATCTTCGATCAGATAGGAGAGGTCTCCCGTGGCGAAACGGATCAGCGGAAAGACTTTGCTGAAGGTGGTGGCCACAATCTCTCCTGTGGCACCGATCTCTAATTGCCTTCCTGTCTCCGTGTCAACGATCTCAACCATCACGTCTTCAGGAATGTGCATTCCGTTCTTCTCCGGACATTCATATCCCAGACAACCGGCATCCACAGTGCCATAAGCCTGCCGGATGAAGATCTCAAGTTTCCCTTCCAACTTTTGCCGGAGCGACTCCGGAAACATTTCTGCACCAACAAAGGCGGCCTTCAGAAAAAGATCCTTTTTTAGGTCAAGGGACATCCCTTCGGCGGCCTCTATCAAAGACATAAGGAAACTGGGCATTCCCAGGAATCCTGTGACATGGAGCTGTCGAATTAGTTGTATTTGCATGGAGAGATTTCCTGGACCAACGGGGATGATAGTTGCCCCCAGCATCTTTAGTGACTCATCGAGCATGAAAGCCAGAGGGGTAAGGTGGTAGTTAAAGGTATTTAAAACGACATCCCCCTTTCTTATCCCGCATGCAAAAAGCGCCTGAGCCCATCGGGTATCTTTATAATCCCACTCCCCCGGTTCAAACACCGGTCCGGGTGAGATATAAATTCTCCTCATCCCCTTCTTAGAGACCACCTCAAACCCTCCAAAAGGAGGAATCTGTTTTTGAGCGGTGACTAAATCTGTTTTTTTGGTGATGGGCAGTTTCTCCAGGTCCTTCAGATCCTTTATTCTCTCAGGTCTAATCCCTATTGCATCAAACCTTGACCGAATGGCTTTTGAATAGCGATATCCATAACGAAGAATCTCAGAGAGCTTTTCCTTTTGATAAGCCTCTCGTTTTCTCTTCGACATCGTCTCCTTTTCTCTCTGAAAATAACCATGCGCCCGGTCGATCATAGTGATCTCCTAAATTAATTGGAATAATGAAATGTTGGGTTTCATAATCGTCATTGCAAAATTAGCAGTGCAAAATTAGCAATGATCAGTTCTTCTTTTTAATTGTTAACTTTGCATTGTTAACTTTTCATTATGCAATGATCCTTTTGAAACCCATTATAGGATGGAAATGGGGTCTACATCAATATCCAGATTGACCCCTTTCCCTTTCAATGGAGCCTCCATTCTGGAGGCTATTTCCTTAGCAAATTGATGAAGCAACTGGGGGCTCTTCCCTTTTGCCAGCATCTGCCACCTAAATTTCCCTCTCATCTTGGCAAAAGGCGCCATGCTTGGACCTAAGATCTCAATCCCTTTTCCGTACCCCTTTTTCAATAGGGATTGTCCAATCCTCCCTATCTCTTCTGCCATCCCCTTCGTCCTCTTCTCACTGTTCCCAACCAATCTAAAATTGATGAATCGTGAGAAGGGAGGATATTCCAGGGCTTTTCGGAATTGAATCTCTTCCTGATAGAATCCAATATAGTCATGATCTTTTGCCCTGAGAATACTATAATGGTCTGGGTTAAACGTCTGAATCACCACCTCTCCAAAGAATTCCCCTCTTCCCGCCCTTCCCGCCACCTGGGTGAGAAGTTGAAAGGTTCTCTCACTGGATCGAAAGTCTGGAAAGTGAAGGGAGGTATCCGCAGAGACGACCCCTACGAAGGTCACATTGGGAAAGTCATGGCCTTTAACGATCATTTGTGTTCCCACTAAGATGTCAATACTTCCGGATTCGAGTCTTTTTAGAATCTGCAGATGAGATCTTCGTCGCGATGTGGTATCGCGATCCATTCTTTCAACATGTGCCCCCGGGAATAATGATTTAATCTCCTGCTCCAGGCGTTCGGTCCCAATCCCCATTCCCTGAAGTCGGTGGCCTTGACACTTCGGACAGTCTCCTGGAGCCTGGATTCGATAATCACAATAATGGCATCGGAGGGAACGGTCCCGGAGATGGTAGGTGAGCGTCACACTGCAGTTCGGGCATTTGAAGGTGAGACCGCAATCCGGGCAGAGGATAAAATTGGCAAACCCTCTGCGATTGAGAAAGAGTAAACTCTGTTTTTTATCTTCGATATTTTTTTGAAGCGCTGCCCTTAATTTTTCTGAGAGGAGGCCCCCTTCTTTCTTCACATCTACCACCTCTACTCTTGGAAGGGGTCTTCCTTCAATCCTCTCCGGAAGATTGAGGAGATGAAACTTCCCTTTCTCGGCGTTATAAAACGATTCTAAAGAGGGGGTGGCAGATCCTAAAAGGAGTGTCGCCTCAGCCTGCTTGGCCCGGACCACAGCCACATCCCTGGCATGATATTTTAACTTCTCCTCCTGTTTGTAAGATGGATCATGCTCTTCATCCACGATAATGATTCCTACGTTTTTAAAGGGGGCAAAGATGGCAGAGCGAGCCCCTATGGCTATCTTCACCTCTCCCTTCCAGATTCTCCTCCATTGATCATAACGCTCTCCCCTTCCAAGCCCGCTGTGAAGGAGAGCAAGGTTCTCTCCGAATCGATCTATAAATCGTGAGAGAAGTTGTGGGGTCAAAGATATCTCGGGAACAAGGACAATTGCTTCTTGTCCTTGGATCAACACCTCTTCAATGGCTCGAAGGTAAATCTCCGTCTTCCCGCTCCCTGTGACACCGTAAATCAGAAATGGAGAAAACCGCTTCGATCGGATCCCCTTTAGGATCTCGCCGAGAATGGCTTCTTGATTTAAAGTGGGTTCAGGTTTTGGATAAGGTTTTAGTTCCGATCGAACAGAGAGATCACGACATACCTCTCTTCTGGAGAGTGAGAGGAATCCTTTGGCTTGAAGGGATTGGATGGGTTTTGAAGGAGATTTAAATCTTTTACTCAGCTCAGAATATGAAATCTCTCCTCTCTCTTTTACCCACTTCAGAATCTCTGCCTGCTTTTTTGAAATAGGTTGGGGAGACTCACCTCCTTGATATTGGACCACCTTCTCAAATTTCGGCTTGACCTCTTTTCCTTCTATTTCTGCATCAATATTGAGAAGACCCTTTCTCTTCCAGGAGAAGAGCTGAGACCTCGACACCTCCTTGAGGAAGCGTTTCAATACCTTCTTTAAAGAGACTCTCCCGCATCTTCCAATTTCTTTAAAGACCTTTTCCTGAATCGGTTCCAAACCTCCTTGGGCGAGAAACTCCAACCCATTTTGAGTGAGGCTCAGGGTCAGTTCGCTCTTCAGTTGAAGCCCTGGCGGAAGGCCGGTCTTGATCACTTCTCCCAATGGATAGAGGTAGTAATCGGAAATCCAGCGATAAAAGCGGAGCATCTGAGGATCGATCAGGGGGGCCTCGTCAAGGAGATCTTCCACCTCCCGTAACCTCTCCTCTACGCCTTTTGGAGGTTGTTCCAGAAGATTGATTGAAAAACCCGTGACTTTTCTCCCTTTGAAAGGGACGAGCACCCTCATCCCAACCCCGAGAGAGTCTTTCATTTTTTCTGGAATGCGATAGTGGAATGTCTTAAAGATAGGAAGGCCGACAGCCACTTCAACAATCTCTTTCATCGTCCCCCAATTATCCCCTTTTGGATTGCTTTGTCAAATCTTCTACCAGATCCCTTTCTTGACAACCTCTCTCCTTCCCTCCTTGCGGGGGAAGGTTGGGATGGGGGGTAATACTATCTTTACACTTTCCTACCAAAAAACTATAATAGGCTCAAATCCTCCCATGAAAGAAGCCCTAAAACAAATATCTAATCTTGTTGAGCGCTTCGAACGAAACATCGAGGCCTACCATAGTCCTGCCTATAACGAGACCCAACTCCGTAGAGAATTCATTGATCCCCTCTTTGAAGCATTGGGTTGGGATGTGGCCAATAAGGCAGGATATGCCGAACAATATAAGGATGTAATCCATGAGGATGCGATTAAGATTGCCGGAGCTACGAAAGCGCCGGATTACTGCTTTCGCGTCGGTGGTGTGCGAAAATTCTTCCTCGAAACCAAGAAACCATCCGTTGATATCAAAGGCCAGACCAGCCCCGCTTACCAATTGAGGCGATATGCCTGGAGCGCCAAACTTCCCCTCTCCATTCTCACTGACTTTGAAGAGATGGCCTTTTACGATTGCCGCCTCCGACCGAAGCCAAGTGACAAACCGAGTGTTGGACGAATTCGGTTTTACACATACACCCAGTACCTCGACTCTTTTGAAGAGATTTACAATCTCCTTTCAAAGGAATCTGTTCTTAAAGGTTCATTTGATAAATTTGCAGAATCTGAGAGACAGAAGCGCGGAACAGCAGAGGTAGATGCGGAATTTTTGAAAGAGATAGAGTCATGGCGTGAGGCCTTAGCTAAAGACATCGCCTTCAGGAATCCAAACCTCTCCGTCCGTGAACTAAATTTTGCTGTTCAACTCACCATTGACCGTGTCATCTTTCTTCGGATGTGTGAGGATCGGGGGATTGAGCATTATGGTCAGATCCAAAATCTCCTAAATGGTACTAACACCTACCGGCGTCTGCGAGAAATATTCTATCATGCCGATGATAAGTATAACTCCGGTCTTTTCGACTTCAAAACAGACCTACTCACCCCAGAACTCAAAGTAGATGATAAACCACTGAAGGATATCTTTAAGAACTTCTATTATCCGGAATCGCCCTATGAATTCTCAGTCCTCGGCGCTGAAATTTTAGGCCATGTCTATGAACAGTTTCTGGGTAAGGTTATCCGGCTCACCGAAGGCCATCGGGCGAAGGTCGAAGAAAAACCCGAAGTGAGAAAGGCCGGTGGCGTCTATTACACCCCAACCTATATTGTGGACTATATTGTTAAGAATACTGTTGGAAAAATCTGCGATGGCAAAACTCCGAGACAGATTAGTCCCCTTCACATCCTTGACCCTGCCTGTGGTTCAGGTTCCTTTCTTCTGGGTGCCTACCAATATCTCCTGGATTATCACCTGAATTGGTATCTCATGCATCACTCAAAAAAGGGAAATGTAGCGCAGGGCTTTAGCCCTGCACCAAAGGAGATGTATCGCGGTCGGGGCGGTCAATGGTATCTGACGATTCAAGAGAAGAAAAGAATTCTCTTGAACAATATCTACGGAGTTGACATTTACCCACAGGCCGTTGAGGTGACCAAACTGAGTTTACTCCTCAAAGTACTCGAAGGCGAAAATCAGGATACCCTTGAGAAACAGATGAAATTATTCAGAGAACGGGCCTTGCCTGATTTAGGAAGCAATATCAATGGAAATTCCCTCATCGGCCCCGAAAAGACATATAGGGGACGGAAAAGACATATAGGGGACGTTCGTGTAGAGCGTGCTTGACGTCCATAAGGATTCGGAGTAAATTAGTTCCATGCCTCGATCAGCGCGCTTAGATGCTCCGGGTGTTCTTCATCATGTCATGGGTCGAGGCATCGAGAAACGGCCCATCTTCCTGACCGATGAAGACCGAAACGATTTCCTTTCCAGGCTTGGGCTCCTCGCTGAAGAGGGATATCTTAAGGTTTACGCTTGGTCCCTTTTACCAAATCACTTTCATCTGCTCTGCAAAACAGGAAAGGTGCCTTTAGCTCGCAGCATGAGACGCCTACTGACCGGGTATGTGGTGAAATTCAATAGGCGTCACAATCGGTACGGCCATCTCTTCCAAAATCGGTATAAGTCCATCGTCTGTCAGGAGAATTCGTATTTGATGGAATTGGTACGATATATCCATTTGAATTTAATCAGAGCAGGGGTAGTGAAGAACTTGGGAGAGTTGAACAGATCTCAGTGGTCGGGCCATTCAGCTTTAATGGGATACCAGAAACGGGAGTGGCAGGACACGGCGTATGTGCTGGCGTATTTTGGGAGGGGAGTTAGAAAGAGAAGAAAATATTTGAAGTTTGTGGAAGAGGGGATTAAGAGGGGGCGGAGGCCGGAGTTAGTGGGTGGGGGATTGATACGGAGTATGGGTGGATGGTCGGACGTATTAGCATTAAGGAGGAGGGGAGAAAAGACGGCGTCAGATGAGAGGATATTGGGGGATACTGAGTTCGTAGAGAGAGTGTTAGAGGAATGGGATGAGGTTGGGAAGGTGAATCTTCGGTTAAATCGGGTTCGGATGAATCTTTCACTGTTGGCCCAGCAGGCGTGTGCGAGCTGGGGAGCGACGGTGGAAGAATTGAGGTCAGGGAGCCGAAGACAATTGATCTTGAAGGTACGGGAGGAATTCGCCCAGGTGGCAGTGAAAGGGTTAGGATATTCGGGAGCAGAGGTGGCGCGGTACCTTGGCGTGACTGGTTCTTGTGTGACGAGGATTGTCGGCGGTCGAGAGTTGCCGGAGGAGATTAGGCTAAAATATCAGATTCGCTAGGCACGTTCTGCACGGACGTCCCCTTCGTCCTGTTTCGTAAAAGGTGAGGATGAGGCCCAGGATATCGGGGGCGTTGTAGATTTTGGCCAGATCGACGGTCGGTTGTCCGGGTTCGGCATGGGTAAGCTCATGGGGTTGGTAGTGGTATTGCCGGTACTGGTAGGAGAGCTTAAACTGGGAACTACGTTTCTTGGCCAATGTCTTTTCCCTCTCGTTGAGTTTATTCATCTTCTGTAGCCGATGGGGACAGGTATCGTTGCAGCACTTGTAGATCGTCACTTCTTTCTTCTGTTTCCAAGTAAATAAGGCATGGTGGCAGTAAGGGCAGTAGTACCTGGTCTTTTTTCCCTTTTGGAATCTCTTATTGGCTTGAAAAAGGGCGTGACAGACCTTGCATCGAAGTTGAGTCCTTTTGATCCCATCGTTGTAGTAGAGATAGCGATGGGGAGCATTACAACAGGCACAGACAATCTGTTGAGGCACACGGGGAGAGGTAGCGCGATACTTCACGGGAGATAAAGGCTTGCCATGGGTCAATTTATAGGCTGCAAGGATCTGCTTGTAGTCCTTCAAGGGGAGAGGTTCTTTTGGCTGTGGAGGTTCAGTTAATGGCGCTAAGGGATCAACCGAGAAGTCTCGATAATGGGGGTGCTTCTCTTTGAAATCGTCTTTTGGCTTAACTTCTGGATTGCGGTCTTCGAGAACATCGAGAAGGCCGGCAATAATCTGCTCTATTTCGTTCTTGGTGAACTTGGAGCATATCCAGATGATGAAACGGGCTATTTTTGACATATGGGCTTGCCTCCAGTGGTCCGTACAAACTACATTCAACCCTATCTCAATGGGGGGAGGCAAGCCCTTTTCAAATAACCTTTTGAGAATAAAGGGAATTGAGCATTATAAGTAAGAAACTTTTGACAATACGAGAATTATAGGGAGGAGGTTGCTATGGAAAAGATAGATTATTTCGACTATAAGCGGTTGGCCAGAAAGATGAAAGTGCCTGATACCGTCTTGAAGAAAATTGAAAGGGAGGTTAAGAAGGAATTTCCTTCTGACAAGATGTTGTACGAACTCCATGTATTAAGAGCGGTCAGAAGTAAATATTGGCAAAAGGACAAATAATAAAAATGGGAAGAAAGGGGAAATTCAATTTTAAGAGAATTACCCCTATGGTTCAACGTTTTGCACGACGATAGATACTCTCCATTTCCTTATGAGTGCATTCTTCGCATAAGTATTTGTCTCCTTTACTTGAATAGCCGTCATATCCTAGAGATATTACTGCGCCGCATCTCGCACATTTAGTCGGCAAGTACGCAGGTGGATTTTCAAGTTTTTCGAAATTGAATTCATTTGTCCCATAAAAGACATACATCTCCGTTTCAAAGGAGTCCCTGCATTTCGGACAGTCCTTCCATTCGCCCGGGTGTTCTTCAGTATGATGGTATCCGCAGAGAGTATAACGTCTGTGATTTCTGTAGCAGCTATTCATTGCATAGGAGAACAGAACATATTTGTCTTCATCATCGCAAATCCACTGACCACAACATTCTGTCTTGGTCAGTTTCTTTGTTTTCCCGCATAGTCCGCACTTTGGCTTTCCATCAGATTTTTTCTTTTTCAGTGTCTTGGATTTTGCTTTAGTAGCCATATCCATCCTTTCTCCTCAACATAATTCTTTCTTGCATAGTTATGAGGTAAAAAGAATATATATCGCACGTAGCACAGTTGTCAATTTGAGGGATTGAAGAGAAAAAAGCAATACCATGAACTTGATTTGTTCGCCAATATATGGTATCAATAGACCAATATGAGGGCAAGTCTCATTTACCGCGAGAAGAGGTATTTTGAAGATGGTTCCTTTCAGGAAATAAAGATAGGGAGGACTACCTATGAGAGTTAGAGATATAAGAATATCCATAAAGACCAAAGAGGGTCTCTTTAATGAGGTTGAAGAGGTATGGGGAAAGCTTGAAAAGGGGGAGAAGGTTAAGAGACACGAAGGAATTTCTTTTGAAAACATTGAAGCCATGAGGAAGATACTTTCAGAAGAAAGATTGAGAATATTAAAAGCGATCAAAAAGGAGCATCCAACATCGATCTACGAACTCGCAAAGTTTCTCAAGAGAGACATCAAAAATACTTTCGACGACGTCCAGTTCCTTGCCCGAATAGGGCTAATTGAACTTGAGAAGACAAAGGAAGGGAGGGAGAAGACAGTCCCAAAAGTAAATTACGATAGAATTCTTCTTGAGATACCTGTTTAAATCCACTTTCCACTCCTACCGTTTGAAGAATTAGTCAAAGGCAGGAAATCCAAACTCTTACCTCAACACCTTAATCCGTGTCACGGCATTTCTTCCGAGTTTATCCTTTACATATTCAATTCTCACCCTATCTCCAAAGAAAGGCACCCTTGATTCAAAATGTGTGCGATGCCCCATCCAGAACCAGGAGATTCTCCCATGATCATCCCTTACCTGAATCACATTGAACTCTGTGCCCACGACCTTTCCATAGTAAATTTTAGAATCAGCCCATAGGGGATTGACTAAAAGAGTTAAGATTGTCAGAGTTGCAAAAACCCCGATCATCATAAACCTTTTCTTATTTTGCATGGATCATCACCTTCTCTCTCCTGCCTTTTCCTTTTTCAAAATAATAACCTAAAGTAAAATTTTGTCGAGGTTTTACTGGGAGGACACATGAGTATTAAACAGGACGGTCACAGACATTCCAGGAACCCATCTCTTCTTCGGAGATGCCTAAGATGTAGAGAATATTTTTAAGGCGGGCTCGGCCCAGGCTCATATTGGCCGCTCGCTCAAGTTTTTCTTTGGCATTATAAGCAATTCCCAAGCCGGCTTGGCCTAACATCAAAACATCATTGGCCCCATCGCCAATGGCGACGGTCTGATCTAAGAGCACTCCCTCCTCGCTCGAGACCATGTTGACGATCTTTGCCTTGTAAGTATTGTCCACAATCTTTCCTAATACTTTACCGGTCAGGGCTCCGTTCTTGATTTCCAGTTGATTGGCAAAGGAAAAATCTAAACCTAATCTTTCCTTCAGAAAGTTGGCAAAGTAATCGAATCCTCCGCTTACCAAACCCAGCTTATAGCCCAATCCCTTGAGCGTCTCTACTAAATCTTCAGCGCCCGCAGAGAGTTTCATCTTATTGCGAATCCTCTCTAACTCTTCCACCTTCAATCCCTTAAGAAGCGCCACACGCTGGATCAAGGCTTCTTCAAAATCGATATCCCCTCTCCTCGCCTTCTCCGTAATTCTTGAAACCTCTTTAAAGACCCCGGCCCTATGGGCCATCTCGTCAATGAGCTCCATATCCACCAGAGTGCTGTCCATGTCGAAAAAGACGAGACGTTTGTTTTTACGATAAGCCTCCATCTTCTGGAGGGCAAGATCGATATTGAGTTCATGGCTTTTGGCGAGCACCCGTTCCTTCAGATGGCTGAGGTTCTTCACTCCGTTCACATCGATGGTCAGTTCCACACAACTCGCGCAGTGACGAGTGAGATTGCTGATCATTTCGATATTGGCGTTCTCTTCGGCCAGGATATTTGAAATCTCCAACAGGGCCCGGGTATCCCCAAAATAAGTTAGGACAAAAAGGTTCTTGTTATTTCTGGCCTTCATCTCTTTCTCGGAGAAGAGCCGGAAATTGAGCGTCAAGCGAAGTCGGCTGGCTTCAAAGAGAAGGTCTTTCAGAACGCCATCCTTGGATTGCTTGGCTCCGCTCATATCCAACAGGAATGAAAGACCAAGGAAATCTTGGAGGGAGGCCTGTTCGATATCTACAATCTCCACCTGATTATCCACCAGAATTTTGCTGAAAGCAGAGGTGATTCCCGGCTGGTCCGGGCCAGACACGGTCACCATCACAAAGTCTCTTTTCTCATCCATTCACTCATCCCTCTAAGGTAGGTGAAAACCTTCTTTCCACTATTCTATCTGGGAACCTGGACTCTGTCAATCTGAGCAGAGCTAAAGTGTCAAGGGTTTTTGACCGGTAGCTGATGGGTTGAAAGAACCACATACCGTTTAATTGGATCGGATCGCTCTCTCATTGGCGATATCCAAATCGCTCTTCGAAAATGGGCGCAATCAAATTGTCCACGGGCACATAATCATCCGTGAGGATCACAGAGTAACGCTCCTTTAAAAATTCCTGCAATTGGTCTTGAGGCATGACATGGGAGGTCATTTCTCCCCTCTTTCCTTTTACTTTCCTGACGAAATCATCCATGTTTAACCTCTGTGGACTCGCCACCACTACGCAAGTGCTAACCCCGATTTTGTCATAATCCGAACTGAGAGTCATGAGGTGGACATTTCCTTTTCCAAATACCTCTTCTAACGTTCGAATATAAGAGGGCATGAAGGCTCCTTTTTTAAAACTATCGATCACATTGGCCATAAGCAATCCATCCGGCTTGAGAAGATTTTTTAATTGCATGGCAAATTCTTTGGTGGTCAGGTGATAAGGAATCGAAAGGTCATTGAAGGCATCTCCAAAGATAAAGTCATAGGTCTCCTTCTCCTTACAATTCATCACAAACCAGCGGCCGTCCTCATTGAAGGAACGGATTTTGGAATTCTCTGAAACGCCCAGATATTTTTTCACCACTCGAGTGATCTCCGGATCGATCTCCACCACATGGATCTCCGCCTCGGGATACTTTGCCTCGATAAAACGAGGGAAGGTATATCCTCCTCCCCCCAGAAAGAGGGTTTTAAAAGATTTCCGCTTCCTCGCCTGCCATCTCACCATCTCTTCATACATCCGAATGTATTCATATTCGAGATAGAGGGGATCCTTTAAGTCGGTATAAGAATGAACCAGATGATCAAGGATTAAAGATTCTAAAGAATTCCCATTGTTCCCTTTAATACTCTTCTTTAATTTAAGCGTATAGTAACCGCTCTCCTTAAAAAAATAGGTCTCCTCTTCTAAAGGAGCCTTGAAGGCATAGCCAACCATTCTCTTAATGGATTCGACGGGAGAGGTGGGAAAGGAAAATTCTTCTGGTTTGGTCTTGGCATATACGTGCAATCCTACGAGGGGTAGGAGAGCGAAAAGAAAAAGGAAAAGGAAAAAGAGGGCAAGGATTTTTTTACTCCTGAAAAAACCTCCAAAGATTAAGGCAGAAATGATAAGAATGACCCCCATTGTCAAAAGGATGTAACGAGTTCCCATCCAAGAGATGAGATAGAATCCCGTGGCAAATGTCCCGAGAATGGAGCCGAGGGTAGAAAAGGCATAGATCTTTCCAACGACATTGCCTGTTTTCTCAAGATTGTTGAGGGTCAGTTTGACCACGACAGGCGAGATCATTCCGAGGAGACAGGAAGGGATAAAAAAGATGATGGTGGTGATCAGCAGAATCCGTGTCATCAGACTTGTGTGAAATTGGGCCCCGCCAATCAAATTGGTCAGTGGCGAAATGGAAAATGCCCCTAAGCCGGAAAGAAAGAGGAGCCAGCCGAGTGTGGAGGAGCGAGGATATCGGTCGGCCATCCGGCCTCCCAGATAGGCTCCGATGCTAATGCCCGCAAGCACCACACCAATGATGCTTGTCCAGGTATAGAGGGAAACTCCGACATAGGGGGCCATGATTCTTCCTGCCACGAGTTCAATGACCAGCGTGCAGAAACTGGCAATAAAGACGACGATATTGGCTTTGATCACTTCTCGTTGCATGAATTAACCTCTCTCCTGGAAGGTTTACCCTGTTAGAAATTCCAGCGGGGGATCAAACTCAGCCGGAATTATTCTGGGACCTGAACCCGCTGCAAAGCAGTGGCGCATCATTTCTAACAGGGTAAACGCTTTATAAAAGATACCCAAAAGAAGTTCAAGGGACTTTGGTTAATTGGTCTTTTGAGTTCATTGGGTTTATTGTGTTCATTCCTGGGTGAATGAAGAAAACACAATAAACTCAAGAAACCATCTAACCCAAGTAACTCTATTGTCCTTTGTACTTCGCTGGACGTTTTTCGAGGAAAGCTGTGATCCCCTCACGAGCATCTGCGGTGCGCGCGCTATTGGCAATCGCCTGGCTTTCGTTCTCCATCTGGGTCTCCAATGTTTCAGTCCAGCCGCTATGCAATAACCGCTTCGATACCCCGTAGGCTCGCGTCGGGCCAGTGGCAAGCTGGACAGCAATGGCCCTCGCCTGCGCAAGTAATTCATTGTCTGGCACTACGCGGGTGATGAGGCCCCACTGCAGCGCCTCTTGGGCAGAGAACATGCGATTGGTAAGCGTCAACTCCAACGCGCGCTTGAGACCAATGATGCGGGGCAGAAAATAGGTTGCAGAGCCATCCGGCGTCAAACCGGCTCGCGTATACGCTACCATGAACCGGGCTGTCTCAGCCGCAACGACAATATCACAGGCAATGGCGATGCTCATTCCAGCCCCTGCCACGGCTCCTTGGACCGCTGCCACCACCGGCGCGTCCATCCGTGTCAACCGAGAAATAGCGGCATGGAGGTAGGTGGTGATCTCCTTAACGTAATACGGTAATTGATTGCCCTTGGCAGAGAAGTCCTTTAAGTCTCCACCGCCAGAGAACATCCTACCCGCTCCAGTGATCAACACCGCCCGAATCTCAGGATCTTCATCACAACGCAACGCGGCGTGCATCAGATCCTTGCCCATTTCTTCGTTGATCGAGTTGGCTGCCTCTGGACGGTTAAGCATGATGTGAGCTACGTTGTCGCGAACGTCGAACAGAAGGGTTTTAAATTCCATCTTCATGAATCCTCCTTATAATTTTGGAACAGTTTAAGAGAGTTCTGAAAAACCGCCACAAGCTCTCGAAGAGATTTCTGGGCTTTTTCAGAAATCTCTTTTAAATACCCTACTCTTTTATCCTTCGGAGTTCCATCACCACGGGATTAAATGGATCGGGGCAGACAATGGTGGTTTTATTTCGATCTTCTTCCCAAGGGTATTCTCCTCCATGCCGGAGCACCCGCCATGAAGGAAAGATGACATGAAAAGCAGCGGGACAAATGGCCCGAGGGTCCCCGGACAGCCCTAACAGAAAGTCCTTACTCAGATCAAATTCCTGTCCCACATAATGGCCAGCCGCACAGGTCCCTTTCACGGAAACAATCTTTAAGATCACCCTCTCTGGATTTGCCATGAATGAGCCTCCTTCCAATCCGTTATTTTCTTCTGTCTACAATGGATTATTAATAGAAATTGAGCCACTGTCAACCCTTCGACTCACTCAGGGTTGACCCTGCACTTCGATAAACTCAGTGTCCTGAACCTGTCGAAGGAAGCTGCATGATTGAGTCCGTCGAGAGCCTCCGGATCGAGCGATTTGTCAAAGTCTCCGCTAAGAAGTTAGTGCGGTCGAATGGGTCAATCCGAATTTGGAATCATGACGGTTTCGAGAGTGAGGCATTTCAAAACCCTTTACAAAGAAGGGTCAATAAAATTAAAATAGATTGAGACGAGATATGGCGACGCAGAAGATATTAACCCGAGATTTTGTTCTCAGTTTCTTCGCTCAATTTGCCTTCTCATCTGTGTTCTCCATTCTGATACCAACCATTCCAATCTACCTTTCAAAAATGGGAGCCAGGGAGGCAGAGATTGGTGTTCTGGTCGGAGCGCTCAGTGTCTCCTCTTTAGTCCTCAGGCCTCTTATTGGAAGAGCCCTTCTAAAAATCCCTGAAAAAAACTTCATGATCGCTGGAGCCATCTTCTATGCCTTATCCTCCATCGCCTATCTCTTTGCCCCTCCTTTCTGGCCCCTTTTGGCCGTAAGGGTCTTTCAAGGGATCGGATTGGCCCTCTTCTCAACCGCCTCTTTCACATTGGTTGCCAATATTACTCCTGAAACCCATCGTGGCCAAATCATCAGTTACTTTTATTTATCTATCAATTTCGCTTTTGCTCTGGCCCCCTACTTCGGAATGGTCCTCATAAACCAGTTTAATTTCCCCTTTAACTTTAAGGTCCTTTTCCTAATCTGCACCGGTTTGTCTTTATGCTGCCTATTCATCACTCTCAAATTGAAGAAAATGCCAGGCCTTCCATTGGCAAATCTATCTTCGCAGAAACAACCCTTCTTGAGTCGGGAAGCGCTTCCCCCAGCCATCATTGCTTTCTTAATCACCATTACCTGGGGGGCTCTGACAGCCTTTTTCCCTCTGTACGCCCTGAGTCAGGGAGTTGACAACCCCGGCCTTTTCTTCGCTGCCTTTGCTATCACGCTCATTTTAGTCCGTAGTTTGGGTGGAAAGATATTGGATATCTATGCCAGAGAAAAGGTGATTTTACCCTGTCTCTTCAATCTTATTATTTCAACGGCCATTCTCGCCTTCTCCACCACCTTAACGATGTTTATTCTTGTTGCAGTCATATGGGGAATGGGAACTGCCTTTCTCTATCCTGCCTTGGTGGCTTATACTATTGACCGTGCGGGTTCCTCTCGAGGACCAGCTATGGGAACCTTTACAGCGCTTACTGACTTAGGGGCAGGCATGGGATCCGTGATTATGGGCATTATCCTTCAGTTGACCAACTATCCCTTCATGTTTTTCTGCTTAGCTCTCACGGGCGTCATCAATCTCTTGTATTTCTATTTTGCTGTTAGAAAAAAACCTCAAGGCCTCCTCTCCCCGGCGGGGAGGAGATAAAGGAGGAGGGAACGATATGCCAATCTACGAGTATCGTTGTGATGATTGTGGGAAGATCTCTGAATTTCTTTTGATCAAAACCGATGAGACCTTTACCCCACAATGCAAACGATGTAAAAGTAAAAAGATGTCCCGCGTCCTCTCGAGGGTGAGGGTGATCCTTTCGGAAGAAAGCAGAATGGAAAGCTTGGCTGACCCATCGAAATGGGGCGGATTGGACGAGAAGGATCCGAAGAGCATGGCCAAATGGATGAAACGGATGGGCAAGGAACTTGGGGAAGATATGGGTGAAGATGTAGACCAGATGGTGGATGAGGCCGTGGAAGAAGAGAGGGCCTCGAAGTCAGACGAAACCTTGGAAGATTAGAAATTCAAAAATTCGAGGGCGCTGGCGGCATAGATTTTTGCCGTCAGCTCAAGGTCCTCAACAGAAACCCATTCGTCCTTTTGATGGGGAATCATCCATTCCCCCGCACCGATAGTCACAATAGGAATTCCCGCCCAGGCAGATAAAAAGGTGCCGTCTGTCGCGCCGAGGACACCCCCGTAAGCAGGTCCCTTTCCTGTCATGGATCGAATCGCTTTCGAGACAGCTTGGACAATCCGCTCCTCTTGAGAGGTTTTGGTCCAAGGCCGATCTTCAAACACATCGAGTGTTGACTGAAACGATATTCCTTTAGAGAGACCCTTTTCAAGCGTCTCTCTCATTTCTTTTAAAGGACCGGAATCGAGACTGGCATTGACCGATCTCTCTTCCTCCTTGACAATATCCTCTATCTGCTTCTTCAAAGCTTCATGAGACTGACCTGGAACTGTTCGGATGTCGAGTAATGCCCTGCACTGATAAGGGACGACATTGAGTTGGGGTTCCCCTTTCACGGGCGCCTGAAGCACAGTGGGAGTGATGCTCGGATATCCCAAAAAGGTGTTCTTTCCCAATCTTTCAATCTCTTCTTCCTCCAATTGCCTAAGTTTTTCCAGGATCGATATCATGGGAGGGATGGGATTGAGACCGGCTAAAGGCATGGCCCCATGGCTCATCTTTCCGCTCGTGATCAATTCAGCCCGGAGGGCTCCTTTCTGCGTAATGCAGAGATGATTATCCACGGGCTCACAGATAATCGCCGCATTGACATCATTGGCCCATCCCTGACGGATGAAATGTTTTACCCCGCTCATCATCCCTTCTTCATCAACCAGGATGCCTAAAAGAATCCTCCCCTTGAAAGGAATGCCTGATTGACTAATCGTCTGGACAGCTTTTATGGCAGCGGCTAAATTTCCCTTGGTGTCACAGGCCCCTCTTCCATAAATTCGATTCCCCACTAACTTTCCTTCATAGGGGCCATATTTCCATTCGGAGGCATCGCCTTCAGTGACCACATCGGTATGGCATTCAAACATCAGGCAGGGCCCATTACTTTCGCCCTGAAGTACCGCGATGATATTTGGAGAACCAGGTTCCACTTCCTCGATGACCACATCGAGTCCCATCTCCTCCAGAAGATGGGAGAGGAAATAGGCTACCTTCTCCTCATTATTCCCATCCTTTTGGCTTCTGACGCTTGGAATTCGGATCAAATCCTGTGTAAGTTTGATCAATTCATCTTTCTTAACTTCTCTCAATGATCGTTCGATCTTCAATTTTTTTCCTTAATATTTATACTCCGCAATCCGAAATCCACATTCTACAATGACCTAATGATTGGCTTTGAGAGCCTACCTAAATCCTTATGAATTGTCAAACTGCGCGAGAGGCCTGAATTTTTTCAAAGGCTCGATCCATGATTTGAATGGCTTGATCAATCTCCCCCTTCTCAACAGTTAACGGAGGTGTGATCCGGATGACATTTCCATAGAGGCCGCCCTTTCCAATGAGGAGCCCCTGTTCTTTTGTGCTTTCGAAGATCTCAGCGACGAAATCTGGCGCGGGTTCCTTCTTCACCTTCACAATCTCCATGCCTTGGATCAAACCCATCCCGCGAACTTCACCGATCGCTCGATATTTTTCCTTCAACCCGTTTAACCGCTCTCTTAAATACATACCCATCTTCTCGGCATTCTGGACAAGTTTCCTTTTCTCGATGACTTCGATAGTCGCAAGGATAGCCGTGGCAGTGACTGGATTTCCACCAAAGGTGGAGAGGTGTGATCCTTTGAGGGAATCTCCTACCTCAGGGGTGGCAATCGTGATACCGAGAGGAGCGCCGTTGGCTGCTCCTTTAGCCATCACCATGATGTCGGGCTCCACTTCCCAGTGTTCGATCCCGAACATCTTTCCTCCTGTCCTTCCCCAACCTGTTTGAACCTCATCACAGATGAAGAGCCCTCCATATTTTTTTACGATGGAGACGACTTCTTTGAAGTACTCCTTCGGCGGGGTAATAAATCCTCCAACGCCCTGGATGGGTTCAGCGATAAAGGCAGCGGGATGTCCGGAAGTGGTGGTCTCGATCAATTCTTTCACATCCTTCGCGCAATCGAGATCGCAGTGTGGATACTCCTTTCCAAAGGCACATCGAAAGCAGTAGGCGTTGTGAGCGTGTTTGATACCAGGGACGAGGCTTTCGGCAAGACGATAATTACCGTGACCCGTGATATTCATAGTCAGAAGAGTTCCTCCGCTATAACAATAACGAAGGGCGATGATCTCATGGCTTTTTGTATAAAGTTGTGCCAAGAGAATGGCTGTCTCGATAGCTTCTGATCCACTATTAGTGAAGAAGGATTTTTGTAACTTGCCAGGGGTGATCTGGGCCATTTTTTCAGCAAGGGAAACCATTGGGATATTGGGGTAGAGGGTTGAAGTATGCTGTAACCTTCTCATCTGTTCACATGTCTTGTTAGTGATCTCATCATCGCAATGACCGACACTGATGGTGACAATGCCTCCAAAAAAATCGAGATATTCCTTCCCATCAATGTCGTAGACATACTTCCCTTTTCCCCGATCCAGGACAAGGGGCTCTTTGTAATAGGTGGCCACACAGGGCACTAAATATTTTTTATGTTTCTCATAAACTTCTTTCTTGTCCATGGAAATTGCCTCCGATAATAATTGGTGCGCCCTCATTTATTGCCTGCCTGCGGTAGGCAGGGGGGCGATAAAAGATCGTCATTAGTAAATGCCAACGCCACCTCTGACCCGCTTGGGTGCGATGAAGATTATAGTCGATAACTCTTGTTTAATAAAGGGCCTTTCCCCCTACAATATTCCTTGCTCCTTTTCTCCATTCTGTCATTCCCGTGGAAACGGGAATCCAGATATAGGTTTCACATAAACATATAGATTCCTGCTTCCGCAGGAATGAAAAAGATGGGTGTTTCCTCTAAGAATGAATCAGAGAACAGCTAGCTCTTCATTCAGTAGATCTGAGATAAACATATGGCCGGGTGCATGAGTGATACAGAGGTCAGGTCTGGCCTTCGTCACAACAGCCTGCGGAGTCACGCCGCAAGCCCAGAATACCGGGGTCTCTCCCTTCTTAATCGTCACCGGATCTCCGAAATCAGGCTTTCTGAGATCTTTAATTCCAATCGTTGTGGGATCACCGATATGAATGGGCGCTCCATGAACAAAAGCATAGCGAGAGGTTATCTGAACAGTTCGAGTAACTTGTTCTGACGGAATGGGTCTCATGGTGACAACCATTGGTCCATGAAAGATTCCAGCGGGTTTGCAGGAAATGGAGGTAATGAACATCGGAACATTTTTATTCTCTTCGATATGGCGGATAGGAATGTTTGCCCGAAGTAAAGCCTCTTCAAAAGAAAAACTGCAACCTAAAAGAAAGCTGACGAAGTTTTTTTCCCAGAGGCTCCTGATCTCTTTTACAGCCCTTCCTAACTTCCCCTTTCGGTAAATGTTATAAAGCGGAATATCCGTTCTCATATCGGCATCCAAAGACAAAAACTTCGTCCCGAATTCCCCTGGTTCTAATACTTCAAGCAGAGGACAGGGTTTTGGATTTCTCTGACAGAAGAGGAGAAAATCAAAAGCGTATTTCTGAGGGAGGATGACCAGATTGGCCTGAGCATAACCCATAGCCAACCCTGCCGTGGGTTTATCCCATTTCCTTCTTCGAATGATGGCTCGGATTTCTCCGGGATTGAGTTGATGGATGTCTTTCATGATAGTTTTAATAATCTATTTTATGCCCAGTCGCAATCTTTCGTGACGTTATTTTTTCCGAGAGGATCGTCAGAGGATAAGCTCGAACCTTTGCTCAGTGACGGTTCTTCCCCATTGGTTGCCTTCACGTTCCTCGCAAAGTTTGAACCCACATTCTTCATAAAGATGGCGCGCTGGATCGAGACCCGTAAAAGTCCAAAGATATACTCGGCCAAACTTCTTCTTTCGGCAAAATTCGACGGCTTCTTCAAGCAACATCTTTCCAACGCCATGTCCTTGGCTCTGCGGCGCCACAATGAACCATCTCAGGTGGGCCCCTTGGCTATCGTGATTGACCCCATCGATGGCAATCGAGCCTACAATTTTTTCTTCTACATTGGCTACCCAAAACCCGTCATGCTCTTCGTTAAAGCGTCGCAGAAACTCTGAAAGCTCAGTGGCCACTTTGGATTCGAAGAAAAGATGAAAACCCCAATGCTGGTAGTAATACCTCGCATGAAGTTCAGCAATTCGACCGATGGCGCCAGGAATATATCCGGACAGCTTTAAGTCATTCATGGTCATTAAAAACTTTCGTGAGCTAATTAGCCAGGGATATGGATATCAACAATCTTGCCTGTTTCTAACTTATTCTGGAAGCAGTTTCTTTCCGTTCAACGGTTCAATTTGTACCAGCCGAATGCGGGCGTGCTGAATGGCCTCATGCAGTTTCTTCTGCAATAATTTGCGCGGCAATACCTTAGTCCAGTAAGAAGCTACCCGAATAGCTCCTTTTTCAAGCTCCATGAGTTCAATGGTTTCACGTTTCTTTCCAGCACAAAGAATCAGGCCGATGGGTGATTCCTCTTCCGGCTGTTTTTCGTATCTCGCCAGCCAGCGCAGATAGAACTCCATCTGGCCCTTGTCGCCGGGCTGAAAGTCTCTCAACTTCAGATCTATCGCTACCAACCGACGGAGACCTCGATGGTAGAACAGCAGGTCAAGGTAATAATCATCGTTGTCTATCTGGATACGCTTCTGTCGGGCCACAAAGGTGAAGCCGACACCCAACTCCAGAATAAAGTTTTCCATTTCCCGCATGATCGCATCCTCTACGTCCTTTTCAATGTAGCGATCTTTTAATCCGAGAAAATCGAGGAAATACGGATCACGGAAGACCAGGTCGGGCGTAAGTTTGTCTTCGGTGCGAAGGGTATCAAGTTCTTCACGTATCACTTTCTCCGGCTTCTTGGACAGCGCTGTGCGTTCAAACAGCATACCGCCGATTTTCTTTTCGAGGGTGCGAGTGCTCCACCGTTCAATACGGCACATCTCGGCATAGAAGTCACGCTTGAGGGGGTCGTCGAGGTAGATGATCTGTTTGAAATGGGTCCAACTCAATTCTCTCCGCAGTGCGGAGACAATCTCTTCGTTGGGGAAAACCTCTACAAAACGAATCATGTGCCAGAGATTCTTTTCTGAGAATCCTTGACCAAACTCAGCAGCCAATTCTCTACTCGCTGCGGAGACAATCTGCTCCCCATATTCCGCTCGCTTCTCTTTCAGGACATCCTGCCGGATGCGTTTACCCACTCGCCAGTAAAGCAGCACCAGGGCGGAGTTGACCTGGCGAGCCACGTCTTGCCGCGCCGCTGCAATTAATTCTCGGAGATCCTTTAGCAGATCTTTAGAAGTGATTGGTTTCATTCTTTTCTGTTCTGTGCCTGTTACATCTTTCTTACCATAGTTTATTCAACCCCATCCTTCAATTTGATCATCAATCAAGTTGGTTGAACTAATAAACCTGCTTCCCGGAAGCTATAGTAGCCTTTTCGGGTAACGATGACATGGTCAAGAACTTGAATACCAAGAATCTTGCCTGCTTCGGTAAGCTGGCGATGGATGTTCAAGTCGAATTCACTCGGTTGAAGTTCTCCCGATGGGTGGTTATGTACAAAAAACACGGCCGCCGCACGGTCAGCAATGACATCGGCAAAGACCTCTCGGGGATGGACTGGACTTTTGTTGAGAAGACCAATGGTAACAACGCGCTTTTCGATAACCTCATTCGCCCCGTTCAGTGAAATACAAACAAAGTGTTCCTGTTGTTTTCCGGCAATGTCACTAACAGGTGGCAGGATGTCCCGTGCACATATAATCTTCACTATATCTTTAAACAGGTGACGTCGTGCAAGTTCAAAGGCCGATAGAATCTGCGCTGCCTTGGCCAATCCCATACCGGGGACCTCAAGTAGGTGGTCCAGCGATAGTCCCTCTTTGTGCTCCCGGATCAGACTCACAACCTGCTTGGCCATTGTTCTCACATCAACGCCAGTTGTTCCCATACCGAGAATGGCTGTGACAAGTTCTTCATCCGTGAGGGCTTTCGGCCCCTTCTCCCGCAATTTCTCACGTGGCCGGGCATGTTCCGGCATGTCTTTGATAGTCTTCATAGGGCTATTAGCCGTTCCCTCCGAGTTCTCTCTCAATTTGTTCAATCGTCGGCAACTTGCCTTGCAACTGTTTCGGCAGGGACTCGACCAGTCGTGTTCGCCATTCTGCCACGCCTATTGGTTTCTTCACATCGCGTAAGGCGTACTCAACGGTCAGCCTGTCCTTTTCCTTGCACAACAAAAGTCCAATGGAGGGATGATCATCCAAATGGCGCATCTGATCGTCTACGGCGGAAAGGTAGAAGTTCATTTTACCGGAGTATTCCGGTTTGAACTCGCCTGTCTTAAGATCGATAACCACAAAACAGCGTAATTTGAGATGGTAAAAGAGCAGATCAAGGTAATAATCCTGGCCGCCTACTTCAAGGTGAACCTGCCGCCCCACAAAGGCGAACCCCATACCCATTTCGAGCATGAATCTCTGGAGGTGGTCGAGCAATCCCTGTTCCAGCTCGCGCTCGCGTGCCTCGGCAGCGAGGGTGAGGAAGTCGAAGACGTATGGGTCCTTGAGGACTTGTTGAGCGAGGTCTGACTGTGGAGAAGGCAGCGCAGCGGCAAAATTGGTGATCGCCGCGCCCTCGCGTTTGTGCAGGCGGGACTCGATCTGCGCCATAAGGATAGCCCGGCTCCAACCGTATTCGAGGGTCTTCCGGGCGTACCAGACGCGAGTCACAGGGTCACGGACCTTGTGAATGAGCACAATATTATGGCCCCATGGAATTTCTGTCACAAGGTGTGACAGTTCCTCGATCTCCGAATCTGTCACAGGCTGTGACAGATTCTTGAGGTCTGCAGTCCAGGCCAGGTAGAAGGCGCGCATCCGCCACACGTTCAGAGAGGAGAATCCCGTTATGCCGGGAAATTCCTTCTGGAGGTCTTTTGCCAGCCGCTCCACCACGGCCTTGCCCCAGCCCTCGGCGCGCTGGCGTTCGATGATGCCCTTGCCGATATCCCAATACAGAGCGATCAATTCCCTGCTTGCTGAAAGCGTCGCCCGCACCTGTGCTGCACGAACGCGCTGTTTAATGTCCTCCAGAAATTTACCGTATCCCGCCGGAAGTAAGGATGCTCTGTTCTTTGCCATGCTCACTTCGCTCCCGAATTAATAATGATCGATTCAAAATTAGTCATTCTTTCCTCCTCCCCAAATCTCCGCCGGCTTGGCCTGAATCTTTCGTTTGTAAATTTCGATCAACTTCCGGTTCGCCTCTACCATCTCCCGTTCCGCATCAATCTCGTCCACTATCAGCCTCTGGAATTCGCCATCCCGACCTTTATAGATAATCGTTAATTCGGATTCTGGCCTTGGCTTCTTTAGCCATAACGATCCTTAAGGCGAATTTTTCATGCGGGATTTGGGGATATTATATGTTTGGAACGATTAAGGGTCAAGTATTTTGGACGATGATTGTTGATCATCTAATGCTTACAACCCCAGGAAGGCTTTTTTGACGATCTCTGACTCTAATAACTCGGTTCCCTGGCCTGAGGAGATGGTTCGACCGGTCTGCAAAATATATCCCCGGTCAGCGAGCTCCAGGGCTTCTCGAACATTCTGCTCCACCAGAAGAATGGTGCGCCCCTCCTCTTTCAGTAAAGAGATGGCTTTAAACATCTCCGTGACAAGTTTCGGCATCAATCCCAGGGAGGGTTCATCGAGCATGAGGAGTTTAGGATTCGACATCAATCCCCTGCCAATAGCCAGCATCTGCTGTTCTCCTCCGCTCAAAGTCTCTCCCTTTTGTGTGCGCCGTTCGTTCAGTTTGGGGAAAAGTTGATACACGTGGTCTAAGCGTTCTTCGATATCGTGCTTTGAGTCTAAGGTAAAGGCACCTAAAAGTAGGTTCTCCTCCACGGTTAAGGGTCCGAAGATATGTCTTGCCTCCGGTACATAGGTAATCCCGAGTCGAACAATTTTTGCCGAATTCTTTCCGGTGATGTCTATTCCGTTAAATTCGATGTTCCCGGATACTGGGCGAAGGGCTCCAACGATTGCTTTTAGAGTGGTGCTCTTACCGGCCCCATTGGCACCCACCATTGCAACCAGTTCCCCTTCCTTCACCTCAAACGACACCTCGTGGAGGGCGGGAATCCTCCCATAATGAACTTTAATCTGATTTACCTTTAGCATATCTTTCCCCAAGGTAGGCCTCGACGACCTTTTCTTCCCTTGCCACCTCCTCCGGAGAGCCTTCGGCGATCTTTCTCCCCGCGGCCATCACCGTTACGACTTCCGAGATGGTCATGATAAATTCCATCACATGTTCTGTTAAGAAAAGGGTCAACCCCCTCTCCTCTTTTATCCTTAGCAAGGTTTGCACAATCTCTTTGATTTCCAGAGGATTGAGGCCGGCTGCAATCTCATCCAGCATTAAAAGTTTGGGTCTCGTGGCCAGGGCCCGAGCCAGTTCAATCCTTTTCTGAGTGGCAATGGGAAGCTCCGTGGGAAGGACATTTGCTTCCTCTGCGAGATTTAATAACTTCAATATCTCCTGGGCATCCCTTCTGGCCACCAGTCGATTACTGATCCGGCAGAATGCCCCAACCATTACATTCTCTTCAACGGTCAGATTTGGCATGATCTTCATACTCTGGAAAGTCCTGGCTATTCCCACTTTTGTGACACGGTGGGCTGGCCAGCCGGTAATGTCTTTCCCTTCGAAAAAGATGTTTCCACGAGTGGGTTTATAGTAGCCGGCAATGCAATTGAACAGAGTGGTCTTACCCGCTCCATTTGGACCGATCAGGCCAAAAATCTTTCCTCGCTCCAGCCCTAAAGAGATATCGGCGTTGGCAACCACCCCACCGAATTCCTTCACCAGATTCTTTACTTCCAGTAACATCCTTTACTTCATCCTTTTTTTCTAAGCCTTTCAATAATCCCCCAAATTCCTCTCGGCTCACGGGCGGCAATGACCATCATGATAACAGCGTAAACCATGAAATCGATGCCCAAACGTTTCCCTGCCCCCAGCCAAGCACCGAGATACATATCCAGGGGGATAAGTATTGCGGCACCAATGATAGGCCCCCAGAGAGAACCCGCTCCTCCGACCATTACGGTCATGGCAATCAGGATGGATAGATCCAGAGGCATCACAAAGTCGGGATCAATATATAGATAATAGACGGTCATAAAGCTGCCCCCTACTGCACCTAAACCGCCTGTAATGGTATAAGTTATGACTTTTGTACGATAAACATTAATTCCCAGACTTGCAGCCGCATCTTCATTATCTCTGACCGCTTGGAGCTCATAACCCAATTTCGACTTCCTGAACCAGTTCATAAATAAGAGCTGTGTGATAAAAAGGAGGAAGATAAAGTAGTGATAATAAATGGGTGATCCGAACTGCATATAGGTAAAGTCAGGGGTTGGTCTTATCGTTAATTCTACCCCTCGAGCCCCCCCTGTCCAGTCCCAGAAAACGAAAAGCTCCTTCCAGACCAAGGCGACGCAGAGTGTGGCAATAGCGAAGTAATGGCCTTTAAGGCGGAACATGGGATAGGCGACCCCAAAAGACTCTGCTGCCGCGACGATCATACCTATCGGAACCGTTACCCAAAATGGCGTATTCCACCAGAACATCATCAGGGCGGTAGCATAAGCTCCAAACCCCACATTTTTGGCCTGTCCAAGGTCCACCTGCCCCCCGTACCCACCGATGAGGTTCCAGCCCAAACCAAACAGGGCGAAGAGGAGGAATTTAATCATCACTACCCTGCCATAGGCTGAGTGGACCATCCAGGGGAAAACGAGGATGATCAAAATAAAAACAACAAAACCGATCCGTTCAAAACGAGGGCGGTCTTCAAATGAGAAGATATCTTTCAGCACCTGCCGCATCTTACCACCCGAATAGGCCTCGAGGTCTAAATACGACTACCAGGAAATACAAAATATAAATGAAGGTAAACTTCAGCTCGCTCACATATTGCCCGCTCAAGACCATGATGAGACCGATCATGAGACCGGCAAGAAAAGCCCCTACAATACTTCCAAATCCACCCAAAGCCACAGTGGCAAACGCAATGATAGTAAAAAGCATTCCGATCGTAGGCGTGATATAATAGTAATGGGCCAGGAGTGCGCCAGCGAGGGCTACCGTAGCGCCACCAATCCCCCAGGCCAGAGCATTCATCTTCTTGGTGTCTATCCCCATATACCGAGCTGCCTCTGCATCGATGGAGGTAGCCCTCAAAGCCCTTCCCAGCTTTGTTCGATGGATGATCCAATAGACTAACGCAAACGAAAGCAGACAAAGCCCGCCGGATACCCCTTTGCTGACATCAATCGTAAGCCACCCGATGGAAAGTGTTTTTCCGACCAGAATCCCCTGTTTGATGGAACGAACATCTGGAGTAAAAATGAACATGGCCAGATAGCGAAGAAAGAGCATTAACCCGAATGTCCCGAAGAGCTGAGCTACCATAGGCCCCCGAAGAATATGATGAATAAGGAAATGGTAACTCACCACCCCCAGTAAATATCCTATTGCGGCGGCAAAGGGCAGGGAAATCAGTGGGTCGAGATGAAAATAAGATGAAATGATGAAAGCGACATACATTCCCACCATCATGAATTCCCCATGGGCGAAATTAACGATATTCATGACCCCAAAGATCAGGGATAGGCCCAGGGCAATCAGAGCAAAGACCAATCCCATCAATATGCCGTAAGCGATTAATTGGGTTGCTAATTCCATCTCTACCTTAACCGCTCAAAATGATACAAACGGCAGCATAGCCCCGCAATGGAGCGATGCTGCCGTTTCCTTACAACAAGGCTATAAGAGATTAACCTTCTAAATCTTACTTCCAGCCCGGAAAGGGATAGATCAATTTGGAGGTCGCGAATTCAAAAGGATAGATGATATGCAATTTTCCGTCTGGATATCCTTGATACTGATTAATGACCCCTGAGCCAAGCTCATTCTGTTGGGTATCATTAGGGAAAGGGGATCCAAACTTTACACCCTTCCAGGGCATAACGAGTTCTTTTCCGGGGATATGAAGTTCATTGAGGGCCTTTCGAATGGCCTCCGGGCTGGTAGATTTAGCATTGTTTAGAACATGGGCCCAGACTTGGACACCAACAAAATCCCTTGCAGAACTACCGGAGAAGTCATAACCGGTCATTTTCTTATACATCTCGTTAAGTTTGCCCGCCACTGGTTTAACCTTACCCATCTCCGCAGAAAAAAGGTCTCGAGTTAAAATACCATTCACATCGGCACCCAGGGTCTTGTAAAAATCAGCTTCTACAAATCCGGCATCCTGTCCCCAGATGAGGCGTGGTTTAGCCTTCATCTCCTTCATCGTCTTAACAAATAGGATAGCATCTGCCACATAGGGAGCAAATAGAAAGGTAGGAGCCTTGGAGGCAATCATCTTTCTTGTCTCACTCGTCAAATCGGCAGCCGTATGTGGGTACTTGAAACCCTCGGCAATCTTCCATCCTCGTTCTTTAGCGAATTTCTCAATCTCTGCCAACGAAGCCGCCCCCCACTCCGTATTCTCTGCAGCCACAGCTAAGGGTTCGAGTTTACTTTTAGGGACAGCCTTTACACCGGGGGCTTTCCCTTTGGTCAGGCCATCTAAGAGGTCAAACAGATCTTTTGTAAACCAGGTTTCGTGGGGCGTTACCCTCCAAAACCATTTAAACCCCCTCTTGCTCAGTGCTGGAGAGGTTGAATCTGGGTTAATAAAAGGAATACCTGCTCGTTCGGCTTCCACAGAGGCTGTTTTCGTCACTGCGCTCTGATAGGCGCCTAAAAGACCCACCACTTTCTCATCTTCTATGAGCCTTTTCGCCTGTTCAGACCCCCAACCTGGATCTCCTCTCGAGTCGGCAAAAATGAGTTTGATCTTGGCTCCACCTAAATTTGGAATTCCTTCCCATTTAGCGATCGAGATGTCCAGCTCAGGATATTTATTGTTAACGATATCCGCAGCCAGCTCAGCCCCTTCCTTTAAGCTTTTCCCGATAGGAGCCAGAGGGCCAGACAGTGGAAGAATAACCCCAATCTTGACTTCCTTAACTTGGGCAAAAAGGGTGGGAGAAACAATCAGAATAGATAAGACCGAAACAAACAAAAAAAGGAAAATTCTTTTACTTGCTTTCATACCGTCCTCCTTCATAACAAAATAAAAAAATTGTGAATTTACCAACTATGATGGATTCGTAAAAAGTCCGATTCAGCCCATTATCGTCATTCCCGTTAAAACGGGAATCCAGTGAATTCAAATACTTCCCTCCGGGCCATAGGCCCTATGGGCCGGCGGCTGGACTCCTGGTGGAGTTTACCCCGTACTTGATACGGGGCAGGAGTGACAGATTGATAGACTTTTTACGAGACCATCAACTTTTAACTAAAAGGGGTTTCTCCTTCACCTCCTTCTTGTTTGATTTCCTTCATCTTCTCAACAGGCCGTCATTTTATCCATTCACACCAAGGATGTCAATAGTTCAATTTGAGTTTAATTTGAGAGCTCTGAAAAAATACTTCACACTCTCTCGAAGAGATTTCTGAACTTTTTCAGAATCCTCACAATTTGGGGTTGCCTTTGTTCCCTCTTTCTTTGTAAGATGGAACATTATGAAGGTCGATCTTGAAAAAATCTTGAAGGAATTGGGACCCTATCGGGAGAGGAAAGCGATGGTCGATCCGACACATGCTGCCCTCCTCGTCATCGATATCCAGAACTTTTTTCAGCGAATTGTCCAACCCATCTTGAAAAATCTTTTGGGGGTAATTCAATCCTGTCGGCAAAAGGATGTTCCGATCATCTTCACACAGCATGGACACACCGATCCTCCCTCGGATGGGGGAGTCCTTGGGCAGTGGTGGGGCGAGGTTATCCTTCACGGGACAAAGAATTGGAAATTTCTTCCAGAGATTAAGATCGAGTCAAAAGATAAGGTTCTCCCTAAGAAACGTTACAGCGCCTTCTATGAGACTGATCTCGACTCGATCCTTCGATCGAGAGGAATTCAAGACCTGATCATCTCAGGGGTGATGACGAACCTCTGCTGTGAGACCACGGCGCGGGATGCCTTTATGAGGGATTACAGAGTTTTTTTCCTGATCGACGGGACAGCCACTGGAAAGGATGATCACCACCTTGCCACCTTAAAGAATTTAGGCTTCGGCTTCGCCTATCTACTCACCTGTGACGAGTTAATCCAAAATTTAAAATCTAAATGAGAGTTTCTTCCTTCCAATCGCAACTTACACTACCCCTCATCATTTTCTCTTGGGAACAACGATACGATTTTTTAATGTCTTTTCCACCTTCCTCAAAACTTCCTCAAAGATGGCGAGAGCAGTATCCGCCTCTCTCTGAGTGATGATCAGAGGCGGGATGAAACGAACCACATTCTCCCCGCATCCTAAAATAAGAAGCCCTTTTTCAAAACAGGCCTGAATGACCTTACTCCTTTCTTCGATCGCCTTCTCCTTCGTCTGCCGGTCTTTCACCAATTCTATCCCGATCATCAATCCCTTTCCCCTCACATCGCCGATCAAATGGAATTGCTTCTGGAGTCCCTTCAGTTTTTCGAGGATGTAGGCCCCCATGCGTTCAGCATTTTCAATGAATCCTTCCTCAAGGAGTTCAATGGTGGTCAGGGCAGCTCGGCAACTGATGGGGTTTCCGCCAAAGGTGCTGGCATGAGAACCAGGGACCCAATCCATCACTTCGCTCTGGGAGACAGTCGCTCCCAAGGGCATCCCTGAAGCAATTCCCTTTGCTAAGGCGATGATATCGGGGACGACCCCCCAGTGCTCAATCGCCATCATCTTTCCTGTCCTTCCCATTCCGCTCTGAACCTCATCATCCACAAAGAGAATCCCAAACTCCTTTGCCAGCTTATAAAGCTTCTGATGAAATTCTGGCGGAGGCACCACATAGCCCCCTTCGCCCTGAATGGGTTCAACGAAGATGGCCGCCACTTCCTCAGGGGGAATGCTCCGTTTGAAGAGGTCTTCACGAATCCAATCGACACAGGCAGTGCTGCAACCAGGATATTGCTGATGATGATAAGGACAGCGGTAACAATAGGCATAAGGAACATGGGTCACCCCAGGGACAAGCGGGGAGAACCCTTTTTCATGAATCACTTTGCTGGCTGTCAAAGAGAGGGCCCCCATGGTCCGTCCATGAAAAGCCCCAAGGAAAGCCAAAATTCGGGGCCGCTTGGTATGATATCGCGCCAGTTTGAGAGCCGCCTCAATGGCTTCAGCGCCTGAATTACCGAAAAAGACTCTCTTTTCTTTTGATCCAGGGGTGATCTCAGAGAGCTTGGCAGCAAGGCTCGATTGGAGAGCGTAATAAAAATCGCTGCCAGACATATGGATGAGTTGTTCTGCCTGGCGATGAATGGCCTCCACTACTCTCGGATGGCAATGGCCAGTGTTGCAGACAGCAATCCCTGAAGTAAAATCGAGGAACCGATTCCCATCCACATCCTCCACCCAAATCCCACTGGCTCTCTTGACGACAAGAGGGTAGACACGGGTGTAAGATTGGGAGACGAATTTTTGATCCTTCCTCAAGACCTTCTTGGCTTCAGGCCCTGGAAGTTCAGTGATAATAGAAGGAGATGAAAATTTTTTCTTTCCCATATTTTCTCTTTCTGAATCTTTTTATGACACAAAATGGAAAGAGGTTCTTAAAATATAGGTAGTTTTTCTCATCGAGTCAATTAAATTCCCTGTAAGGCAAAAATTGTAATCATGAAAAAATAATCCCCTTCTATCCCCCTTTATAAAAGGGGGAGTCCTTTGTCTCCTCCCTTTCTTAAAGGGAGGTTGGGAGGGATTAAAAAATGAACTTTATCTCAGTTTGATAAAAGGTAAGCCAAATTATCTAAGATGATGGTAAAAAAAACATCCTTCACCACAAAACCCTCGGGGACTGTAATCTGGGCTGGGGCAAAATTAAGAATCCCTCTCACTTCTGCCTCCACTAAAAGATTGGCTACGCTCTGAGCCTCTGAAGGAGGGGTCGCGATGAGTCCGATCTCGATCTTCCTTTCTTTCGTTACTTCTTTGATCCGATTGATATGAAAGACCTCCACCGGCTTGCCCAGTTTTTCCGAGACCCTTCCAATCACTTTTGGAGGATCAATATCAAATGCAGCAACAATCGTATAATTCTGCTTCAAAAAATCCTTATAAGCGAGGAGGGAGGAGCCCAAATTTCCTACACCGATGAGAGCCATCCTCCACTCCTTGTTAGATCCTAATATCTTCTTGATATTATTAAGCAAATCTCTTACATAATAGCCTACCCCTCGAATCCCAAACTCACCGAAATAGGCCAAATCCTTCCTCACCTGAGCGGCATTCACGATGCACTTATTGGCCAGTTGGGCAGAGGAAACCACCTTTTCTCCTTTTTCCTCCATCTCTTCCAGACACCTCGAATATCTTGATAATCTCCTAATGGTTGCCTCAGGGATTTTTTGATACTTCAATTTTGTGACTCCTTTCACAAATTTTGATAAAAATTTATTATATTCTAAGGGGGTTGTCAAGTCTGTAATAACTGATTGATTTTATGAAATGCTGAAACAAGCCTGCCTCGAAGAAATTCTGAACCGAGTTCAGGCGTGGTCAAAGCCCCGTCCTTTCTAACGGGGTTTACTTCTTCTTGGCCAACTGTTTGATCGCTTCATCCAGCCGATTATTGGCAAATTCTAATAATTCTTCTGTATACTCCAGGTTGTGGATCCCATTCCCCTTTCTCGCTAAATTATAATTAAATTCTGCCTCTCCAAATAATTTCCGATAGACAAAGGTATGGCCTCTACGGAGTTCAATCCTCCCGATCTCTTCCCTGACCTTATCTAATTTGGGAACCACTTTCTTCAACAACCCTTCAGAGGTCGTCTTCCATCGGACAGCCACCTCCCCGTAACTCTGATCATGGCATTCGATGCAACGTTTTTTAATTACATCGAAGGTTTCCTTCCTTTTTGCTAATACCCCACGATGGCAATCAATACATTCAACCACATCCAACTTACTGCTTGGCCTCTCCTTAATCCCGATGCCCCATTTCCCTTGAGTGAGTCTATTGACCGAGACATGGCAGTCTTCACATTTGACCTTTTTCATCTCCTTTCCGTGATGACAGTCTGCACAATTCTTCTGAAAAGTTTTCCCGTGATTTTCACGAGGAGAGTGACAGTCAGAACACTTCAGACTTTTCCCGCCCACATGAGTTTCATGAGAAAATTTAATATCATTAAAGGGAACAGTCCGTTTCTCCATCCCAACATGGCAGAGGGTCGTACAGGTCATCCGGGTTTGAAATTCCTGTGGTTTATAATTTTTATTGATGGCCGCGAGAGCTTGTTCGGTCTTATTGTTCGCTACGTTGAGGAGTTTGAAGGAATATTCGATATTGTGAACGCCCTTGCCAAGAAGGATAAAACTGTAATTGTGTCGAGCTTCGCTAAGGAGATTTTGAGCCTTCTTAAAAACTGGGGTGTTTCCATTGGTCTTTTCAAACTCATATAATACTTTTTGAACATTGAAAACCCTCTGATTCGTCTCATTTTCCCCCTTGGAAAGAAGGGTTTTCCATTGTTTCAAGGTATCATCGAATCCTTCCCCGTGGCAGTCCACACAGGCTTCGCCGATCACCCTTTCCGCATATTTAGTTGTATGAAGCGCAGCCTGGCTCTCTTCGCCTCTTCGATGGCAGGCGATGCAGTCAACATTGGTCGTAAACATGAGGCTGGGAGAGTCTGGAACACCGATCCCTCCGGTCCCCCGGTAAAAATCTCGGGGTCCTAAATGTATCTCCTTATTATGACACTTATCACAATTGGATGGAGCATGGGTGATCGTGGGGATCTGTCCAATCTCATGCCGGAGAGGAGTATGGCAATTAGAGCATTCGATCTTATGGTCGGTGACATGTTTCTTATGCATGAATTGGGGGGTATACTTCGTGCCCAGGATAACAGGCTCATGATGGCATTCAGCACATTTTCCTTCAGGGACATGACCATTCCCCTGCACAACACTTATATGGCATTTCTCACAAGCCACCCCTCTGGCGATATATTTCCGATGATTAAAATTCCAACCTTTGACTTTAATATCCCCTTTGGGTTCGATATGACAAGAAGTACAACCTCCAACGGCACATGAAATACATTCCTCCTCCCCTCTTGGACCAGCCCGGTAAAAGTGGCAAATAAAACAGTTGGTTTCGTGAACGGTGAGATGCAATCCCTGAACGAGCTGGGCATGGCAAGAGGTGCACCGAAGGTTTATCCCTCTTCTCAACTCACCCAGATGCCTTCCATGGGGAAAGCTTACATTCTTAAATATCATATCCCCTTTCAGGTCGTCTTTTTTGTGACATCCATTTTGCAAACAATTACCATCATCAATTTCATAATGGAGTTTCTTGATGCCTCTCCCAATAATGATATAAGTCAATGCAAGTTGGAGATCTTCCCTTTTCCCTTTCAAATGATTCCAAATGCCTGGTTTGCGGTGACAACTCAGGCAAATCACTTTGTTATGCGAGGAGGTTTTCCAAGAGTCGACATATTCCTTCATATTGTGACAGAGGCCACAAAATGAAGGGCTTTCTGAATATCTAAACCCTCCTAAAAATAAGACGATGACAAGAAAAAAAAGAAGGCTGTAGATAACCTTCTTTTTCCTTTTAGAAAAAAATTTAATGATCCTTGAAAAAAGCTCAAAGAAGTAATTCATATTGATCTACTTCTATGATTACGAGGGGGATTTCACTGGAATCTTCGTATGGCATTTCATGCAGGATTCAGGTCCTCCTGTTAATGCCTCTTCATGGCACTCCATACATGTTAACCTGCGGGGCCGGTTCGTTCTGGCCTCCATTTTTTCATGAGCAATATTTCTGTGACAATCGATGCACTTCAACTTCGACTCCTCGATATGAAGCTTGTGAGCAATTTTCATGTGATGAGCTTCTTCCTTCTCCTTCTCAGCCACATGCTTGTGGCAAAATAGGCAGTTTTCATTCACCCGCTCATCAGCGAAAAAATCACGGGGAAACAATTGACCGACTTTCGCATGACAATTCGCACAGGTGACACGGGCAGGATGAATCATCGAAGATGACCACATGGAAATACTGGTCTGTCTTGCATGACACGAAAGACAGATCAGCGGATGGGCGGTCAACGTGTGCCCCACCCAGATCACTAACACGACGCCTATTAAGGTGAGGATGGGGCCGACCCCAAAAATAACCCATTTTGATTTCAATAAGATCTTAAGGTTTTTAATTTTTATCGTCGACATCAAAAACCTAATCATGCTCAATACCTTCATCGATCCCTTCCTTTATGTCTCCCCCTCACCCTTCCCCTCTCCCTCGAAAGACTGTGTCATAATAAATAGTAGGCAGGAAAGAAAGGCCTATTCCTCGGCGGTCTGCAAATTGGACAGGGGACAGAGGGGCGGTTGAGGGAGCTTTAGAGCGTAACCTTTTGGTGAATAAAATCATACGCTTGTTTACCATGCAACCACCACTTTCAACGTTCAGGATGGTTGCCCATAACCTTAAAATAACCGCAATTCTAAAGCTCCCGAAGCTGGCTCTCTGTCCCCTGTCC
>PEUO01000238.1 GCA_002780715.1 Deltaproteobacteria bacterium CG03_land_8_20_14_0_80_45_14
TTTCGTAATGTCATTCTGAAGAGCCTGTCCTGAGCGTAGTCGAAGGAAGCCCTAGCGACTGAAGAATCTCGCTGTATTTTCACCGAGAATTGCTGGGTCCTCACCTTTCCTTTAAGGAGCGGAAATTTCATATAACTGAAAAAATTTCGTTGCATTTCAAATAAACTGCTGTTATAAGGATTTTAGGGGGGGTAAAATAGCGAACTCAGGGCTCTAAGGAATGAAATCCTCCCTCATTGGATTGGCCATAGGGTTTTTTTTACTCCTCCTCCTCCTCAGCTTTAGCCTTGGCTCCAAGGTCGAGCAACCCATCTCTTTCAATCATAAAAAGCATCTGGAACAAGGATTGGGGTGTGACGCATGCCACCGCTTTTTCAAAACCCAAACCTTCTCCGGAATGCCCGACCTCAACATCTGCCTGGAATGTCATAAGGAACCCGTCACGAAAAACCCGGAAGAGGAAAAAATCAGGCAATCTCAACAAAAGGGTAAAGAAATCTCCTGGAAGCGGATATATGAACAACCGGATCATGTCTTCTTTTCCCATCGCCGTCATGTGGCGTTGGGAAAGTTATCATGCCAGACCTGTCATGGAGAGATTGGACAGAGGGAAAAACCTCCATCCAAGCCATGGGTGAAGATGACAATGAAATGGTGCATGGATTGCCATACGAAGAGCAAGGTCAATAACGATTGTTTAGCATGTCATGTCTAAAAAATGGAATATTGGAATAATGGAATATGAATCTTTGGAATATTGGAAAACTGGAACATTGGAATAATGGGTTAAATCTTTACCCAGTATTCCATTCTTCCATTATTCCATTTGTATCATTCTATTATTCCACCATTCCATCATTCCAAGTGGATAGATTATGAAGATCAACCGAAGAGATTTTCTGAAGATGGGCGGAGGCGCTGGGGCCGCCGTTGCCCTGGGAGGCGGCTTCTGGAAATGGTCTCAATTCCCTGTGGCAGAAAAACCCAATGCTCCAGGCGTTGAAAAGTGGATACCTACAATTTGTGGCCAATGCATGGGCGGCTGTGGAATCCTTGTCAGGGTTATTGATGGGTGGGCGGTCAATATCGCTGGAAACCCTCTTCACCCGGTGAATCGAGGAACGCTCTGTCCCAAGGGAATTGCGGGCCTTCAAGGTCTCTATGATCCAGATCGAATTCGAACTCCTCTGAAAAGGATTGGGAAGAGAGGCGAAGGGCAGTGGCAACCCATCTCCTGGGTTGAAGCCCTCCAGATGGTCACATCATCCTTAAAAGAGCTTCGAAAAAATGGAGAATCCTACCAGCTTATGGTTTTGGGTGGAAAGTACAGAGGATTGATGAGATCCCTCTGGGAACGTTTCTTAGAGGCTTTCGGTTCACCCAACTATATCGATAATCAGTTTCAGTGGGAAGGGACACCGACCGAAGGGCTCTTCCTCACCCAAGGAATCTATTCAACGCCAGCCTATGATTTAGAAAATGTCCAGTACCTGCTCTCCTTTGGTTCAGAACTGCTCGAATCTTATTGGTCCCCTGTTCAAGTCTTGAGGGCTTATGGCTATTTCAGGAGAGGAAAACCTGGGCAGAGAGGGAAATTAGTTCAAATCGAGCCCCGCCTCTCTATTACTGGCATCAAAGCTGATGAATGGATTCCGATCCAACCAGGTGCGGAGGGGATCTTAGCCCTTGGCATTGCTCATATGATTATTAAAGAAGGGCTCTACAAGAAAGATTTTGCTTCTAATCATACTTTCGGATTTGAAGGTTGGACTGATGAAAATGGAAAGGAGCATCTGGGCTTCAAAGAGTTTATCCTCTCTGAGTATGAACCAAATGTTGTTTCCAAAAAGACTGGCGTCCCTGTGGATACCGTCATTCGATTGGCCCGGGAGTTTGCTACGAATCAACCCTCCCTTGCCATTGGCTATCGAGATCGACCCTTCCATCAGATGGCTGTCTCTGTTCTCAACGGATTAACAGGAAGTATTGATACCACCGGTGGAATTCTGATTCCCAGAAATGTTCCTTATCAAGCTTTTCCTCCTTTTAAAAAGGACACCATTGCACAAAAAGGTCTTGATAAGGAACGAATCGATGGAGGAAAAGGTCTGCGAAGGGTTATACATCAACCCTATCTTTTCGCCCAAAATGTACTCTCTGGAAGACCCTATAAACCAAAAGCCCTTTTTCTTTACTACACCAATCCTCTCTTTTCCAATCCCAAGCCCGATCTATTTTCAAAGGCATTTGCTGAGATTCCTTTCATCGTTAGCTTTTCTCCCTACATGGATGACAGCACTCATTTTGCAGACCTCGTTCTTCCTGACCACACCCCCTTGGAACGCTGGCAGGATGATCCCCTCTTTTTAAACAACGGCTTCCCCGTCCTTGGAATTCGGCAACCCGTTGTTGAACCTCTCTATCAGACTAAGGCTACAGGCGACGTCCTTCTCACGATTGCGAAATTACTTGGAGGGGAATTTCGAACTGCTCTTCCATGGAATGATTTTAAAGAGGTGATGGCCTATGGCTTTAAAGGCATCTTCGAGGCGAAACGGGGGGATGTCTTCGGCCTTCAATTCGAGGAGGCCTGGACCCGCCTTCTTCAAAGAGGGGGATGGTGGGCTCCTTCCTATAAGACAACCGAAGAACTCTGGAAATTAATTCAAGAGAGAGGGGGATGGTGGGATCCTCTTTACGATTTCGGAGAATGGGAACGTATCTTCCAAACCCCTTCTAAAAAGTTTGAATTTTATGCTCAGGGATTGAAGCGCTTGGCCTCTTCTCCCCTCTCAAAAAGTAATGGGGATCCGTCCTTTCTCCCACATTGGGAAGAACCGAAGAAGATGAGTGATGAAAAGCTATATCCTCTCCACCTTCATATCTTCAAAACGATGGCTGTAACAGGAAGCAGAAATGCCAATCAACCCTGGCTTTCTGAGAATTTTGGTCCCCATCTCCTCGAAAGATGGATCACATGGGTAGAGATCAATCCACATACAGCAAAGGAACTTGGAATCTCTGAAGGGGATTGGGTCTGGGTGGAATCAACGTTTGGAAAAATTCAGGCCAAGGCCAGACTATATCAAGGGGCGATGCCTGATGTCGTCAACATTCCTTTTGGCTTGGGCCACGCTTCAGGAGGTCGTTGGGCCAAAGATTTGGGTGCAAACCCTTATCACCTTCTCGGGGATGATCTGGATCCGTTGACAGGCAATCCAATACAACGATCCCCTCGAGTTAAAATCTATAAAGCCTGACTCAGGATACCAGGGCATCAGAAGATCAGGGTATCAGGGGAAGAAAACGAAGAATGAGTTGCGGATGCCCTGGTAGCCCGATACTCTGATATCCTTCAAAAAGAGGTCTAGTATGCATCGTTGGGGGATGGTGATTGATCTGGATAAATGTTCTGGATGCCAGGCTTGCGTGGTGGCTTGCCATGCAGAAAATAATATTGGGATCATCGGGCCTGAGGAATCAGCTAAAGGCCGCACCATCAGCTGGATCGAACTGATCCCTTATATCGAGGGAGAATATCCCCATATTAAGGCGAGACTACTTCCCAGGCCCTGTATGCATTGTGATCATCCTCCGTGTACCAAGGTATGCCCCGTCAATGCTACTTACAAAAACGAAGAAGGACTGGTGGCACAGATTAATTATCGATGCATCGGCTGCCGATATTGCACGACCGCATGCCCTTACACCGTGAAGTATTTCAATTGGTATGCACCCCAATGGCCGAAAGAGATGAAGGGTTCGCTTAATCGTGATGTCTCGATTCGGACGAAGGGGGTCGTGGAAAAATGCACCTTTTGCAGTCATCGACTTCTCAAGGCAAGAGAAAAGGTGAAGGCAGAGGGGAGAGATCTTTTACCAGAGGATTATATCCCAGCCTGTGTTCAGGCCTGTCCAGGCGGGGCGATGTACTTTGGTGACCTGAACGACCCTTTTAGCACTGTATCAACACTTTCCAGGGAGAGAAGGGCTTTCCGATTGATGGAGGATTTAGGCACAGAGCCGAAAGTATACTATCTTTCAGAAGGAATGTGATGGACGAAAAACATCTAAATGTGGAAGTCGTAGACTCGACTCTTCGAGAGGATGCTGCTCTCTTTGAGCCCATCAGGAGAACGGGGAAGTCTTTCTATATTACCCTCTTGATCCTTGGGGTTGTGATCCTGTGGGCCGTCTGGGCGTACCTTCACCAATACCGTGATGGGCTGGGAGTAACAGGTCTTGCCAGACCGATTTTCTGGGGTGTCTACATCACCAACTTCGTTTTCTTTATCGGAATCAGCCATGCCGGAACACTCATTTCAGCCATCCTCCGTCTCGCCAAAGCAGAATGGCGAAGGTCGATCACCCGTTCCGCAGAGGTCATTACAGTCCTCGTCCTTTTCTTCGGCGTGGGGAACATATTAATAGATTTGGGACAACCTGACAGGATGTTAAACATCATCAAGTTCTCCCAATTCCAATCTCCTCTTCTTTGGGACGTCTCCAGCATCACCATCTATCTTGCAGCCAGTTCCATCTATCTTTACCTCCCTTTAATCCCGGATATTGCCCTTCTCAGGGATTATGGCGAAAAATGGAGATGGTTTTACCGAATTTTGTCTCTGGGTTGGAAGGGAACAGAAAGACAACATCACCTGTTGGAAAAGGGAATTGCTTTCATGGCCATTCTTGTTATTCCAGTGGCTGTCTCTGTTCATACCGTGGTTTCCTTTGTCTTTGCGATGACCATCCAACCCATGTGGCACAGCGCCATCTTCGGCCCCTATTTCGTCGCCGGCGCTATTTTCTCAGGAATCGCTGCACTCATTGTGGCGATGAATGTGATCCGCAAAGTCTACCATCTCGAAGACTATTTGAGGCCTGTCCATTTTAATAATCTTGGTATTCTTCTACTGGTGATGACCCTCCTGTGGTTTTATTTTACCTTCACCGAATATCTCACAACTTACTATGGAGGGGAGCCCATTCACATGGCCATTTTTTGGTCTAAATTTACAGGAAGGTTTGCTCCCTACTTCTGGGGAATGTTCCTCTTCTGCTTCATCATTCCCCTACCCATTCTCAGTTTCAAAAGAACTCGAACTCCAATGGGTACACTCATTGCTTCGATCTCTGTGGTCATCGGGATGTGGCTGGAGCGGTTTGTGATCGTCGTGCCAACCTTGACCAACCCAAGGATTCCCGGTGAGATGGTCCTTTACTTTCCCACCTGGATCGAATGGTCCATTTTTGCTGGTTGCGTCGCCTTTTTTATTCTTCTCTATATGATCTTTACCAAAATCTTCCCTATCGTCTCCATTTGGGAAGTGAGGGAAGGGAGAGAGAAGTCGATGGCCGAAGTTCAAGAACGAATCAGGACCTACCTTCCTGGAATTGGAGTCGAATAAGAGGTTTAAATATCAATGCAAAATGGTCAATGGTCAATTAGCAATGATCAATGAAAAAGCTTTCAACCGTTGCTAATCTTGCATTGTTAATTTTGCAATTTTCACTGTCGTTTTTGGGGGTTCCTTATGAGGAAAGCCATTATCGTCGTTGGAGCTGTTATTCTTCTAATCGCCTCACTCGCCTTTGCTCAGCTTCTCCCTGAAGATCCAACCAAAGGATCCCGCCTCTTCGTGAATAAAGGGTGTGTGAGGTGTCATGCCCTCAAGGGAGACGGAGGAAAGATTGGACCTGATTTTGGCAGGGTGGACTTCGGAAATACACAGATTGATCTGGCAGCCAAACTCTGGAACCATATCCCCTCCATGAATATTGGAATGGAGCAGGCGAGAATGATCAAACCCAATCTGACCGGACAGGAATTCACCGAAATCTCTGCTTACCTCTACTTTCTTAAATTTTTTGATGAGCCTGGAGATGCAACGCGAGGAAGATCCATTTTTAATGAAAAAGGTTGTAGCTCCTGTCATCCCCTCTCAGGTAAAGGGAAGGAAGGAGAACCTGGCCTGGATCAATTTCCGCAAAATATCTCTCCAGTCTTTTTAACTCAGTCCATCTGGAATCATGGCCCGGTCATGATTGCCCACATGGTCAAACTCGGGATGAAATGGCCTGTCTTTGAGGGAACGGAGATGATGGATCTTCTTGATTACATCAAAGTGAATGCAAAAGGGGCAAAAGAGACCGCCTTCATCACACCGGGAAACCCAAAAGAAGGAAAGCAGGTTTTTGCTGCGAAAGGTTGTATCAAATGTCATGCTGTGAGAGGCGAAGGGGGAAAGGAAGCAGAGGATTTAGGCAAGAGGGCTAAGACTTTTTATAAAAGCCTCACTCAGATTACCTCCATCATGTGGAATAAAGGGCCTGCTGTTTTAGGCAAGATGAGTCAAACTCAAATAGGGATTCCAAAATTCACTCCAAAGGAAATGGCTGATCTGATCGCATATCTCTATTTCCTCCATTTCATTGATGAGCCAGGGAACCCGGTCAATGGGAAAAAGATTTTCTCCGAATCGGGATGTTCAAAATGTCATGGAGTGGATGGAAAACCAGGTGAATTGATGACCCTTAGCCTTTCCAAGTACCAGAAGGCTGGCAATTCCATGGATATTGTCGCGAGTCTCTGGAACCACAGCACCGAGATTGAGAAGGCGATGAAGGGAAAAGGGATCTCTTGGCCCCGATTTAAAAAAGGAGAGTTAGCGGATCTCCTCGAATTTATCCGGACCCCTAAGAAGAAACCTTAAAGGTACACCTCCACCCTAACCCTCCCCCCTTGATGGGGAGGGCTGGGTGGGGGGGAAGAATAGAAAGGAAATTGAAAGATGAAACGCATCTCCATTTATCTTTTGATTGGTTTTCTCCTCTTGGTCAGCGGAGACCTCATCTTCTGGGATCAAGGGATAGGAGCCGAAAAGAAAGGGGAGTACCTCCTCCCGGGGGATATCAAAGCAGGGTGGAAAGTTTTCACTACGAAAAAGTGCGGTGTCTGCCATGCCATCTGGGGAGAAGGAGGAAAGGGAGGGCCTGACCTCGGGACACTTCCGGAATCTTATGTCAGCCAATCTCAGTTAGCTGCCTTGATGTGGAACCATTGGCCAGAGATGTGGGGAAAGATGGCAGCCAAAAAAATTCCTTCCCAAAAAATGGAGAAGACGGAAATGGCTGACCTTTTTGCCTTTCTTTATTTCATCCGGTATATGGATGAACCAGGAAATCCTCAGAGTGGGAAAGTGTTGATGGAGATCAAGCACTGTAGTAAATGCCATCCCATTGTCAAAGAGGGAGCAAAGGGGGATCTCAGCCCTTGGGGAATGTATATGAATCCCATCTTATGGGCTCAGATGATGTGGAACCATGTCCCTCAAATGGAACAGGAAATGAAGAAGAAAGGACTTCCCTTGGTCGAGTTCAAGGGAAATGAAATGGTCGACATCATTGCCTATATCCGAAGCCTCAGTTCAAAGATGGAAAAGGTTTACCTCTCTCCTGGAAATCTTCAATCCGGAAAGAAGTTGTTTACCCAAAAGGGATGCATTCAATGTCATCTCCCTCAGGGAGAATTGGACCTGTCCAAGAAAAAAGATTTTCCGAGGACATTAGCCCAATTAGCTGGAATGATGTGGAATCATTCGTACAAAATGTGGAAGGGGATGAAGGAGAAAGGGATGGAACGTCCAACCCTTTCTCCTCAAGAGATGGCCGATCTGGTCGCCTACCTTTTTTCGACCCAATATTTTGGCGAACCTGGTAACCCTGAAGAAGGGAAAAGGGTTTTTACCAAAAAGCAATGCAACCTCTGCCATTCCAAGGGCACCAAGATGCCAAACCTTTCTTTTTTAAAAGGTCAGATCTCTCCAATCTTTATGGCTCAGACCATGTGGAATCATGGACCGGAAATGTTAGAAAAGATAAGGAAAGCCAAAATATCTTGGCGGAAGATTGACAGTAAGGAAATGGTAGACTTGATGGAATATCTAAACCGGGGAATGCCATAAAGGAGGAAGTCTATGGTTTCGACCGATTGGCTGAAAAAGACCGAATTGTTTGGGGCTCTAGAAGAATCCCAATTGAAGGCCCTCTTGTCAAATGCCTCTGTTCAACCCTTTTCAGAAGGGGAAACGATCTTCCGACAGGGTGATAAAGCGAATCGCCTCTATATCTTGATCCATGGTTTGGTTGACCTTAAGGTCAAGGCCCATGAAGAGGTTGACCCCATGACCTCCAAGATTGAGAAAGAGGGCGCTGTCTTTGGAACTCCAGCACTAATGGAACCTTTCATTTACAATGTTACGGCTACTTGCTTAAAACCATCAAATGTATTAGTCATTGAAACCAATACTATTAAGAAAAATATGGAAGAGGATCCCAAAATGGGCATGGAGATTATGAAAAAACTGGCTTCTATCTATTTAAATCGGCTCAATGAATTGCGCTCAGGGGTCTCCAACTTCCTCAAAATTTTTAAATCGAAAACACCATGAAACAAACCAGTTCGAATCGCTTTTATATTCAGATCCCGGACCAATGCTGGTTTGAGGAGAATATTGGGTGTGAAAATGCTTGCCCTGTTAACACCCGGGCTCCTCAATATATTCGTGCAATCGCTCAAGGGAATTGTGACCAAGCCTTTGAGATCAATCGAGGAGATAATCTCTTCCCAGCTATTCTGGGGCGAATCTGTGTCCACCCTTGCGAGGAGAAGTGCCGAAGAGGGATTCTCATCGATCAACCTATCTCCATTTGCTCATTGAAAAGGGCTTCTGCCGACCATAAAACTTCCTCCTCCCAAAAGACGGCAATTCTCACAAAGAGGGATAAAAAGGTCGCGATCATTGGAGCTGGCCCTTCTGGACTTTCGGCCGCAAACGATCTTGCAAGACTGGGTTATGCTGTAACCATCTATGAATCATTCTCTGTTCCTGGAGGGATGCTCAATGTTGGAATCCCCCCCTACCGTCTTCCCAGGGAAGTAGTGAGTCAGGCGATTGAGGAGGTGAGACGATTAGGGGTAGAGATCATCACGGAAACTCCGATCGGAAAAGAGTTGAATCTGGAAATGTTGAGGCAGAATTATGATGCGGTCTATATTGCTGGAGGCGCCCATAAGGCCGAAAAATTAGGAATCCCCGGAGAGGATCTCCAAGGGGTGATCCATGGGGTGACCTTTATGCAAAGGGTGAATCTTGGGGTGGATCTCAAGATCGGCCAGAGAGCAGCTGTAGTGGGAGGGGGCAATACGGCTATGGACGCAGCCCGTTCCTCCTTTCGATTGGGCGCAAAAGAGGTCTTTATTCTTTATCGAAGGACGAGGGAGGAGATGCCTGTCGATGAGAGAGAATTAGAACAGGTAGAGGAGGAGGGGATCAAGGTCCAGTTCCTCACTCAACCGATTCAGGTCCTCTCAAAGGATGGGATTAAAGTATCTGGCGTACGATGTATTCGAAATCAATTGGGTGAACCTGAAAAGGATGGTCGAAAAAGGCCAATTCCCATCGATGGATCTGAATTTGATATCAACATCGATCTTCTCATTCCAGCAGTCAGTCAATCACCAGACATTTCCTTCCTTCCCGAAGAGATCGGCCTTGAAATCTCTAAATGGGACCGTCTATCCGTCAACCCAGTAACTTTTGAAACCAATGTCCGGGGTATCTTTGCCGGAGGAGACTTTGTCACAGGCCCCAGGGATGTGATACGGGTGATCGCCGATGGGAGAAAAGCAGCCCTCTCCATCCACTTCTATCTTAGTGGAGAAGGGTTCGAAAAGAAGCCTTCTCACTTTACTGCTGTCTCAGAGGTTAAGATTGATCCGGATCTGGAAAAGATACCCAGACAGAAAATGAATGCCACTCCCATACAGGAAAGAAAGTCTGTGGACAAAGAAGTGGAATTGGGCTTTTCGAAAGAGGTGGCAGTGAGGGAGGCCGTACGATGTCTCCAATGCCACATCTTCACCATCTTCGATCGGACAAAATGTATCCTTTGCGGTGGCTGTGTCGATATCTGTCCAAAATCTTGTTTTCGGATGGCAAGGCTCGATGAGATCGAGGGAGATGAAAAGCTCTCAAAATTGGTTGAATCCTTCTACGGTGTTTCCTTCGAAGAAGCTCAAAAACTTAACCTAACCACTGTCATCTTTAAAGACGAATCCCGGTGCATCCAGTGTGGTCTATGCGCTAAACGGTGCCCAACCGGTGCGATCACCATGGAACAATATCATCGCGAATCAACCCTTTACAGAGGGGAACAAGGATGAAGAAAAGGATTTTACAACGCATTTCAGATTCGGCGGTGTGGCGTTCGATCTTCAGAACCGGAATACCCGATACCGATCTGAAACGATCCATGCTCATGTTCCACAACTTTTTCCTCCATATCTTCCCGGTGAAGATGAAACGCCATGGCCTCCAATTCTCCTATACATTCTGTCTCGGAGGCATTTCCTGCCTCCTTTTTATCGTCCTTACTATCACAGGCATCCTCTTGATGTTCCATTATACGCCTTCCATTGAAAGGGCTTATTTCGATATGCAAGCGCTGGCCCTTATTTTCAATGGCAAGATCTTAAGAAACTTACACCGATGGGCTGCCCATGGGATGGTCGTGACCGTCTTTCTCCACATGGTCAGGGTATTTTACACACGTTCCTATCGACCTCCTCGGGAGTTTAATTGGGTGATCGGAATTGGCCTTCTCATCCTTACCCTCGCTCTGAGTTACACAGGATATCTTCTCCCTTGGGATCAATTGGCTTATTGGGGAATTACAGTAGGCACAACCATTATGACCTATACTCCTTTCATTGGGAATTATGTTCGTTTCTTTCTTCTGGGAGCGGATGAGGTGGGCCATGAAGCCCTGCTTCGTTTTTATGTAGTGCACTGTGTTGAGCTTCCTCTTATAATAGGCGCCCTGATGGCCGTCCATTTCTGGAGGGTAAGAAAAGATGGAGGAATATCAGGACTGCTTTAATGAATAATCCCCCTCAATCCCCCTTTAGTAAAGGGGGAAGAAGAGGGATTTGTTGAGGTAGAAATTAAATGGATAAGAACCAAGACAAGGTTTTCGTTAAAGATCCAAACAAGACTTACGGTTTGATGGAGATTGTGGAAGGGACCTCACCGATGGTGGAGAAGGCCCCTGAGGACACAGTAGACACCTTTCCTCATTACATCATTCTTCTGACCATCTGCTCTTTAGCCGTCACCTTCGCCCTTTTACTGATCTCCCTTTTCTTCGACGCTCCTTTAGAAGATCTCGCGAATCCCCTTATTACCCCCAACCCTGGCAAGGCCCCTTGGTATTTCACAGGAATTCAGGAGTTGATCCATTATACGAACAAGCCGGTGATCCCCGCAATCATTATTCCCCTGCTCATCATCGTCTGGCTTATTCTGATTCCATATATCGATAGAAAACCCCTGACCCCTTTTGCGTCCCTTTTTAACCGAATCTTTATCGGTGGGGAGAAACGACGTATATTGATTTATTTATTTACCTTGTTTATCTTCGGAGCTTTAATCTTCACCATCATCGGTTCCCTCTTTCGGGGGGAGAATTGGAGTTTTGTTCTGCCATGGAAATAGTTAACATCAAGGCTAAAGCCTTGAGTTACAAATCTTTGGAATGATGTCACCAACCCTTAAAGGTTAAATCTAAGATACAATGGGAAATAAAATGGACGACAAAACGCCGGTTGAAAAGAAACCTATTTCTCGCAGGAGATTGATAGCCTATGCCTGGATTGGGGCAGCGGCCATTGTGATCGGCGAACTGATCTTCGGCACTTTTGCATTTCTTTGGCCAAGGCGAAAAGGCACCAAAGTTGAGACGGTCTTCATCGTTGGCAAGGTAACCGATTTTAAAGTGGGTGAGGTCATCCCCTTTCGTAAGGAGAGAACCTTTATTTTGAGAACAGAAGGAGGTTTTTTAGCAATGTCGGCTATCTGCCCCCATCTCCGTTGCATCGTCAATTGGAATGAGGTGCTTAAGAAGTTCGAGTGCCCTTGCCACGGCGTTAAATTCAATCGGAATGGAGAGGTTCTTGAGGGACCCCCTCCGCGCCCCTTAGACCTCTATAAACTCCAAATTGTTGCAGGAAACGTGGTGGTCGACAGGGTCAGTCCGATCGAAAGGAGGAAGTTCGAGTCTTCTCAGGTCATCAAAATATAAAAATTAGCAGTAGCGCAAGGCTTTAGCCGTTCGGCTGAGCTCACGACGAAGCCTTGCTTTAAGCAACCCTAAAGGGTTGCGCTACAAATTCTGTCATTTATAGAAAGATGGGAAATCCAATGGGAAAAAAGATTTTTTTAGCCATGGTATTGACATTGGCCACCGCCGTCTTTCTATCTGTCTATTGGCTATTGGAACCTCATCGAGTGAAGGTAGAGGCCGAAAAGATGAGATCGGAGGCTGCCAAAAAAGGTAAAGGTCTCTACATGACACACTGTGCCCGATGCCATGGAGAGACCGGAGGCCCTCAGAAGAAAATCAGGGCCATCAACTCGAAGAACTACCTCAAGGCTGTCGATGATTCCATCCTTTATAAGATCATCGAACGGGGAATCCCACGGACGGGAATGGTCGCTCTCGTTGACAAAGAAGGAGGGCCATTGAATACGGAGCAGATCAATCAACTGGCGGCGTTCCTTCGAAGCTGGGAGAAGACAGCGCCTGTGCTGCCCGAAGAAGCCCCACCAAAGGAGAGGCCTGTTTTCATCCAAGAGGAAGTACCCTATGTTGGCTCCGAATCTTGCATTGGGTGTCACGAAAGCCTCAATAAAAAACATATCGAAACCTGGAAAAAGTCGCCCATGGCGATCAGAGCCTTTTCCCTCATCCAGAACGAAAAGGATAAGACCAAATGCATCCCTTGTCATGCCACCGGATACAACCTGGAAAAGAAAACCTATAAAGAAGAAAATATCGGGTGTGAGGCATGCCATGGCCCTGGGGAAAAGTATCAGGAGATGATGATGGGAGCGGGTGCTCTCGATGGCGGGAAGATAGCGAGAGAGAATAGTCTGAAATCCTGTACCCGATGCCATCATCCTCATATTGCAAAGGAAGATCACAATGCCCTGGCAAGAAAAGGGCTGCTGCCCTATCCGTAGCGAAAGAGAAAGGACAAATAATCCTTTTTTCTTGGAAGGTTGTGTTATTTTGGAACACCATATTCTTAGGGGGGCGCTCATCTCGGTTTGCCCCTTTTAAACTATGGAAAGAAAGGAGGTGAACAAAATTAAATTTTAAAAATTACTCTAAAAAAAGGAGGATAAATTCTATGAAGAAAATCTTATTCGTTTCCTTTGCCTTGATTGCTTTCGTGTTGGTGGCCCAAGTCTACACAGCCTCCGCTAAAATGGCCCCCGGTCCTTCGAAAGACCCAATCACAGGCAAAGCATATGTAGGCTCAGAGAAGTGCAAAGCTTGTCACAAGGCCCAATACGATTCCTGGAAGAACACCATTCATGCCTGGATGGTCCGCCCTATTGCCAAGGGTGACTTAAAGAATGCCAAGGCCGATCTCACAGTGGAGGGGGCTCCAAAACCTGATCAGTACGACTGGGCGTATGCGATCGGTGGGTGGTACAAGGAAGAACGTTACACTTTTTGGGATGAAAAAGGGAATATCATTGATGGTGAATTTGAATATAGCCGTCCGAAAAAACATTTCTCTATCCG
>PEUO01000117.1 GCA_002780715.1 Deltaproteobacteria bacterium CG03_land_8_20_14_0_80_45_14
GGTAGGGAAGGAAGCATTACTGACGATTTTGAGCGATGAGGAAGATCGCTACTGCCACGGAATCATCAATAAGTTTAAGCAGACAGGGAGCAAAGGGGAGTTCAATATTTATCAGGCAACCGTGGTGCCCTCTCTTTGGCTTCTCTCCTATGAGCAAGATTGCCGTATTTTTCAGAATAAGACCGTTGAGGACATGATCAAGCAGATTTTTCAGGATGCTGGAATAACCAGTGACCGTTTTGACTTCCGGCTTCAGAATAAACCTCCCCAAAGAGAATATTGTGTTCAATACCGGGAGACCGATCTGAATTTTATCTCTCGCCTTCTTGAGGAAGAGGGCATCTTTTACTTCTTTGAACACTCCAAGAGTAAGCATGTCCTGGTTTTCGGCGATAGCACAGTGGCCTATCAGTCGTTTATAAAAGGAAAGGCGGATGTGACATTTAACCCTGCGGGGATGGTGGCGAAAGAGGAATCGGTTTATGGTTTTTCCTTTTCTCAAAGAGTCTTTTCTGGGAAGATCACTCAGAGGGATTTTAATTTTGAGAAACCCTCCTTGGATTTAAAAGCCGAGGAGCAGGATAAATCCTATCAGAAGTTAGAGGTCTACGATTACCCGGGGAGATATTTAGATCAGGGGAGGGGAAAGAAGCTGTCAAAGATTCGCCTTGAAGAGTCAATAACCTTTAAGGAAAAGGCTGAAGGGCAGAGTGTTTGTCCCCGCTTTACACCTGGCTTCAAGTTCAAGTTGACCGACCATGATCGAAAAAGTTTCAATCAAGAATACCTTCTGGGAGAAGTTCGTCACACAGGAGCCCAACCCCAAGTGTTTAAGGAATGGGCGGATTCCAGCATCGGCTTAAGTTATTCGAACTACTTTGTTGGCATTCCTTCTTCCGTAACCTACAGGCCCTGGAGAAAGACACCCAAACCCTTTGTGGAAGGTCTCCAGACAGCTATGGTCACCGGGCCAAAAGGTGAAGAGATTTATACGGACGAATATGGTCGAGTAAAGGTGCAGTTTCACTGGGATCGGGAGGGGAAGAAGGATGAAAAAACTACCTGCTGGATAAGGGTGGCTTACCCTTATGCAGGCGAGAAACATGGAGCCCAGTTTACCCCCCTCGTTGGAGATGAGGTCTTGGTCGATTTTCTGGAAGGCGATCCGGATAAGCCGGTTATTACAGGTTCTCTCTTTAAGGGAGAGCATAAAGCATTAATCCCTGAAAAGGAAATGATTAAGAATGAAATCCTTACCCCTTATCAACACCGGCTCCTTTTCAATGATAAGGGCGGCAGTATCACTCTTAACACCGGTGGGGGAGAGCGGCTCTACATGGGGGACGGCAAAGAAGATAAGACCGACCATGGAAACAATATTAAGATATCGACTGCGGATGGTCATTATATTCACTTAGCTCAAGGCAATACTTTTAAAGGAATTGAGTTTATGACAAAGAACTACCACTACGCCAGAATGATGGGCATGACCGGCCAATCAGAGATAACCCTTATTACGGAGAAGGGGCATTGGATCCTTCTCGATGATACAGGTGATCGAATTAGAATTGCGGATCGGAGTAATACACTAACAGTCGAGATGAACTCAAGTAGCGGCCAGATCAAGGTTGAAAATAATGCTACGGGTGGCGGTTGGATTTTGCTTGAATGTCCCAATGGAAAGATCAGCCTTAAAGCAAACCAAATTGAACTGATCGGGACCACCATCACTGATATCAAAGGGGGTATGGTAAAGATCAATTGTTAATCAAACAACAATTTGGCAGGCGCTGATTGAAATCGAAGTGAAATGAAAAATATACAGAGGGGTTGAAATCATGTTTCCAGCTGCTCGTATCGGTGATCCAATTACACATGATCAAACGGCACCAAGTGGTGTGGTAGGGCCGCCCCAACCAGGGGCGATCCCAAATGTCATGATCGAGGGACTCCCCGCCGCTACGGTAGGAGATTATGTGACTTGTACTGGTGCAACCTCCGCTGGTCCGGCTCATCCGCCTCAGGCAGGTCCTCCGCCGTCAGTCCCTCCTTCTGTTCCTATCATCACGGGCCTTCCAAGGGTAATGATCGGAGGCAAGCCGGCAGCCCGTTGGACCCCGAGTGGGGACACCAGTGCCTGCGGTGTTTTCTTGGGTGATCCAAAACTGGCGGCTATACGCACCGTCTTTATTGGAGGGGGTTTGATTGTGGGAAATCTCTTCGCTACATTAGCCGTTTTCCCGGGCCAACAAAATGCACAGAACTGTGGGGTTGAATCTTCTCGTCAGCTTATGCTTGCCTCTGGGGGCAATATTTCGGAGAATGATCTTTTGAACTGGGCGTTGAATCAGGGCCTTGCTGAAAATGACCCCGACCCTGCAGAGCGGGGAGGCACGGGCCCAGAGGATAGGGAAAAGATTCTTGACCAGAACGGGGTCCCTTCTCATCGGGAGCCCCAAAACATGAATAACATCACTCAGGCCGTGAGAGAGGGCAGAGGAGTTATCACAAGTCATGATGCTGGCACCCTTTGGAATCAACCCGGTGTCAATGGAGGCCATGCTGTCACCGTCACCGGGCTTGAGTATGATTCCAATGGAAATCTCCAGAATGTTATTATTAACGATACGGGTACTGGTCAGGGGGCTCAATCGATACCTGCCGACCGATTTCAAAATTCTTTGAGACCGGGTCGTGATATTAATGTAACGGATTCTCCTATCTGGTAGAATGCAACTTTTAAAAAATGGAGACGGCACCGAATTGCAAAAAGTTGGTTATTCTCCCTCTTATTTTCTTCTTAACGCTGTCCCTGCCATTTCTGCAAAAGGAAGGTAAAGGTATGAATTCAATGTCTTCTATAGAAAGTTTTGTGCAGGCCATAGATGGTCATCCTGATCTGGTTAAAAAAATTCCTGATGAGCTTGCTCTCTCCATTCCAATCCCTGTAATCCAAAACAAGGGTGAAAAGAAACCAAAGATTCTAATGGCATTTTTCTATTATTATATGCGTGGGATCCCTCCAGGACCTTACCGTATATCTGTACCCAGGTATCGGTTGTTGGTAGACCTAAACACGATGAATATTATATCCTTTTCTCCAGTGAAAGATAAAGATTTCGGCATCGAATGGCCGGAGCGTAAACCAGTCGGAGAGTATACCCCTGCTCCTGGCCTAACGATGGATGCTTACAAAAAGAAGAAAGCCAGGTTTTATCAACTTTACGAACAGATACTCCCATACTTCCAAGAAGACAAATCCCATTTACCCGATGACCAAGCGGATGCAATCATTGAATTTAAAACCCTTTTTGAAGAACTGGCTCATAAGCCTTTACACCCTTTCTATAAGGCATTGAACCCTGCCTTTTTCCAATGGCTTGATCATTTCAGGCAAAAACAATGATTATCAATCGCCCATGTGGGTATAAGAAGAATAAAGGTCGAATAATATGGTTGAGCAAAATTTGTGATTTCAATCAAATGAATTGAGGGAGGGTAACGATGCCAAATTCCATGAATCAGTTGGTAGCTTCGAATATGGCAGAGATCACACAGCTAAGAACAGAGCTTATGCTCATTAAGCAGCAGCGCATTTTGGAAAAAATGGCGTTCAGGGAAATCGCAAAGGCTCTACTACATTTACATCAGGTCCTTATGGAAAAGGAAATCCTTAACACATCGGATCATGCGATCGGTGACGCTGTTGCAATTATTCAGAGTTGCGCCCTAACTCCCTAATCTCAAATTCTGACGAGGCTGAGGATCAGGGGATCTTATTTCTTATAAATAATATGGTTTTGGCTTTGCTCTGATCACTTTTAGAATGAGGGCAACAAAAGATAGAAAGGAGGAATGAAAATGCCAAGAATCGGTCAAACTAACCCAAGCCGATTATCAAGGGTCGCTGGGAACATCGCAAGGGGAGCGGCACAAGGGGCAGGATCAACAAGACTATTTGGGGCTGACCTCTATTGCAGAAAGGAACTTTACGGCGCCGACCTCTACAATAGAAAACCACCCTTTGGTTCTGAGTTCTATTGTAACATCAACAGTGAATTAATTTATCAATGATGATTTCTGCATCTGATATCACCGTGAAGGATGGCAAAAAAAATGGACTGAAAGAACGGAGATTTGACTGTCAGAGGTGTGGCTATTGCTGCTCCCAAAAGACGCTCATTTACCCGAGCCTGGAGGAGATCCGAAATCTGTCCGGATATTTAAGCATTTCCGAATGCTCCTTTGCCCTCCGTTATCTTCAAGAGGTTTATGACCCCCAAATAAACACCTATGCAGTAGCCTTCAAAACCAATCACCCTGACGATCCGATGACGGGATGTATCTTCTGTCATGACAATCTTTGTGTGATCCATAATTCTCCTCGGACTGACCTGTGCAATGTGTTTCCATGGAATCATTTCGATCTTGAACGAGAAGAGTGGGAAGAAAATTTCGTATCTTACGATGGCACATTCTGGTGTCCGGGCATTGGCAGGGGCCGTCTTTGGACATTGGAGGAGATTCGAAGAGTGAAGGAGCTTTATCCAAAGGTAGGGGAGAAAATCAAGCGCCTCTATAATCCGCCTCCACCGTCTGGTCCCCAAGGTACAGATAGGGTGCGTCCTTCGGGGTTCAACCTGACCATGTCCGAGGAACGTCTTATCCACAAATTAAGATTCCTCTCCATAGACAAAATCAGAGAAGTAGAAAATATGGTAGACTGCACCTATCACGGCGGACACGTTTCTCATTACTGAATCGTTTAGGAAGGACATAGCGGATGACCTCAGAGGCCGTTCAACCCCAAGTAAAATTGATCACCATCACGATTGAAACGCCAGATGGAAAGCTTCCTCCTGCGAGGGTAGGCATTCCAGATATTCCAATGAGAATGGCAAATCTGATCCCACCCATGCAGCAACTCTGTAACGGCATTGTCGAGTTGGCGATCCGCAGAGAAGTGAGTCAAGGTGCAACGATCTCATGTCACAAGGGGTGTGGTGTCTGTTGCAGTCAGCTTGTACCCCTCTCATCCCCAGAAGTATTCTTTCTCTTGGACTTTGTCTATGCATTACCATCCGAACGCCGAAACCAAATCGAAGCGCGTTTTCGAGCAGTAAAAGAAGCCATGGAAGCTAAAGGGCTTGTTGAAAGGCTAAGAAAGATCGAAGATACGCAGGAACATCAAATGCTTGCTTGGGACTATTTTCGGATGGGAATGCCATGTCCCTTCCTTGAAGAAAATGCATGTAGCATCCACCCCCACAGGCCTTTTGCCTGCCGGGAATATAATGTCATTTCACCTCCTGAACTATGCACCGATCCCTTCAACAAAGGAATAAAAAAGATCCGGATCCCTAAAAATATGACAACGGCAACAGCCAGGCTCGCAGCCGAGCTATTCGAATTACCCGCCATGCTTATCCCTATGACATCGGCTCTCGAATGGGCTACTGAACATGAAACCTACAACCGACGAACATGGCCTGGCGTCTGGCTCTTTAACCGAATGATGGAATATGCCACCGGCGCTGATCTGGAAAGTCTTAATCCCGAAATGAACAAATAGCCACCATGATTAAACACATTGCTCTTCAAGAAATGGGTTCAGGAAGAAGTTATCGAATAAGCTTACCGTGTTTGATTGGCCGCAGTGCAGAAGCTGATCTGTCCCTTTCAGATCCCACCCTTTCGCGCCGGCATGCTCTCATTGGGGAAACAAACAATGAGCTATGGATTGAGGATCTTCAAAGCTCAAACGGAGTCTTTGTGAACGGCGAGAAGATCAATGACAAAGCCTTTCTTAAACAAGGCGATTCAATACAATTGGGCCAAATGAAGTTTCTGGTCTCCCAGGCAGAAGAAGGGGCTTTGGAACAAACCGTTATCCTACACTCCCTTGACGCCAAAGCGGACTGGCCCTTGGATCATCAGAGGCTTGAACTGATCTACGATATCACAACCGAATTGTCTGAAAATCAGAACTTGGCAGCTTTCGGCGAAAGGATTTTTTCAAGATTGAAAAAAATTTTCAACCAAAATCGAGGATATATAGCCCTATTCCAGGAAGACGGCTCTCTCAAACCGATATGCATGGACCCTGCTTTGGATTCGGTTCCACTCAGCAGGAGCATCCTTAACCGATTATTCCAGAATGGGGAATCATTCCTGCTGGCGGACGCACTGAGTGAGGTTTCTCTAAAGGAACAAGAAAGCGTCATAGGACTAAGGATCCGGTCTGCTTTATGCGCTCCGCTGATCTACCGTAATCAGATCTATGGTCTTATCTATTTGGATTGCAACATCCCCGGAGCTTATCAGGAAGGCGACCTGGCGTTCCTAAAAGGCATCGCCTCAATCCTTGCTCCTATTATCGAGAATAGTCGCCTTTGGTCAGACCTGAAAAAGCAGTACTCCCGTGCGATGGACAGCTTGAGGGAGACACAAGCACGGCTGATTGGTATGGAGCGGGCAGCGGCTTACGGTCGCCTGGCTCAAGCCATGGCTCATGAGATCAGAAATCCGGTGATGGTCATAGGAGGGTTCGTCAGAAGGATGACACCATCCGAATCAGAAAGTGTAAAGGGCAATCATTTTAAGGCGATCATGACGTCGGTAGAAAGAATAGAAATGGTTTTAAAAGAGGTGGACAATTTTGTGAACCTTCCGCTGCCTCAAAGGAAACTGGTAAAAATGGATCGGCTCATCCAGGAAGAAATCGAAAAAGTCGGTCTTCCTCCCCTCCTGACGATAAATACCCCCCATTTAATGGTCCCCCTCGATTCTGATCTCTTTAAAAAGGCCCTTTCTTTAATCTTTAAGGAAATCCTCTCGAGCGGTTTTCAAGCTTCCGGCTTGGAAATAGTCATGCAGGACTCAGAGAATGAGCTTGAGATTGTCATCGGAAAAACTGAAAGCAGACATTTCTGTCAACTTTTCGATTCCGAGCTGCAATGGAAGCCATGGAGTCTCAGTCTTTATCTGAACGTCGCCCATAAGATTATATCGGACCACGGAGGGAAACTTCTTTTAGACCCATCGGCACATTCTGCGTTTCCGATCATTATTAGAATACCAAGGACGATTAAAGCATGAAGCTTGGGATAGGCATTTGAGGTCAATTGTATCGTTTGTCTCTCGGATGGACAGGAACGAAATAAATAAGGGAGGATGAAATGGTGAAAACAGTATGGCTTTCTTCATTAGTCTCTTCAGAAAATACGGTTAAGAATTTGATTTCTCAACTCAAAACCTATGGCCTTGAGGTCAAGGGGCATTTCTGGGAGGATGATCTGGAGAAAATGGCATGGGCAAAGGCCAGGGAGGAACTGATCAAGCCCGATGTCACCCTTTGGCTCATTTTATCATCTCAAGAGAATCTGTCGAATCCTTCGATTCGATATGGACTTTCGCTCCTCACCATCACTCTCCAGGCCCACAAAGGACTTTCCTTTCCACTGGTGATTCTTCTTCCCCAGGGAGAACCCCCCTCAGTGGAAACCCTTCCCACTCCCCTTAGAGGGGTTGATTTTTTATCTCTTAACGATCCAAGTATGGCAGCCAAACTCGTGGTGAAAGTTCATGCTGCCGTTAAAGAAATCTTTTCAGAATATCGTTTGGACGTCTATGGAAATCCACAAATCGGGCAGTGGTTTGAAATCGGGCCGCAAAATGTCTCTTGGCCTGGGGTCATGTTCGGCGTAGCAGGGGGTGAGATCACCTTCCATGCCGTCGGCCCAAAGGGAAGCCTTCCCGACCAATCAGTCCTTCATTACCCATTAAAGGGTTTGAAATTGAGTCTAGGCGAAAAAGAGTATGTGGCCTGGGCTGCCCAAAACGAACTGAACTCCCAGACTTCCTATTTTGTTAAGGTGAAGGGATTTCCAGAATCGATTATCTTTGGCCCCTATTCAACCCAGGAAGAGGCGGATGTCTATGTTCTGAAAACAAAATGATCATCTCGTTCTTTGCCTCACCGTCTTCTATCTCAGGAAGGCAGGAATTCCTGAATTACGACGAAACCTGATCTGAGTGCTGGAACTCCGATATAAGGATCAAAGATAGTTAGGCAGTGTATGGTGGTTTTTGTGCGCTGTTCACTAAGAAATTTTTCAACTCAGCCATATGTTCTGGAGGGATGTCCACAAATCGCACTCCGGTTCGATAATCCCATGTCCAATCCTTCCTCAGATGAATATCCTTCCAAACCACCTGGACGAACGTCTCAAGGGTATTGAATTCAGAACGAGAATGACAAAATAGTTTCAACGCTAAACGTTGACCAATTCCCATTTCCTCCGGAAGGTAGACAAGTAATCCCCCTTCACTGGCATTGACAGCTCGACCGTATCTGAAGAATAAGTTGGCTCTACTATACTTAACTGGCAAATCGACATTGATTCTTGGATATTTTCTTTTTTCTGTAGCAAGGGTTTTTTCCATTAACTCCATCGGATTGCTCCTAACCAATTTGATTTTGTTGGATTTAACAGCAAAAATTATGCCAGAGGGAGGTTAACCGCTTTAGTCTCGTAACTGGCTGGAGTTTAAGGTTGGAATTGAATTATAAAAAAGATTTAAGCTGGAATATTCCCTAACAGGAAGTGACATGTTGTCAATGATTCTTGACAAAATATCTGCTTTCTATTCCAACATTTCGGGGTGGGCAGGCAATCGTAATAAGAGCGGATGGGCAGTTTCATCTCGGAGCCACGAGAGTCAGGATGCAAAACACCCCAAGCATCACATAGTAGACCGCTCCCGACATAGGGTCTCGGCTTGCAAGATACTCACTGATCGAGAGACCCCGAAGCCAGAGCACAAGTGTAAATTCCGCGACCAGCATGAGGCCAAGGCCGACGCAACCCATCCCAAGTCGGCTTGACAGTTTGGGCGACACAGCGAGACGCCGAACAATCCACCGCGCTGCCAAAATGGCGACCCCGAACATGATGGGCGTTTCCATTAGCTCAGCTATTCTCGTGGCAAAACGCGGGACGACCCACAGGATGCGTATTGCTCCAAGCGCGAAGCCCGCTCCGAATACGAGCGCGAAATAGAGTGCGCCAGCTTTCAGAATCTGCACAGCGGCTTTTTGCCTCCCGGGACGTATTGTCTCGCCCTCCTCAGATCTTCTATTTGATGGGCCACTCCCCTCTTTCCTTCAAGACATCCCGATAAACCTGAAGGGCCTCATTCACAGCAGGCATTCCCGCATAGGGTGCCAACTGGAAAAAGATCTCAGTAATTTTTCTTGGGTCACAGCCGACATTCAAAGCTGCATTCACATGGAGTTTCAATTCATCCGTGGCGCGTAGCGCAGCCAGCATGGCACACGCAACCATCTGCCTTTCGGGCAAAGTCAAAACAGTTCTGGAATAGAGCTTGCCGGTGATAAACAGGGATAAATCATTGGCGAGGTCTTTGTCAAATTCCTTCCACGTCAGATAAGGGGGATCCATCTTGATCCCTTTACCGAATAGTTGATTGGCTGTATCTTGAGTCTTTTTTCTTAATTCGTCATTCATGATAGGAGTCCTCCTTCAATCGTTGCTCTTTGGCATTGGAAATATGGTTTTTTGTCTGAATTCAAACTTATGAATAAGGGACGCCCCTATTTATACCAAACTCCTTCTAATTCTCGATATATTTTTTTCGTCGTTGGAGTGGGGATGCCCAATTTTTTTCCGAGATTAATAATCGTGCCACCGAAAAGTTCCAATTCACTTTTACCTTTCTTCTGGTGGATATCTCTTGGTTAACTTCCGAAATAGCCTCCAACACCACCAACACCAAGTATGGAAACATTTAACTTGCCCATCGTCTATTCACCCTGAAAAATAATACGCCTGTTTTACTTTCGCAACAGGATCTGTTCCAAACGAATCTCAAATCGCCGGTCATCTTCTAATTGCCTCTTCTTCGGACCTTTTGTTCTACCACCCTCCCGACGGAATTTCGCCTTGACCTCGCGCTCCTCCAATAAGAACCCGATCTTTTCTGGACGAAACTCCCTACCCATTGGGCTCAGACACTTTGCCCCCTTCCCCAGCACAATAGCTGCCAACCCCCAATCACCCGTTATGACTACATCTCCTGTTTCCGTTAGATTCATGATTTTCATATCCGCTTCCTGAGAATCGTCTCCCACCACAATAGGATGATCTGATTCTATATCGTGATTGAAATTGGCCACTGTCCAGACTGGGATATAGTATTTTCGTCCAAGTCTCATGCAGATATGCAACACAGATCTGGGACAGGCATCTGCGTCTACCAAAATCTTCATAGAATCCATATTATCAAGAAAAAAGGGCAGAACCATTTAGCTCTGCCCTTTCGTTTATTGTAGCGCCCCCATTTATTGCCTGCCTGCGGTAGGCAGGGGGGCGAATGAATTCCGTTCCGACAACCGCCGGAACGCTACTTATTCTCATTCATCAAATACTCATGAATCGAATTGGCTGCCTTTCTTCCTGCACCCATGGCCAAAATGACAGTGGCTGAACCTGTTACGATATCTCCTCCTGCCCAAACTCCAGGCTTGGTGGTCTTTCCTGTTTCAAGGTCAGCAACGATATAACCTCTCTTATTAAGCTCCAGACCTTGTGTCTGCGCAGGAAGAAGTGGATTGGGACCGGCGCCAATGGCCACCACCGCCATATCACACTCCAATTGAAACTCCGAACCCTTGATGGGAACCGGTCTGCGCCTTCCTGAGTCATCGGGCTCTCCCAACTCCATCTGGAGACATTCCACACCGGTTACCCAACCATTATCATCTCCTAAAAATTTTGTGGGAGCCGTGAGTAGATAAAACTGGACTCCCTCTTCCTCTGCGTGGTGAACCTCTTCAATACGGGCAGGCATCTCATCTCTTGATCGGCGGTAGATGATTCGAACGGTGTCTGCACCTAATCGAAGAGCTGTCCTGGCTGAATCCATTGCCACATTTCCAGCTCCAAAGACTGCCACATTTTTCCCTCGGGCGATGGGTGTATCATATTTAGGGAAGAGGTATGCCTTCATCAAATTGGATCGTGTCAAATATTCGTTGGCTGAATAAATGCCGCAGTAGTTCTCCCCTGGGACATTTAAAAACTGGGGAAGACCTGCGCCCAAACCTAAGAATACAACATTATATTCCTTGAGGAGCTCATCAACAGTCTCAATTCTTCCGATGACACAGTCACACTCTACCTTCACCCCTAAACGCTCTAAATAGTTGACCTCTGCCTGAACAATCGCCTTGGGAAGACGGAATTCTGGAATACCATAGATCAGAACGCCCCCGGTTTTATGGAGGGCTTCAAAAATGGTGACCTCATGTCCTTTAAGAATAAGATCCCCTGCCAGGGTCAGACCTGCTGGTCCTGATCCCACGACCGCCACTTTCTTACCAGTTGGTGGCGCCTTCTCTGGAATGGTAATTTCTCCTTTAGTTCTCTCCCAATCCGCAGCAAATCGCTCCAATCTGCCGATGGCAACGGGTTGGTCCTTCTTCCCAACGATGCACACCTTTTCACACTGGTCCTCTTGAGGGCAGACGCGTCCACAAACGGCAGGAAGGCTGTTTCGTTCCTTCAATTTCCGTGCCGACCCGGCAAAATCCCCATCCAAAATAAGTTTGACAAAAGCCGGGATATAGACTTCTACTGGGCATCCCTCAATACATTTTGGTTTCTTGCATTGAAGGCAACGACTCGCCTCCAACTGGGCCAATTCAGGTGTGTATCCAAAGGGGACCTCATCAAAATTCCTCGCCCTCACCTTAGGGTCCTGCTCAGGCATCTTTTGCCTTGGGACTTTTGGTTTTTTCTCTTTTTCTTCTTTCTCTGCCATCTCAACCCCCCCTATTTTACTGCCGCCGTAAATTGTTCCATGGATGCCTTCTCCTCTTTGAGATAGGCCCTTTGCCGTTTTACCAGTTCATCATAGTCGACCTGATGGCCATCAAATTCCGGGCCATCCACACAACAAAATCTCGTCTTACCTCCCACTGTGACCCGGCAGGCTCCGCACATTCCTGTTGCATCCACCATGATGGGATTTAGACTCACCATCGTCTTGACCCCATATTCCTTTGTCAGCTTGCATAAAAACTTCATCATGGGCACAGGGCCAATCCCCACGATCAATTTCACATCCTTCTGTTCATCTAAAATCTTGCGAAGGACATCCGTCACAAATCCGTGATGACCATAACTCCCGTCATCCGTCGTCACCCTCAAATCGTGACTGGCCGCCTTCATCTCATCCTCTAAGATTAGGAGGTCTTTCGTTCGAGAACCGATGATAGCAATCACATTGTTCCCCGCTTCTTTGTAGGCTTTGGTAATCGGGTACATGACGGCAACGCCTGTCCCACCTCCGACACAGATCACCGTTCCAATCTTTTCGACATGGGTCGGCTTACCCAATGGTCCGATAATATCGGTGATGGAATCGCCGACATTGAGGGTTCTCAGGAGAGCAGTGGACTTTCCAACGACCTGAAAGATCAAGTCGATCATCCCTGTAGCTGGATCGGTCCCTCCCATAGTCAAAGGAATTCTCTCCCCAGTTTCATTGACCCGTAAAACGACAAATTGTCCTGGCTTTGCCTTACGAGCAATTCTGGGGGCCTCCACTTTAAAGTGGCACACCGTTTTCTCAGCCATTTCCCTTTTATATGTAATCTTATACAATCTTCCCCCCTCCTTTCTGATAAATTTTTCACAAAGTTCGTCCTATATATAAATGAAGTAAAAATAAATGTCAAACTTTTATTACATTGATAAAAAATAATATACCCTTGCTACACGATCAAGAAGAGATTTCTGAAAAAGTCAACCCTTCGACTCCCCGGCCTGAAGGCCGTGGCTTGCTCAGGGTTGACCCTGAGCGGCGCTTCTTTACCCCGCCTTCAAAGGCGGGGCTTGGTGCCGCCGAATGGGTCAAGAAATCTCTGTAATCAAGAGAGCGTATAGTAGTTTTTCAGGGCTCTCAAGAATTTATCTTGACAGATGATGAAATTTAGACGATAAATATAAATATCGAACTTTATATAAGGTTTTTGGGGAACCCCAGAGACTCTTCAGAAAGTCCTAGGGGTTTTAAATTAATGGAGGAGAAAAAGATGAATTTAAAACTTTATGTTGGAAACCTTTCCTTTGGAGCTTCAGAGGAGGACCTAAAGAAACTCTTCTCTGAAGCAGGAACAGTTCAGTCCGTCAAAATTGTTATTGATTCATATTCGGGAAGATCCAGAGGATTTGGTTTCGTGGAGATGGCCTCAAAGGAGGAGGCAGAGAAGGCAATCTCCCAAATCAACGGAAAGACTTTTATGGACCGGGCCTTGATTGTGAGTGAGGCCAGACCTCAGAAAAAAGGGGGGGGCGAGTTCCAGGACAGAAGGGATAGGAACAGGTAACCCGATTTACGAAAGATAAACCCTGTTAGAAATGACGGGGTTCAAAACCCTGTTTTTTATAAAAGGTATTTCAATTCTGAATATTATTCATCCACGCTTTAAAAACGCGGCTTTCTAACGGGGTAAAGGAGAAGGCGTTGGAAGTTAAAGTTCAAAACAACCAGATCGAGAATGCGATCAAAACCTTGAAGCGCCAACTCGCCAGGGATGGAATCTTAAAGGAATTGAAGAAAAGAAGGTCCTACGAGAAACCTTCCGTGAAAAAGAAAAGAAAGCAACAGGAGGCGAGAAGGAGAAGACAGAGGGCAGCCCGCAGATTTTCAAGATAAGGACATTTTCTCTTTTGTTTCTCAATAGGCAGATAGGGGAACTAACTACTGGTGCCCGGTATGTTCACGGCGATCCAGAGTTTTCCTTCTTCTGTCTGGAGAAGGCCTTTTCTGGAGAGCAGGGCGATCGCTTCTGAGGAAAATGCTCTAACATCTTTAAAGTCAAGGATGACTTTTTGGATTTCGACATTTAAAACCCCTCTGAGCCTCTTGGTCAATTCCTTTGCTCCCTCCCGATCAATTGATCCCTCGAGTCTGACAAAAAGCGTTTTAAGGCGTTCGTTGTAAACAGAATAGAGTTTGAGCGTATCCGTTGCTTTTTGGCCAATCAGAAGTTTCTTCTCTGCAATCTTCTCCCCCATCCGCTGAATCAAGTCCCGAGTATTCTGGAGAGGGATAGTATCGTTCATTCTCTGCAAAATTCGTGAAAGACTTGGGAGATAACCCTCGGGGGTCCTCTGTGCAATGCTCCGATAGGCAATATTTGAAAGGACTCGAGTGAAGAATCGTTGTTGTGGATGGAAAACCCTCTTAAAGATGGAATTCCAAGAATAGGCCTCTTTGCATGCCCAATTAAATCCACGCTGAAGAGTCTCTTCGGTCATCAACCTCGGCTTGAAAACGACGGTGGCTCCATTATATTGAGCCCAATCCTTATGCAGGAGCCTGCCCTCTGGCTCCATTCTTTGAAATAAGGCAGTCCCAGGCAAGGGGGTGAGAATGAAGAAACTGGGCAATTCAATTCGATTCCGTTCACAGAATCGAAGCGTTCTTTCAAAGACCCCTTCATCATCATGATCCAATCCGAAGATCAATCCAGCCACGATCATGATGTCGTGATCATGAAGGGCTTTCATGGCTTCCTCAAATTGGTAGGCTCGATTAAAGGTTTTATTCACATCTTTTAAGTTTTCCGAAGAGAGGGATTCTACACCGATGAACAAAGAGACGCATCCACTCTCCGCAGCAAGTTTCAGAAGCTCGGGGTCCCGGGTCAAGGTCATACTGGCCTGGCTGGCCCATTTCTTTTTTAAGGGCTTTAATCGGGTGAAGAGCTCTTTGGCATAATGGCGGTTCCCGGCGATATTATCGTCAATGAAGACGAGAAAATCCCCTTCTAACCGTTTCACCTCTTCAATCACTTCATCCACCGGCCGACAGCGGTAAGTCTTTCCAAAAAAATGCGTGACATGACAGAAATCACATTGGTGAGGACAGCCCCGGGTCGTTTGGACACAGTTGACCGTCATATATTCATCTTTACGAAGAAGATCAAGCCTCGGAAAGGGGAGTTTTTCCATCGAGCAAAAACCATCCGCTTTATAGAAAGGTTTCAGGCATCCATTCTTAAAGTCTTCGACCAATCCTTCCCAGACATTCTCCGCTTCACCGATTACCACAACATCTACATGCTCCTTGGCTTCGAGGGGAAGGCTCGAGGCATGAGGCCCGCCCATGACGACCGGGATCCCTCTCTGACGAAATCTCTGTGCAATCTGATAAGCCCTGGGGGCATGCATCACCATTCCGGTCACGCCGACCAGATCCACATCTTCTTCAAAATTGATCGGCTCTACATTCTCATCCGTGATCTTCACTTCAATATCCGGAGGGGTGAGTGCGGCCAGCGTTGTCAGCGTGAGGTGGGCAAACCAAATGTTCTTAATCACTTTTTGCGAGTGGCTGAGGTAAGGGTGTTTATAGGCTGGATCGATTAATCGAATTTTCAAATAGGTTCCCCCATGAAATGATCCCTTCTGTGTGGAACAGATACCGAGAGGGGATAAATGGCGAGTAGTTATGTAGTCTATTGGTGTATCTTATAACTGAATTACTGGAGGATGTCAATAATTTTCTATTTATTTAGGCCTCTCCGACAGGTTGTAGTAATCCGCTTTACAGGAATCTCTCAAAAAGGTGAGAGATTCTCTGACTTCATTAAAGGATTTCTTCAAGGTTTCGTACTTTTTCTCCAGATCTAAATTCTGGGCGAGGGCCTCCTCCAGTTTGGACTGGAGTTCTCGGTTCTCCTCGGAGAAAAGGGAGGCCTCTCTCTCCTTTAACTTTCCTTTGATTTTCACCACCTCATTCTGTTCCATCTGAGATTCCAAGTCATCCATCCGGTCTAAAGCTCCCTCCTTCTCCAGGGTGACCCTGGTCAAGGCTTCCCTCGCCTCTCTCAATTCCTGTTGAAACTCTTTAATTCTCTCCAGAGCGTCTGTATTCTCCTCCTGGAGATAGATCGATTCGGACTGGAACTCTTTGAGCTTTCGATGTTCTCTGCTCAGGGCCTCCAGTTGGCGCCGTAATTCTTGATTGTCTTGGGTCAATTGATGATTGGTTTTCTGGTAGGAAGTCAGATCCATCTCCAGAGCCCTCTTTGTCTGGGCCGAGGCGAGAAGCTGAGCATGGAGGTCTTCGATCAATTTCAGGACATCCAGGCCTTGTTCTGTCTCGATTCCTTTCTTGGGAGACTCGAAGATCACCTTCCTCTCTGTCTGCTTCTCCGGGGATTTAATCCCCGGAATAGGTTGGTGAGGATCTTTTTCCAGCAACTGGGGTTCCTCCTCCAGAGATGAAGGAAGGGGTTCTTCCAGCTTTCTGATCTTCGGCATCTTTTCGGCGACATTCGTATCGAATCCATCAGCCGTGACCACCTGACTTCTTGGCTTCATCCTGTACCCTCCTCAGCCACTCGGCCTCTTCCCCCTTCCCCTTTCCCGTCTCCGGGAAAGGGAGGGAAGGAGATTATTTGATTCGTTCTTTCATGTATTCATCCATCACCCTTAACATCTCGACAATCTTTTCCACTTCCGCTTTGACCCGGTTCACCTCTTCAAGCATTCGATTGGCCTTCTTCAGATCGAATTCCAGGGCAGATCGCACCGTTAAAGAGGAACGGAGTTCAGAATAAAGCGTATCGATTCGCTCCGTTAAATCATCCTTTTTTGATTCTTCCACAGATCTCTTCAACGGAGAGACGGAACGGGGTTCCGCAACATCCCAAGGCCTTTCAATCGGCTCTTTGTTCAGTGTGTTGGGAAATTTCTGTGCGACGTTGTTGGTAAATTCATCCGACATGATCAGCTCCTTTCAGTCCGATTATTTCATCGATCAGGCTCTGGATATCCGCCGCACCTTTTGACGATTGGGCGAATAGAAAGATCGGAGTCCCTTGGCTGGTTGCCTCTGCAATCTTTGTATCCTGGCGGATCACTGTGCTGAGGAGGTATTTTTCATAGTGGGTTTCCAGCGCCTTCTTCGAACGTTTGCAGATTCGATGGGACTCATTGTAACGGTTAAGGAAGATGAAGATGTTTTCAAAGACAAAAGAAAAATCCTCCTCGATCGTGGAGAGGGTCTCGAAGAGAATCTTGAGTCCGTGATAGGAGAGGAAATCGGCTAAGACGGGGATGATGAGATCGTTGGAGGCAAGGATCGCATTCAGGTTTAAGAGTCCGATGCTGGGAGAGGCGTCCATTACAATCAGTTCGTAGTTCTTCTCCACGGAACTGATGAGCCTCCGCAATCGGAACTCTCTTGAATTCATGGAAAAGAGCGAGAGCTCCACTGGTGAGAGATTCAGGTTCGAGGGAATGATATCCAATGTGGGGAGATCCGTTTTGACGATAATCTTTTCGATCTCTTCCTTTTCGATTAGGGCATGGAACAGGGTCTTGGAAAACTGTTGACTGTTGAGGCCCAGGCATTGGGTCAGATGGCCTTGTGGATCCAGATCGATCAAGAGTGTCCGAACCCCCATCTGGGCAAGACGAAAACCATAAGAGGCAGAGATGGTGCTTTTCCCTGTCCCCCCTTTAAAGTTGAGGAAGAGTTGTTTCCGGATGGATTTGAGGAGGGAAGGAAATCCCAGGTAGTTCCGATACTTGCTGACATCCTCCGGCTTATAATAGCGGCCCTGATTGGAATTCCTTTTGGCAGAAGGAAGGATTCCTTTCACCTCCTTCTCAAGGAGTTCGTGTTTTGAAATTCCGAGGAGCTTGGCAAAGGCCATCGGCGAGTAGACCGTGTCTCCTAAAATCTGGGGCTTTTGAATAAGGGGTAGCGATTGAGTCGCCATAGTTACTTTTTCTTTCTTCAAACTTGACTCCTTAGGAAAGCCATTCTCCTTTTCAACGGTCTCGCCACGATTTTCTCTAAAGTCATCTTCGCCCATTTTCGAAGGCCTGGGTCTGAATCGGTCATCGCCTCCATCATGTAATTCTCGCTCTCGTCAGGATAAAGGGCGGCAAGGGAAAAGAGAGCTGCTTTTCTCACCATCGTATCCTGATCCCTCGACAACTCCATTAGGATCGGTAAGGCGCCCTCTATTTGTGTCCACCCTAATAAGGTCGCAACTTTCCGTCTCACCCAAGTAGATTCATCGCTCAAGAATTGAAGGAGGATATTTAGATCGATTTTTTCCTGATATTGGAACATCCCTCGGAGGGCAGCGATCCTGACTCTCGGATCGCTATCTTTAAGATATTTTTTTAATAAAGGGGAGACGATGGGACTTCGAAATTTAATAAGAGAACGAAGCGCCTGAGCTCTGACGTCTGGGTCTTGATCAGACAAAATCTCTTGGAGGAGAGACATGGGGATGGAGGGATAAGATTTTTCTAAATAATATTTTATTGACAAAATTCTTACCTGCGGATCGGGATGTTTTAGATCAGTTTTTGCCTGTTTTAGAATGGCTTCGGATGAAAAGGTCTTTGGAAGATTATATTCTGCGGGGGGAGAGGGAGGACTCGTCATTTTTTCGTAATCCTGAGAATAAAAAGATTTATCAAAGTCTGAATTTCCTAATCCTGTCGATTTTAAGTAAATCAATCGGAAACGATCTGCCACGTTACCTTCCCGCTCCAAATCTGAGATGCTTTAAAAGAGATTATCCTTTAAAATACTCTTTAAATTCGAATTTCAACTGCTCAGAATATTTTTCCAAAAGCATATCCAAAGCCTCCCTCACATAAACCGACTGGGGAACCTTGGTCTTCTCGGATAACCTCTTCAAAGCCTCCATTTGTTCATCTTTAATATAAATGGTACGGGCAACCTTTTTCTGTGCCAAAAAACCCCCTCTAACCAATTTGAAACACAATATAATACAATATGTTTATTGTGTCAAGAAAAAAATTTTCAAATTTCTCTTTTAATTTCAATAAATTATACTTTTTAATAGACTCCTCATTAATTGAGAAAGGTTCTCTTGAACTCTATTTATTTCAGCCTGGATGGCATCAAATGGGGAATATGAAGAAAAATAGTGATTATAATGGACCGCAAATAGTTGGCCTTAAAAAACATACGTCTCCCTCCTTTTCTTTATCTTAAATTATGCACCAACCACCTCATTCAGCAAATCAAGAGAGCATATAGTAATTTCTCAGAGCTCTCTGAAAAAACACTTGACTTTTAAAAAAGAATTTTCAATAATGTTTTCATTGTAAGTTGTAAGGAGTAGTTGTTTGGATCATAAAAAAGGCCACAAAAGCTTGAACCCCATACTTTTGTGGCCTTTTTAGTTAGGACCAAAGGCGATTACAACTTACGTCAGTTCAGAAAGAGAGGAGGTGAGTCGTAGTGGCCAAAGGTCGTGTTAAATGGTTTAACGAGAAGAAGGGCTTCGGATTCATTTCCAGAGATGACGGAAGTGATGTATTCGTTCACTTCTCAGCCATCAAGAAGGAGGGATTCAAAACCCTTTACGAAGGCGATGAGGTAGAGTTCGAGATCTCAGAAGGTCCGAAGGGTCCACAGGCGACGGACGTGACGGTTCTGGCCTAAGTGGAAACTCGTTAGGCTAAAAGAGAAAGAGACCCCAGGTTTTTATCCTGGGGTTTCTTTTTTTCTTTGCTTAAGTGTGAATGTGGTGTCAGTTAAGGATCCTGAGATTCAATTTGTTGAAGTTAGATTTACGCTATGCGCTATGCTCTATGCGCAGGGCTTCTAGTGTGAGGATAGGTTCATCCATGGGAGAGATTAAATCCACCTTGGAATTGGCAATGGAAAGAACAAAAAAGGTTGCCATCTCCGAAAAGGAAAAAGAAGAGATCAAGCAAAAGGAAGTCTTACAGAAGGCCACCAGCCTCTTTCACCGATATCGGGAAGGACACCTCTCCTTGAATGAAATTCTGAAGCAGATTGAGAAAATGGAGAAGAAGACAGCGGCGACGGTGAAAGAACTCCTTTTCTCCCAATGGATCGACGCGCTCTCTCTGGATGATGATGACGAAAGGATCCTCAAAGGGATTGAATCATTGAAGCAACGCAATATCAACGAGGTAAAAAAGCAATTTCACCATCTGCTATCCCAGTATCAAAGAGAAAAGGAAAAGATTAAAGAAGAGGTGAAGGTTCAATTCACAGAGGCTTTGAGGAAAGACGGCATCTACGGGAGTGCGGTGGAGCCCAAACTCGAAGGGGGCGAACTCTGGAAAATAGAAAATGAGAAATTAGATCTGTCCTACAAGGCCAAATTGGGAGAGATCAAAGAACAACTGAGGGTTTTATAAATAGGCATAAAAATTTTGGCGTATGAATTCGAAGTTCTGAAGCACCATCTCTCTCCCCATCACTACCTCTCCATGGCCTGGCAACAAGATCTCCGTATCCAAACGGGACATCCTCTCAATGCTTTCCTTTATTAATTTGGAATCCCCTTCCAGAAAGTCTGTCCTTCCAATGCCGCCATGAAAAACGAGATCGCCGGTTAAGAGGACCTTCCTCTCCGGCCAATGGATCGTAAGGGAGCCAGGGGAATGGCCCGGGGTCTGGTAGATATAAAAAATCTCTTTTCCAAAATGGAGTTCTCCTTCTTTCAGGTAGAAGTCGACTCGAAATTCAGGCATAGGTTGTCCCATCATTTCAAAGAGGAGTTTCCCGCTCTTGAGAAGGTAGCGTTCCTCCTCTTGGTTCATCGCTATCTTGACCGGTTTATTCAAAAAGGCTTCAAGGCCTTCGAAATGGTCTGGATGAGAATGGGTCAGGATGATTAGATCGATCTCCTCCGGAGAAATCCCATCTCCCTCCATCTGATGAAAGAGATTGGGGACATGACGGGAATGACCTGGATCGATGAGAACCGTTACTTCTCCCCGGATCAAATAAGTGTTGCAATTATTCTCATAGGGATTCTGCCACAGATAGGCGTAAAGATCCTTTTCCAGTTTCATAAGATTTCCTTTTATGCGGCTGATAAAATCCTTTAAACATTAAAATGAAGATTCCCACTTTGCAAGAAGAGGAGATCAAGCCTTCAATTCTATTGATTTTTTTCTCAAATCTGATAAACTCCTAACGAAGCTAAACCTCTCATCAATAGCCTATCGTACTTAAATTTGAAGAATAGCTTGACAAAGCATTCAAGCTTTTTTGAAATTGCTCTTTGTTCAGACACAAATTTTGCTTTAATCACACAGTGAACGAATAATCCAAATGAGTATCTTCGACCTTCGCCAATCAGTGATCGATGAATACAGTAAGTACGTTCAGAGCTTCCTTTCTATTGCTGATGACCGAATAAGAGCATTTATTGAGGAATCGCTCTTAAAAAACCAAGCCCTTTGGCCAGATGCGCTACTGCAATTAAATCCATCTTACGAGATGGCTTCGACAGTAAAAGACCTTGTTATAGAGGGAAAACTCCATCCTCTATGCGCCGACATTTTCTGTGCGGATGGTGGGGATCCTATACGATTATATCTTCATCAACAAGAAGCGATTGAAAAGGCTTTAAACCACAAACATTTCATAGTAACGAGCGGCACCGGGTCTGGAAAAACCCTTACCTATTTCGTTCCCATTTTTGACGCTATTCTTCGCACTAATCCTGAAGAGGCCAAGACTCGGGCAATCATTGTTTACCCGATGAATGCCCTGGTTAATTCACAGGAAGAGGCTTTAAGAAGACTTCTTACTCAATATAAAAATCTTACTGGGAAAGAGTGCCCAATTCGATTCTCGAAATATACCGGTCAAGAAAGGGAGCAGGAAAAACACAATATCCAGAAGAATCCTCCTCATATCCTGTTAACCAATTATGTCATGTTAGAACTCATGCTGATTCGTCCAGAAGAACATAATTTTGTGGATAGAAGCACCGCAGACCTGCAATTCTTAGTCATTGATGAATTACATACCTACCGCGGTAGGCAGGGGGCAGATGTTGGCCTCTTGATTCGCCGATTGCGCGAGCGGTCAGGAAACCAAAATCTCCAATGTATTGGAACAAGCGCAACCATGGTGGCAGGGAAAACCACTTCCAAAAAGGAAAGGCAAGAAGGAGTAGCCCAATTCGCAAGTAAAATTTTTGGAGTCGCCATCGAACCTGACAGCATTATCGAAGAATCCTTGAAAAGGATCACATCGAATCCAGACATTCCATCCGCAGAGATCTTGCATAGCACCCTGGATTCACCCGTTCCCCAGACGGTCGAGGAAATGATTAATAACCCCCTCACAGCCTGGATTGAGCTTACCTTTGGCATCGAGGAGGAGCCGGACGGGCAATTACGTCGCAAACCACCTGTGAGTCTATTAGAGGGAGCTCAAAAACTTTCGGAGTTAACAGGGATTGAGGTTCAACATTGTCAGGAAAGGTTGAGGGAAAGTTTTCTCTTGGGAAGCCAGTTGAAAATGGCCGATGGAAGCTCCCCCTTTGCCTTTAAGCTCCATCAGTTTGTTGGTCAAGGCCGAACGGTTTATGCGACCCTTCAGCCACGGTCAAAAAGGTTTCTCACCCTCGAAGGCCAATACTTCGCGCCTGAACAAAAAGAAGAGCATATCCTCTATCCTTTACTATTCTGCCGGGTATGTGGACAAGATTATTATGTGGTAGCCAGGGATGTTGAGAGTGGACGTTTCCTGCCTTTAGATCCGCAAAGTGAGCAGTCGTCTGCCGCCGGATTTACCAGGGGATATTTCATGTTGTCACCCGAAGGGAATGGCTCTGATTGGAGTGAAGAACATCTTCCCCCTGAATGGTACGGTCAGAATGGAAAGGTCAAGAGGGATTATCGTCAACATGTTCCTGTGTCTACTTGGGTATTCCCGGATGGAACCTTGAAAACCGAACCAGACGCAGAGGCTGCAAAAGGATGGTATCAACCAACTCCGTTTATGCTCTGCCTCAACTGCGGTGAATTTTACACAAGGCGTGATAGGCTCGATTTTCGCAAGATTGCAGGACTTTCGAGCGAGGGGCGAAGCACTTCAACTACCGTATTATCGATTTCTGCATTGCAGCATGTTGAAGAGGGTGGAATTAAAGAGGGGGCAAGAAAGATTCTCAGTTTTACGGACAACCGGCAGGATGCCTCCCTTCAGGCTGGACATTTCAACGATTTCGTTCAGATTTCTATTTTAAGGGCAGCCATTCTAATTGCCCTTAAAATGCATCGTCAGCTCAGATTTGATAATGCTGCTCAGAATGTCGTCGAATCTATAGGTTTGTCTCTTTCAGGTGTAGCTAAAAATAAAGATCTCAGAGAGGATACTACACAAGGTCGGGAAGTCTGGAACACATTCCGCGATTTGGTTGAATATCGACTCTTTGAAGATCTTCGACGAGGGTGGAGAGTTGTTCAACCTAATCTCGAACAGTGCGGTTTATTATGCATCGAATATAGAGGGTTAGAAGAGCTTTGTAAGGATGACAAGAACTGGGATAGCCTACCCCCTTTTAAGATCCTGTCACCCAAAACGCGAAAAGAGATCCTTACACCAGTTCTCGACCATTTCCGAAAGAAACTTGCAATTTCCACTGGCTGCCTTAAAGAGCAGTACCAGCAACAGCTCCGGAAGCGTGCCCTGGAGCAAATTAATGAAAGATGGTCTTTTGATGAAAAAGAAATGCTCCATACCGCATTGAGGTTCTTACCCCCCGGACAACCCACTCGGCCCATCGAAGGCTTGAGTTTGGGAGAGAACAGTTTGATCGGTCGTTATCTCCGAAGAACTCTTGCCATTTCAGAATCGTATCCAAGCTTCATCCAAAAGCTGACAGATCTTCTCTCCTCCCACGGGTTAATGAAGAAAGATTCTGAAAGGGGTGTTTCATTCATCCAATTGGATGGAACATGCCTCTTATGGAACAAATGCATGACAGGATTGCCTCCATCCGATCCGATCTACACTCGACGGGTGCAAAGTGAAGCCTATTTGGAAACAGAGCGAAAAGCAAACGAATACTTTCGCAATTTCTACAAAGGAGGGGCGGCAACTTTACGCGACATAGAAGGTCGGGAGCATACTGCCCAGATTACTTATGAGAGCAGGCAGGAGAGGGAACAAAGATTTCGAGATGGAGATCTGGCTTGCCTCTTCTGCTCCCCCACTATGGAACTTGGAATTGATATTGCTGATCTTCAACTGGTCCATTTAAGAAACGTACCGCCCACCCCTGCAAACTATGCACAGCGGAGTGGGCGGGCAGGCCGAAGGGGCGATCCAGCTCTTATTCTCACCTATTGTGCAGCCGGAAGCGGGCATGACCAGTACTTCTTCCGTCATCGCCAGGAGATGATATCGGGTGTGGTTCGTCCTCCGCGGATCGATTTAGGTAGCGAAGATCTGATCAAAGCCCATATTCATGCTCTTTGGCTCTCCAAGGTCCGATTTTCCCTTGGCGACTCCATAACCGATATCCTGGAAGTGAGCTTAGATACTTACCCTTTAAAAGAAAACACTCTTGCACAGATTCATCTTTCAGAAGCAAGGCTGAGAGAATGTTACGAAGAGGCAGAGCACATCCTTAATACCTGCGGGGCGGATTTATATGTAACAGGTTGGTACTCGAAGGAATGGTTGGAAAGTGTGCTTAAGAGGGCTCCAGATGAATTCAATGAAGCCTTCGAGCGATGGCGTGAACTCTACCGGTCTGCCGATCAACAATGGCAGGAGGCAAATGAAGTTCTGAGGCACCCTGTTAGGGACAGAAGCCAGCGCGTCAAGGCTGAGATTCAAAGAAGAGAAGCAGAACGGCAGAAGAATCTCCTTTGCAATCTCGGAACAACCCGTGAAGAATCTGATTTCTATCCTTATCGGTATCTTGCGAGTGAAGGATTTTTACCAGGTTATAACTTTCCCCGTTTGCCTATCCGTGCTTTCATTCCAAGGAAAGATGGAGAATTTATCAGCCGGCCTCGTTTCCTCGGTATTACGGAATTCGGCCCCAAGAATATTGTTTACCATGAGGGTGCGAAGTATGAGGCTGGAAGGCTCATCGTACCCCCTGGTGGTCTTTCGTCAAGACGGGTTCAAGGGAAATTATGCAAAGTCTGCGGATATTTTCAGAAGGAAGCGACTGTGGACCTCTGCGAGAATTGCAACACTCGTCTCGATGCAACGACCAGTGAAGTCCTGCCCCTTCTCGAATTATCCAATGTCAAGACATGGCGGAGAGAACGTATCACCTCTGATGAAGAGGAGCGCCGCCGTTTCGGTTATGAGGTAACCACCCATTTTCGTTTTGCTCCTTCTCCGGGAGGTCAAAAGCGAATCCTTGAAGCAATGGTTCAAGATGAAAACAATGCACCACTGATTCGAATGGTCTTTGCGCCAACTGCTGAACTTTATCGTGTCAATCACGGATGGCGAAACAGAAGAGAAAAAGGGTTTCTTATTGATATTGAAGAGGGTAACTGGCTGAAAGGGTCTGACATGGATGAAGAGGATTCTGGCCCAGAGTCCTCAAAGCATCCTGAAATCGTCCAGCTCTTTGTCCGTGATTCTCATAATCTTTTTCTTCTCTATCCACTCGAACCTACACTCGCACAAAATGAGGATCTTCAGGCAACTCTCCAGTATTGCCTGCAGAGGGGGATAGAGCAAGTTTTTCAGATCGAAGAGTCTGAGCTTGCTTCAGAGCGAATTGGCTCAGGTTCAAATAGAGCAATCCTTTTCTGGGAAGCCTCCGAGGGAGGGGTGGGCGTCTTAAGAAGGCTGATCGAGGAACGGGATGCCCTCTCTAAGATTGCTATGGCTGCCCTGGAACGTTGCCATTTCAATCCGGAAACCCTGGACGATCTAAAATCGGATTGTTTCCGGGCCTGCTATGAATGTTTGCTCTCCTATGGCAATCAGCGGGACTATCCCAGGTTAAACAGACATATTGTTAGAGATCTCCTTGTCAAGCTTTCGAAAGGATCTGTTCTTTCCCGGAAAGCTGGCCGAGATTACGAGGATCATTATCGTTGGCTTCGTTCGCTAACAGATAGCCGGTCTGAACTTGAACGAAAATTCATCGATCATCTTTACCAAACCAAACGCAGATTGCCCGATGAAGGACAAAAATTCTTAAAAGATTATTACAGCAATCCCGATTTCTTCTACGAACCCAATGTTTGCATCTTTTGTGATGGCTCTGTCCATGATGAGCCAACACAAAAGGAAAAGGATCGTATAACAAGGCAAGAATTAAAAGAGCTTGGTTATCGAGTCATTGTCATTCGCTACGATCAGGATCTTGCAGAGCAGATTCGCCGATACCCTGACGTTTTTGGTGAAGAAAAGGCCACCAAATGAATGGTTTATCCATTGGCTCCATCGTTCGTTGCCGTAACCGTGAATGGATCATCCTCCCATCCCCAGATGAAAACCTGCTATTACTCCGTCCACTGACAGGAAGTGATAGAGAAGTTTGCGGGATTTACAGACCCCTTGCCAACCTGGGCTTCGACAGGATCGAATCAGCCACTTTTCCATTGCCTAAATCAGAGGATTCGAGTGACTCTGTAAGCACAGAGCTTCTCTGGAATGCTGCCCGTCTATCTCTAAGAGATGGCGCAGGGCCCTTCCGTTCCTTGGGTCGTGTTTCTGTTCGCCCCCGTCCATACCAATTTGTTCCTCTCTTGATGGCTTTACGGCTTCAGCCAATACGCCTTCTCGTTGCCGATGATGTGGGTATAGGGAAAACCATTGAGGCATTGCTGATTGTAAGTGAACTTCTTGACCGGGGCGAAATCCAGCGTCTCTGTGTTCTCTGTCCTCCTTATCTTTGTGACCAATGGAAAAAAGAACTTTCCGAAAAGTTCCACATTGATGCAGTTGTCATTCGCTCAGGAACTGTAAGTAATTTGGAACGCAATCTTCCTTCGGGCGATCACAGTATTTTCGGCTACTATCCTTACATCGTGGTCAGCATTGATTATGCTAAATCAGAAAGCCACCGTCCAAATTTTCTGCTTTACTGTCCCGAATTTGTCATCGTGGATGAAGCACATGGCGCTGCCGAGCCATCGGGAAAAGCTCGTTTCCAGCAACAACGCCATGAGCTCCTCCATAAGGTCGCCAAAGATCCAAACCGTCACCTGATTCTACTCACGGCTACCCCCCACAGCGGGGTTGAAGCATCCTTTCTTTCCCTTCTTGGTCTTATACAGCCTGATTTTTCACATTTGAATCTTCAGCGCTTGTCTGAAGGGGAGAGAGATTCCTTAGCGCGCTATTTTGTTCAGCGTAGAAGAGCAGACATTCTTAATTGGCTTGGTGAAGAAACTCCTTTCCCTGACCGTGATCCTTCCGAAGAGACCTATGATTTATCTCCTCCATACCGTGAACTATTTGAGCGTGTCTACAAATTCAGCCGGGAATTAGTTCAGACCGGCGAAACACTTTCAGGTTGGAAAAAACGCATACGTTACTGGACAGCCCTCGCATTGCTTCGGTGTGTCATGTCGAGTCCGGCGGCTGCTTTCTCTGCCCTTCGGAAAAGAGAAAGAGGGATTCTGATCGACGAGGAAATCACCGACGAGTCATACTCTCCATATGTCTACGATCCCACCGATCAAGAGACCCTGGACGTTCAACCAGGCCATATCCTGGATGAAGGTGAGAGCGATTTGAGCGAAGGGGACCGCAAACGTCTCCGTGAATTCGGGCGACTGGCTGAACAAATCCGCAGCGGAGAAAATGATCTCAAGGTTAAAAAATGCTGTGAAATCATCCGTAACCTCTTACGCGAAGGCTATCGGCCAATTGTCTGGTGCCGTTACATCGCTACAAGCGATTATGTAGCCGATGAGTTACAGCGCCGCCTTGGAAAGGAATTCCCGGATCTGCGAGTCATCTCTGTTACAGGTAAAGACTCTGAAGATGAGCGCCGTTCCCGCGTGGAAGAATTATCCCTTCATCCTCGCCATGTTCTCGTGGCTACCGATTGCCTGAGCGAAGGCATCAACCTTCAAGAGTCATTCACCGCCGCTCTTCATTACGACCTTCCCTGGAACCCCAACCGCCTTGAGCAGCGCGAAGGAAGGGTTGACCGTTTTGGTCAATTTTCAAAAAAAGTTAAAACGGTCCTGTTCTATGGTCGTGATAATCCAGTGGATGGCGCTGTCCTGGATGTCCTATTGAGAAAAGCTAAAGAGATTCACCATGACCTGGGCATAACGGTTCCTGTACCCACGGATAGCGAAACGATCATGGAGGCTGTATTGAAGACCCTCTTCTTTCGGGCTCCCCAGGTGCAGCAACTTAACCTTTTTACTGAACCAATTGTCCAGGATGTCCACCGCCGATGGGAGGAAGTTGCCGCCCGCGAAAAAGAAAGCCGCACACGCTTTGCCCAACGGGCAATCAAACCCGATGAAGTAGATCGTGAACTTAGAGAGAGCGACTCTGTGTTAGGCGATCCCGGAGCAGTTAAAGATTTTGTCCTGAACACCTGTCAGCGCCTCGGAGTTACGGTACAGTCAAAATCAAAAGGGGTATTTACGATTCTCACACTGGATCGATTTCCTGATATGGTTCGAACTGTTCTTCCTGCTAAGAATGAGTGGAGAGTTACCTTTACGACCCCCGCGCCTGAGAATGTGACTTATTTGGGGCGCAATCATCCATTTGTTACGACACTGGCCCAATACCTGCTTGAGGAGGCTCTCACCTTTGGAGAGAAAGCCCATGCAGCCCGATGTGGCGCTATTCGCACCCAGAGGGTAGATCGGCGAACGGTTATGTTCCTCTTGAGACTCCGCTCCACTCTCGAAGAACCAGACAAGAGGCCATTACTAGCAGAAGAAGTTCTTGTTTGTGGATTGCGAGGATCCCCCCCTGACAAGTTAGAACGGGTTCCCGATCACGAGGTCCTCGAACTGCTTCAGAGGGCCAAACCCGATGCCAATATCTCCATCCAAGAGCGGCAAGAAGTCCTGAGGGAGGTTCTGGGATGGTGGTCTGATCTCCAATCTTTTCTCCAATCCATCATCCAGGAGAGGGCTAAAAACCTCTATGAAAGTCATCGTCGTATTCGTTCAGCGGCTCATATTGCCCGTCGTGGACTATCAGTTCAACCGCACTTTCCTCCTGATCTCCTTGGTACCCTCGTGCTATTGCCTGTGCCGAAGGGAGTAATCAGATGACCACACGGTTTCCATGCTTGAATATTGAGGGTGGTCTATTTGCTGGGGATTTAATTGACCAGATCGGCGATGGAACTGTACAGGGACAAAAACCTGCTGACTTTAAGCTTTCTCCTCGAACTTATCTCACTGACGAAATCGCTGCTGCTTGGACGGATGCCCGTTCTTTCTGGACCGCTTTTCAGCATCGTCTGGAACGTCTGCCCCAGGAGGACACTGCAACGAGTATTACTCGCGACCAGTGGATGATTCCTCTTCTGAGCCTCCTTGGCTACGAGCTTACCTATGCTTCCCGGGCCGCTGAAGTAGATGGACAGACATACGCCATCTCCCATAGAGCCGGTCAGGATGAAAATTCGCCTCCGGTCCACATTGTCGGTTGCCGCCAGTCCCTTGACCGTCGGCCTGAATCGGGGAGACCCCGCCTAGCTCCCCACTCCCTTCTTCAGGAATATATCAACCGCACCGAGCATCTCTGGGGGATTGCCACCAATGGTTATACACTGCGGCTCCTCAGAGATTCACAACTCATACGCCGCCAGGCTTATATTGAATTCGATCTCAAACAGACGATGGAGAGCGAAAAGTTTGCTGACTTCGCCCTTCTTTACCGTCTGGTTCATCGTACCCGTCTACCTTGCGGCGTTGAGGACGCATCTGAATGTTTATTGGAACGATACCACTCAATAACCATCGAACAGGGTGGCCGTGTCAGGGATCATTTAAGGGACGGTGTCGAAGAGGCGCTGAAAATCCTTGCAAACGGACTTCTTCATCATCCAAAAAACCAACATCTACGTGAGAGGTCCAAAAACGGAGAACTGAATCCTTATTCCTCCTATCAACAACTTCTACGCCTCATTTACCGGTTCCTCTTTCTGATGGTAGCAGAGGAGCGGAATCTCATCACCGAAAATCAGGCTTACCGCGATCACTACAGTATCAGCCGACTGCGTTACTTCTCGGAACTCAGGCCTGCCTATTCAGATCACGAAGACCTATGGATTGGTTTGCAAACCACTTTCCGTCTCTTTCAAGATGAGGAATTAGGTAAGATGCTTGGAGTGCCACCTCTTAACGGTGATCTCTTCAATACTGCTCAAACTCCCGATCTTCAAGGCCTATCGATTACGAATCGTGAATTCCTGACTGCCATATGGGATCTCTCAATGTACCGTGAAAACGAACGAACACCATGGCGCCGGATCAACTATGCTGCCCTCGATGTGGAGGAACTTGGAAGCGTCTATGAAAGTCTTCTCGATTTCCAGCCTGTTTTCACAGAGCGAGATGGGAAACCTACCTTCGAACTCGCCTATGGGATGGAACGCAAATCGACGGGTTCCTACTACACTCCACCCGAACTGGTAAACGAACTTATCAAAAGTGCGCTTGTGCCTGTCCTTGAAGAACGTCTAAAAGAGGTAAAAACTCCTCAGGAGAAAGAAAAATCAATTCTAAATCTTAAGGTGTGTGATCCCGCTTCAGGGAGCGGGCATTTTCTCCTGGCAGCGGCAAGAAGGCTTGGAAGAGAACTTGCGAAGATTCGAACCGGTGACGATGAACCTGCCCCCGAACAAATGCGCCTTGCTATAAGGGATGCCATTACTCACTGCATCTATGCTGTGGACAAAAATCCTTTGGCAGTTGACCTGTGCAAAGTTGCCCTGTGGATGGAGGGTCATGCCAAAGGGAAACCCCTCACCTTTCTGGACCATCGAATCCGCTGCGGGGATTCCTTGATTGGAGTGCTGGACCTTAAAGTCTTGGAACAGGGGATACCCGATGAAGCTTTGGATCCAGTGACTGGTGATGATAAACAAGTGGCTCGGTCATTAAAAAAGCAAAACCGTTCCGAGCGTGAAGGACAGCGTTCACTACCTTTTGAAGCGAAAAAAGAAATCACGAGCCTGCTTGACGCTTATCAACCTCTACGTGAACTACCCGATGACACCCCTGAGCAAATCCGAAGGAAAGTCGAAGCCTATCAAAAAATCCAGAGCCATGGTTCAAAATGGTGGCATGACAACACTGCTTGTCACCTTTGGACAGCAGCCTTTTTTGCTGAACTCACCCAAGAAAACAACAAAAATAATCGAATTCCTACTACCGAAACCTTGCGCCGTTATCTTGAGACACATGCCATTGATGGCAGACAGATTGGCAATGCTTGGGCTCTTGCCCAGAAACATCATTTATTCCATTGGCCACTTGAGTTTCCGGATGTATTTGCTTCTGCTACTCCCTCTCCCTTGATGGGACAGAAGTCTCCTCCTTCCACTTCCCGCTCGACAGGGGATTCCCTTTTTCTTCCCTCCCCCTTGATGGGGGAGGGTGCGGGTGGGGGTGTAGGAGGCTTCGACGTTGTCCTCGGAAATCCCCCATGGGAGCGGATCAAATTGCAGGAGCAGGAATTTTTTGCATCCAGAGACCCTGAAATTGCACGCGTACCAAACAAAGCAGCTCGGGAGCGCTTGATCCGGCAATTGCCAGACCAGAATCCAAGTCTCTGGCACGAATTCAAAGATGCGAAGCATTCTGCTGAGGCACAGAGCAAGTTTATGCGACATTCTGGCCGCTACCCTCTAACTGCCCGAGGTGACATCAACACCTATGCCGTCTTTGCCGAATTAGCCCGAAACCTAATTAATCCTAAGGGGCGAGTGGGAATCATTGTACCCACTGGAATAGCCACGGATGATACATGCAAACATTTCTTCGGAGACCTGGTTGAAAAGAATAACCTGTTGAGCCTATTCGACTTTGAAAATAGGGATGCGCTTTTTCCCTCAGTACATCGGTCCTATAAATTCTGTCTTTTCACCCTGAAGGGGAAAACAGACAAAGTCATGCAACTTTCAGAGTTTGTCTTCTTCGCCACTCGTGCTGAACAAATAAAAGAAGGAATTCGTCGGTTCACCCTTTCTGCTGAAGATTTCAGGCTTATTAATCCTAACACTCGTACGTGCCCGGTTTTTCGCACGAAGGCAGATGCAGAACTGACAAAAAAGATATACAACAGAGTTCCTGTTTTGGTTAATGAAGTAGAGAACAATAATGCATGGCATATTGACTTCAGACGAGTTTTCGATATGAATAAAGTGGAGATTTTAAAAATCTGTAGTAGGGAACCTGCAAATAATGCCATCCCCATGTATGAAGCCAAGATGATATGGCAGTTCGATCACCGCTTTGGCACTTACGAAGGCCTCAGTAACCGTTCTAGCACACATTTGCCGACACCTAGACCTGATCAGTACTCAAGTTCATTTTTCGTTATGAAGCCATGGTATTGGATTCCTACTGATGAAATGGCAAGCCGTCTCCCCAGTTGGGAGCGGAAGTGGCTGCTAGGCTTCCGCGATATCACGCACGCGGCAAATGAGCGTACGGCTATTTTCACCATCCTGCCCTTCGTAGGCACAGATTTTACAATTCGTCTTGCATTTCCCAAAGAAACTGCACGATGGATCTCCTGTATTATAGCCAATGCAAATTCCCTTACCTTTGATTACGTTTGTCGTCAATCGGTGGCTGGAACACATTTGGCTGATTACATAACTAAGCAACTCCCTACATTTCCACCAACCTTATACACACCTATTGATTTAGAATTTATTGTTCCACGCGTATTGGAATTGGTCTATACAGCCTGGGATGTCAAACCATTTTCTGATGATGTATGGCGCGAAGCTGATGATGTGTTCAAGTCCGAGATTAAGAAACAATGGGAAACGAATCGTGTGGCTACCGGTGGGCACATATGGAATCCACCCGAATGGGCTGAAATCGCCGAAGATGGTATTCCGCTTCCACCTTTTAAATGGGATGAAACCCGCCGCGCCACCCTCCGGGCTCAACTGGACGCATATTATGCCAAACTTTATGGCCTTACCCGTAATGAACTTCGCTACATTCTCGATCCGAAGGAAGTATATGGCCCTGACTTCCCCGGCGAAACCTTCCGCGTCCTAAAAGAGAAGGAGGAGAAGCAGTACGGCGATTACCGCACCCGCCGTTTGGTATTACAGGCCTGGGATAGATTGGACGCCAATGGGAAAAGTCAAGGATAAAGATTTGATGCGTGCTCTTTGATGGGCGACCCCAATTAATTTGGGAAAGGTTCACGATTCGGTGTCTAAAAAAGTTTGACAACGATTATGTAATTATTATATAAATCTATAGTCAAATTAGAAAGGAAATCCAAACCAACAAATGATTTCAACGGGTTACGAATCTGCTTGAAGATTTTTTTAGTTTTTACTCCCCGTTGCAAGATGCTTGACAGATCACCTATTAGGAAATTCATTTTGGATCAATAACTCCGAGACTGTTATGCCTGCAAATGTGAAAACTTACAAGTTACTGTGTGAATACAGATTTAAGCCAATTCTTTTGTTTTACGATGCAAAGAACCAAATAGGTCATGCATTGTTTAAAGATTACAAGCACTGGAGTCATGATGGTCTCAGAATAAATCTCAATAATTTTGAAAACCGAAGTGTTCTTGCTATCGACCATAACCGGTTAGCTTTAGAATTTGACATACCAGATTCTTATGATGAATTCCGCACTGAGTTTGAACGTGCTTTTAAAGAGTACACTAAAAAAATCAAAATTGAGAATTATCTCAGATGCGGCCTCCGGACCCAAAGTATGATTCCTGTGGAGATGCATTTTAGTGAGTTGACAAAGATTACTGAGGGAAAGTTTTTATCTCATGAGAAAGACCTCTTACAGATTGTTGGTAACCAAGTAGACGATTATCAGTACAACGTAGTAAGTGAAAGAGAAGGTTTTAAGATTCATGTGATATGTGGTCCTGTAGTAAAAGAAGAAATAGGACGTTGGTATCAGCCAGCTAAATTAATTCTTGATCCAGGTCAGGAACCCAAACCAATCAAATATCCTGATGTGGCGTTCTTCATCGATTGTGACTGCTATGTTGAGAATCCGGAATCAGATATGTGGGAAAATTTCTTGGATAGAGCGACGCGCCTTATAACTTCCATGAATAATGCAATAAACGAATATATATGGAGGTAAACAATGGTTCCTCAAATTCAATTAACCGCAACTGCTGGAGTTAGTCCTCTCCAAGATTTTGCAGATTCGATGACTGTCTTTAAACCTTATCTCGCGTCTCTTAAAGAACCACCGCAAGAGAAAGAAGATAGATATTCTGAGTTTCTTTATCATGGGTTGACACCCCAAATAGTAGAGAAGGGTAACGGTGCATCGCAGGTTATTGATATAACAGCTTCTAGATACTCTGAGAAGCCTTCTAGACAATATGCAGAGTTGGTGTTTCAACGCAATATGAGGGAAATTCCACCTCTACTTGAGCAACTAAAAGTGAATTTGGAGAATCCGGAGGGTGCAAAGTTTATGCAGTGGTTCAGAGAGAGACTACATCGAGTTTGGGAAGTTGCAGATGTTTTGCCAAAAGAGAAGGTTCTTTTTTTAAGTGCCATGGAGGAAACAGTTAGAGCCAAAAGATGGCGTGATCTTGCAACTGGGCAAGTTCAGATTTTGGAACAAGTAATTAAACAAACCGAAAGTGGTACATTGAATTTAGCTGGCGCGCTGAGAACACTTCATCGTAACTTCATAGACATCTATCCATCTGCGTCAATAGACGAAAGCGATGAAAACGAATAACCACCTGAATGGAGATTGCTTCCTTGAAACCTCTGTCCCAAGACAAATGTCGTTTGGACATAGCCTTCTTAAAGAAGAAATTCGGAAATATCTTACGAGGTGTTCTCAAAAATGGAGTTCTTTTTACGTTTTGATGGAATATAAGCGATCCGTGGTCAAGACACTGATTGATCTTTATTTCGTTGCAAAAGAAGAAAAAACTCCAAGTGATGCTCTACATTATTTCCAAGAAGGATTTAGGACAAGACAAAATAAAATTGTCCTCAGTGCAATTGCGACCTTGTTGGAAGATTCGGAGATCGCTAATGACAAGCTGCGATTCCTTATCAAGCTGGAAACACTGATTTTCGGATCTTTCCAATATTTTCATGATCTAATAGATAAATATATTGAAAACAAAATAGCCTGTCCCTTGGGAAAGATATCGATACAAGAAGGAATCGCAAGAGAAGAAGGCTACAGAAGATTTTTAGAGGAGATAGATTGCATCAGAATGTGCTCGTTAGATAAATTCTTAAAGAGTAAGAAGAGTCAGCTAAAACGATTAATAGAGGAGGGGGAAAAAGACCCTCATGATAAGAACAAAGGATTTCAAGAAGCTTTATTATTGATCAAATCTGCCATTGGAACTCTTGACACTCTCAAGGCAAAGAGCAATTGCATGAAGATTGGCGATGTCATTATTGCTTTAGAAGTCCCGAAACGTCTGAAAATATTGACGTTTGACAGAGGGTTTGAGAGTAGCTGCCAAATTCTAGGCAAAAGATTAATTGTACTTCCCTCCCTTGCAACATTAAGAAAATCAAGAGCACCAGCACCACAACCAAGCTGAGAGTTTGGGGTCACCCATTACAGGTCACCTATCAAAAAAAGGACATGTATGGCCCGGTTCCCCCGGCTAAACTTTCCACACGTCCTCAAAGAAAAAGAAGAGAATGGGTATGGCGAATACCTTATAAAAGATGATGGTAGAGATTGATTCATGGATGGAGCACATTTGGCTGAAGGTTGTGAAAGAAGAATACGACAGCAGCAGGATTCTTGTGGAATCCAATTTACATTCGCCGGTTTACTTTCATTTAAATATGCGGGGACGTAGTTGAAAATTAGCACTTTTCAGAAATGCATCTGGGGCTTGAAAAATTGAGATTTGTTGGCATCCATAAAAAAGTTGGCCCTGCCCTGAAGTGTAGCGCCAAGGGCATAGAGCAGAGCGTCGTTTATATTTATTCTCTTTTGGAGACAAGAGATTTAATGTATAATGATTTAAAGAAGTGCCATAAATATCGGCTCACTTGGATTTACCCCGTAGAAAGCCCCACCCTTTATGGTGGGGATGAAGAAAAAAAGTTCATTCCTTATTGAAGGTGGGGTTCAAAGCCCCGCCCTTTCTAACGGGGTTTACTTGAAATTTCGGGAGGTAAGGAAGTGAAATTTAATCGAATCACAGTCAATCCTAATCAGATGGGAGGGGTCCCCTGCGTCCGCGGATTACGCATTCCGGTAGCCACTGTTATAGGAATGATAGCAGATGGCATGACAGAGGAAGAGATTCTGAGGGCATATCCAGATCTTCAGCCTGACGATCTCCAAGAAGCTCTTCGGTATGCTGCTGAAGCGGTGCGAGAACGGGAGCTCCCACTGGTGACTGGATCATGAAGTTCCTTGTGGACAATGCTCTATCTCCATTGGTGGCCGAGGGCTTAAGGCAAGCTGGTCACGATGCGTTGCATATCCGAGATTATGGATTGCAAAAGGCTCAAGACGAAGAGATTTTCTCACTTGCTGAAACTGAAAAGCGAATCCTTATATCGGCGGATACCGACTTTGGAGCATTCCTGGCATTATGGAGAAAGAGTAAACCCTCCGTTATTTTGTTCAGAAGGGGATCAGATCGCCGGCCCGCTAAGCAGGTCACTCTCTTGTTGTCAAATCTCTCGAAGATACAGGAGGCGCTGGAGCAGGGGAGTATCGTAGTGCTTGAACAAACCCGTCTACGAATCCATAGCTTGCCAATCAATGATTAGTTTGAAACGTCTACCTGTCATCC
>PEUO01000188.1 GCA_002780715.1 Deltaproteobacteria bacterium CG03_land_8_20_14_0_80_45_14
GCGGTGGAGATTGCAATGATTCCAATAGGAAGAAATATATAAAGACGAACCATCTCGGTTAACTTATCTTATTCCAGAACTCTCTTCAAGTACTTTAATATAAACCCATTTCCTAACCCAGCCCTCCTGCCTAGCCCGCACATGAATTGATTCGTAGTGATAACAATCTATTAATCCCCCCTTGGTCTCCCTTTAGCAAAGGGGGGTTGGGGGGATTTGTTAATCTTTGATGAATTGACAGGGTGTTAAAAAGGTGGTATTTTGCAATTACTTAAATTAAATGGCTGGGATATTAAATTCTAACCGGAGAAAGGAGGTGCTTCCAAAGAGAGTTATAGGTTAGGAGTTCGGAGTGAAGAGTAATAACGTTGAAAAAGGAGGTATGATTATGTTGAAAAAATTATGTCCTGTTCTGATCTTAATACTATTTGTGTCTGTTGGAATTTCCTTCGCACAAGAGAAAAAAGCGAGGATGATCAAGATCGGCGTTACCCAGATCGTTTCCCATCCAGCCTTAGATGCCGATGCGAAAGGGTTTGAAAAAGCCCTTGCGGATGCAGGATTTAAAGAGGGGGTCAACGTTACCTACGATCGTCAGAATGCTCAGGGAGACATGGCCAATGCTCAAACCATTGCCCAGAAATTCCTCGATGCAAAAGTGGATATGATCCACAGCATTGCCACACCTACTTCTCAGGCCGTTGTAAAGACGATCAAAAATATTCCTGTTGTTTTTTCCTCTGTAACCGATCCGGTGGATGCGGGACTGGTTCCCAAAGCAAGTCCTCCAGGGACAAAATCCGGAACGAATGTAACGGGGGTTAGCGATCACTGGCCAGTCTCTCTCCAATTTGAAATGTATACCAAATTCGTCCCCATGGCAAAGAAATGGGGAACCATTTACAACGCAGGGGATGCGAACTCCATGGTTCACATCAAAGAGATGAGAGAAGCGGCTAAGAAATTGGGGGTCGAGTTGATCGAGGCCTCGATCTCCACCAGTGCAGAGACCATGCAAGCCGCCCAATCCCTTGCTGGAAAAGTTCAGGCCATTAACATCACCTCTGACAATACTGCGGTCTCCGCCTTCGAAGCGATTGTAAAGGTTTGCAATGAGAAGAAGATTCCTCTATTTGCTGGGGATGTGGACAGCGTGCCGAGAGGGGCAATCGCTGCTTATGGGCTGGATTACTTTCTGATCGGCGAGTCTGCTGGCAAGAAGGCTGCCCAGGCCCTCAAAGGCAAAAAACCTGGGGATATCCCTTGGGGACCGGCAGAGAAGTTCAGTTTGGTCGTGAGCGAAAAGGCGGCAAAGGCACAAGGAATCGTCATTCCTCCTGGCCTTCTGAAAAAAGCGGGCAAAGTCATCAAAGAATAGGGTGTTCCCCGTGTCCGTTCCAAATCTTAAGAATTTCTCCCTCCCCCGTCTAAGGCTGGGGAGGGAGATAGATTGATTCCCCATGGAAATTCTCCTCGGTATTTTCCAAATTTCATTGGAGCAAGGATTGGCCTATGCACTGGTCGCCCTGGGGATCGTCATCAGCTTCCGGATATTGTCCTTTCCGGATCTAACCGTAGACGGCAGTTTCGTTCTGGGTGGAGCTGTAGTGGCCCGGATGATCGTCTTGGGTTATCAACCCCTGACAGGAGTCGTCCTCGCGATCTCCATCGGCTTTGCCGCAGGCTGCGCCACCGGCATACTCAATACCCGGCTCAAGATCAATAGTCTTCTTGCAGGGATCTTGATCATGACGATCCTCTACTCGGTCAATCTGAGGGTGATGGGCCGATCCAATACCCCTCTCATCAATTATGTCACCCTCTTCACCCCTTTTGAGCAGATGGAGATGAGATGGTTGTCCGTCGTCCTCTTTTTCGGCCTGATCGTCTTCGCCTGCAAATTTCTCACTGACCTTTTTCTCCACACACAAGTTGGATTGGCCATGAGGGCTACTGGTGACAACGAGCAGATGATCCGGACCCTGGGTGTGAACACAGACAATATGACCATCCTGGGGTTGGGTATCTCCAATGCCTTTATTGCCCTCTCTGGTGCACTGGTGGCTCAACGCCAGGGATTTGCGGATATTGGAATGGGCATCGGGATGATCGTGGCCGGCCTTGCTGCAATCATCATTGGAGAGACTCTGCTCCGGGCGAAGTCCGTGTGGATGAATACCTTTGCAGCCATCGTTGGTTCTTTCATCTACCGTTTGACCATCACGATAGGCCTCTGGCTGGGGCTTGCACCCACCGATCTCAAGATGGCCACAGGTGCCATGGTCATACTTGCTCTGGGCTTCCCTGCCCTCAGGAAAGGAAAAGAGGAGAAGCTTCATCTCCGGGGGATATAATTTGGAAGAGATGGTCCTCATCCAAGAACTAAAAAAGATATTCAATCGCAATACGATCGATGAGAAGGTGGCCATCAACGGGATTGGACTCGAAGTGAGGAAGGGTGAGTTCATCACGGTGATCGGATCCAATGGCGCAGGCAAAACCACGCTTCTTAATTTGATTGCAGGCACCTATTTTCCCGACGGGGGGAAAGTCTTTATTGATGGCCGGGAAGTGACTTTTCTGCCCGAGCACCGAAGGGCAAAATACTTGGGGAGGATTTTTCAAAATCCATTAATGGGAACCGCCTCCTCGATGACCATCGAGGAGAACCTTTCCATGGCTGAGCTCCGGGGAAAGTCAAGAGGGCTCTCCTGGGGGGTGACGAAGACACAGAGACAGCGATATAAGGAACTTTTAAAAACACTGGAATTGGGATTAGAGGATCGCCTCTCTGACCGTGTCAGCCTTCTCTCGGGTGGTCAGCGGCAGTGCCTTACCCTGCGGATGGCCACGCTATCTCTGCCCAAACTTTTGCTCCTGGATGAGCATACGGCCTCTCTCGATCCAAAAACGGCGGAGAAGGTCATTGACCTGACTGACCGGATTGTCAGGGAGAACAAACTAACCACCATCATGGTCACCCATAATATGCTTCAGGCCATCAACTTTGGGGATCGGATGATCATGCTTCACGAAGGGAAAATTCAGTTTGATATCAACGGTGAGGAGAAGAAGCGCCTGACCGTGGAGGAAGTGGTGAGAAGGTTTGGTGAAAAATTAGAGGACGAGACCTTACTCTGCAAACCGGTGGAGGGATGAGAAATGGATATCTTCGATTTAATGAAGAAGGATGGACACGAACAGATCATCTTCAACTTCGATAAGGAGACGGGGATGAAAGCGATCATCGCCATCCATAACTCCACACTCGGCCAGACTTTTGGCGGGGTGCGGATGGTCAACTATGCCTCAATGGAGGATGCCCTCAGAGACGCGATGAGGCTGGCCAAGGCGATGACCTATAAATGTGCAGCTGCCGATGAGGATAAAGGCGGGTCGAAGGCAGTCATCTGGGGGGATCCAAATAAGGATAAAAGCGAGGCCTTTCTCAGGGCTTTTGGAAGATTTATTGAGATGTTAAAGGGTCGAATCATTACAGGGGTCGATCTCAACCTTGATCTCACCGATGGCTCGATCATTGGAAGGGAGACCCAATATATTCTGGCAAGGCCCAAAGAAGAAGGAAGTTCTGGAAGTTCCGGGTTTACCACAGCCTTTGGGATCTATATGGGGTTGAAGGCCTGCGCCAAATTCCTCTGGGGCGATGAAAACCTTCGAGGCAGAAAGATTGCCGTTCAGGGATTGGGGGCAGTGGGAGAACCCCTGTTAGAACATTTGAAGGAAGGGGGCTTGGAGGTGATTGCAACCGACATTAACGAGAAGATCCTTCAGCGCCTCCGATCTCAATATGGATTCAGTGCGGTTAAGCCTGAAGCCATTTATGGAGTGGAGTGTGATATCTTCTGCCCCTGTGCTATGGGGGGCATCTTAAATGATAAGACCATTCCCAAATTAAAATGCCCACTGGTGGCAGGGTGCGCCAATAACCAACTGGAGGATGAAGTGCGTCACAGCCGAATGCTCCACGAGAGGGGAATCCTCTATGCGCCGGATTATATCATCAATGCCGGAGGGGTGATCCAGGCGATCGACGAACTTCATGGCTATAACCCTGAACGGGTGAAGATG
>PEUO01000040.1 GCA_002780715.1 Deltaproteobacteria bacterium CG03_land_8_20_14_0_80_45_14
CAGCTTGATCCTATCTATGTGGACGCAACCCAGTCAAGCGCCAATCTGCTGCAGCTTAAACGTAATATGGAAGCAGGTCGGATCAAAGCCGGAAATCCTGATCAGGCACGGGTAAAGTTGTTTCTTGAAGATGGCACACCCTATCCGCTGGTAGGGACATTGAAATTTTCTGACGTTACCGTTGATCCCAGTACCGGGTCGTTTATTCTCAGGATGGTCTTTCCAAACCCCAAGCATGTTCTTTTACCCGGTATGTATGTGCGTGCCCTTGTGCAGGAAGGGGTAGTTGACCGTGCCATTCTTGCCCCGCAGCAGGGAGTCTCTCGAGATCCGAAGGGGATTCCCATTGCAATGGTGGTGGACAGCTCCGGCAAGGTGGAACAGCGGACGCTGAAGATTGATCGGGCCATAGGCGATAAATGGCTTGTCAGCGAAGGATTAAAACCGGGAGATCGTCTGATTGTAGAGGGTCTCCAGAAGATAAAGCCAGGTGTTACCGTAAAAATAGCGCCCCTTGGAACAAAGGCAGAAAAAAGCCCTCCGAAGGCCCTGCTGAATCCCCCAAAGAGAAAAAGTAGAGGAGAAATTCCATGTCCCAGTTTTTCATCGATCGTCCTATTTTTGCATGGGTCATCGCCATTATCCTGATGCTGGCGGGCGCCCTGGCGATTAAAACGTTGCCCGTTTCCCAGTATCCTCCGATAGCCCCGCCGGCGATCTCCATAGACGCCTTTTACCCGGGAGCATCGGCGAAGACGATAGAAAACACAGTGACCCAGATCATCGAACAGAAGATGACAGGCCTCGACAATCTGCTCTATTTTTCCTCCACCAGCGACTCGGCTGGTTACGGAAGCCTCACCCTGAACTTTGAACCGGGCACCGATCCTGATATCTCCTGGGCCAAGGTACTAAATAAGCTGGAGCTTGCCAAACCCCTTTTGCCCCAGGTTGTTCAGCAGATGGGCATTAAGGTTTACAAATCGACAAAAAACTTCTTCATGGTCGTTAGTCTTATCTCCGAAGATGGCAGCATGGATGGCAACGATCTGAGGGATTATATCGTATCCAACGTGGAGAATGAACTGAGCCGCGTGGAAGGTGTCGGCGAGGTGATGACCTTCGGCACACAGTATGCCATGAGGATATGGATGGATCCTGATAAGCTGGTCAGTTATCACCTCACCCCGGCGGATGTAAAACAGGCAGTGAGAGCCTATAACGTTCAGGTTTCTGCCGGGCAGTTAGGTGGGCTCCCTTCCGCCAAAGGCCAGCAGCTCAATGTTACGGTTAATGTCCAGGATATGCTCCAAACCCCGGAGCAGTTCGGCGAAATCCCCCTTCGCATAAATAGCGATGGATCGATTGTGCGTCTTCGAGATTTGGCCCGCACAGAATTAGGGGCCGAATCATACGAGGCCGAGGCTTTTTACAATGACAAGCCCGCAGGAGGTACGCTCATCAGACTGGCCTCCGGCGCCAATGCGCTGGATACCTCCAAGGCTGTCAAGGCGAAGATGAATGAATTATCGAGGTATTTCCCACCTGGCCTGAAGGTGACCTACCCTTATGACACTACCCCTTTCGTGACGGTGGCGATCAAGGAAGTGGTGAAAACCCTGTTCATGGCAATCCTGCTCGTCTTTCTCGTCATGTTTCTCTTTCTGGGAAACTTCCGTGCTACCCTGATCCCCACCATCGCCGTGCCAGTAGTGCTTTTGGGAACCTTCGCTGTATTGAAGCTGTTCGGTTTTTCCATCAACATGCTCACCATGTTTGCCATGGTGCTTGCCATTGGCTTACTCGTGGATGACGCTATCGTGGTGGTGGAGAATGTGGAGCGGATTATGCATGATGAAGGGCTTCCTCCCAGGGAGGCTGCACGCAAGTCCATGAGGCAGATCACGGGTGCGCTGATAGGTATCGGTCTTGTGCTATCGGCTGTATTCGGGCCGATGGCCTTCTTTGGCGGCTCCACCGGAGTCATCTACCGTCAGTTCTCCATCACCCTCATCTCCGCTATGTTACTTTCGGTACTGGTTGCCCTTATTCTCACGCCGGCGCTCTGCGCAACCATGCTCAAGTCTGTGGCAAAAGGGCACGAGGCTGCTGAAAGCGGCTTCTTTCTCACCCGGCCCTTCTTCCTCTGGTTTGACCGTGTCTTCTACCGCCTAAGAGACGGTTATCAGTCAATGGTCGGCCGGGTCCTCTCAAAAGGCTTACGCTACTTCATTATCTACCTTCTGATTGTGGGCGGGACAGGTTATTTCTTTCTGCGGATGCCCACAGCGTATCTGCCCGATGAGGATCAGGGCATGTTGTTTGCTCAGGTTCAACTTCCAGCCGGTGCAACGATGGAGCGAACGCTCAAGGTGTTGGAAGAGGTTCGACATCATTTTCTCGTTGAGCAGAAGGATGCGGTGGATTCGTGTATGACGGTAGCAGGATTCAGCCTGGCCGGCAGGGGACAGAATAGTGGCATGGCACTCATCAAGCTCAAGGACTGGGATTTCAGAAACCGTCCTGAACTCAAGTTGGACGCAGTTACCCGAAAGGCCATGGCTGCCTTTTCACGAATCCGCGATGCCATGGTCTTTGCCTTTGCTCCATCGGCAGTCATTGAGTTGGGCAACGTCAAAGGCTTCGACTTCCAGTTGCAGGACCGTGGCGGACTTGGCCACGAGAAGCTGATGGAGGCCAGAAACCAGCTTCTGGGCATGGCGGCTCAAAACCCGGTCCTCATGGCGGTCCGCCATAACGGGCTGGACGATGTGCCGGAGTATAACGTGAATATCGACCGGGAACGGGCAGGCGTATTAGGTATCTCCATGGCCGACATCAACGACACTCTCTCCACTGCCTGGGGTAGCGCCTATATTAATGACTTCGTTGAAAAAGGAAGGGTCAAACGGGTCTATGTTCAGGCCGATGCGAACTATCGGATGCAACCTGAGCATCTGGACAGGTGGTATGTGCGTAACCATGCAGGGAATATGGTTCCTTTTTCCGCCATTGCCAAAGCACAATGGACATACGGCTCTCCGCGCCTGGAACGCTACAATTCCTTCCCTTCCATTAACATATGGGGAGAGCCAGCACCGGGGAAGAGTTCGGGGGGGGCAATGAGCGCGATGGAAGAGATCGTCTCGAAATTGCCCCAGGGGATCGGCTTTGAGTGGACAGGCCTTTCCTATCAGGAGCGTTTGGCCCATGGACAGGCCCTGGCGCTGTATACCTTTTCAATCGTGGTGATTTTCCTCTGTCTCGCCGCTCTCTATGAGAGCTGGTCAATCCCGTTCGCGATTATGTTGATACTACCGCTGGGCGTGTTCGGTGCGGTGTTGGCCACATGGTTCCGGGGTCTGCCAAATGATGTCTATTTCCAGATCGGCCTGCTCACCACTCTCGGACTGACGGCAAAAAACGCAATCCTGATTGTCCAGTTCGCCAAGGAGCAGATGGAGCACGGCGCCGGGTTGATCGACGCGACGCTCGAGGCGGCGCGTTTACGGCTACGGCCGATCTTGATGACATCTCTGGCGTTTGTTCTCGGTGTGCTCCCGCTGGCAATCAATACCGGCGCCGGTGCGGGTGCCATGAATGCCATCGGCACAGGCGTCGTAGGTGGAATGCTTTCTGCCACATTCATTGCCATTTTCTATATTCCTCTCTTTTTTGTCGTAGTATTCCGGATATTCAAGGGAAAGCAACTGAATCAAACACCTGAACTTCGCACAGATTCCACCCCTTCTCCGGAGGGTGGTTCCGGTGCGGCGCAGTCTTCTGGAATACCAGCGGAGACAGAGCATACCCCTGACCCTACTCATTCTTCGGAGGGGCACTAATTATGATACGAAATTCATTGCCAATCATCCTTACATTCATCTTTCTGGCCGGGTGCACTCTGGGCCCGAAATACACAAAACCTCAAGCCCCAATCCCTGTCGATTGGCCAACCGGTGCGGCCTACAGGGAAACCAAAACAGCAACCGGTGCACCGACAGCCCCGGAACTGAAATGGTGGGAATTCTTTACTGACGAGAGGCTTCAAAAGATCATCGAGACAGCCCTGGACAACAACCGTGACCTGCGGCTTGCCGCCTTGAATGTGGAAAGGGCGCGGGCATTTTATGGCATCCAGCGCGCAGAATTATTGCCAACGCTCAATGTGGTTGGCAGTGGAAGCAAAGAGCGCGTTCCGTATGATCTTTCAGAAACCGGAAAAGCAATGACAAGAGAACGCTACAGTGTCGATCTTGGTATCCTTTCTTGGGAGATTGACTTCTTCGGACGCATACGCAGTCTGAAAGACCGTGCGCTAGAAGAATACCTGGCCACGGAGCAGGCCCGCCGTGGCACGCAGATCTTGTTGGTGTCTGCGGTTGCCAACACGTACCTAACCCTTACCGCGGATCGGGAACACCTCAAACTGTCTGAGTCTACCCTCGAGACGCAGGAGGCAGCCTACAATTTGATACGACGGCGCTATGAAGTTGGGCTTGCGTCCGAATTGGATCTCCGTCGAGCGCAAACGCAAGTGGATAGTGCCCGTGGAGACATGGCCCGTTTCACGCAACTGGTGGCCCAAGATGAAAACGCCTTGAACCTTCTGGTCGGCTCTTCGGTGCCGAGCGAATTCTTGCCGGTAGACTTGGACAGCGTCAGCCCACCTAAAGAGATTTCTCCCGGTATGTCTTCCGAAGTGCTTCTGCGTCGGCCGGATATTATGGCGGCAGAACACCAACTCAAGGCGGCCAACGCCTTTATTGGCGCTGCCCGGGCGGCCTTTTTCCCCCGCATCTCTCTGACGACCGCAGTTGGAACCGCAAGCCAGGAGCTGTCTGGTCTGTTCAAATCAGGCTCGGGTACGTGGAGTTTTATCCCGCAGATGGTGATGCCGATTTTCGACGCCCGCACCTGGGCCGCACTAAAGGCGAGCAAAGCAGATAGGGAAATCACCCTGGCTCAGTACGAGAAAGCAATTCAGACGGCCTTCAGGGAAGTGGCCGATGCCCTCGCCGTGCAGGGCACGGTAGACGTACAGCTGTCGGCGCAACAATCCCTGGTGAATGCCGTTGCAGAGACCTATCGCCTCTCCAATGCCCGTTATACAAAGGGGATTGACAGCTACCTGGGCGTCCTTGATGCACAACGCTCCCTCTATGCGGCCCAGCAGGGTCTGATCGCCCTTCGTCTGGCGAGCCTCACCAATCGGGTGACTCTCTACAAGGTGCTGGGTGGGGGTGATCTCGCCAGCGGGCCATCGTAATAAGGAACGCCATCGTGCTCGTGGACTACACTAAGAGGCTGATGGCACGAACAATGGGGGCTTATGGTCGGCGGGTTTGTAACCCTGATCCTATAGTGCCGCTTTTGTATTCGCTGGTTCACTGGCGTAAGTCAGTACATTGACGAAAATACGAAGAGAAAAAGCCCTATAAAAGGAATCTTTTTTGGAAAAGGAAAGGATAATAAAAATATACAGCAGGTATTCATATATCTATGACCTTATTTTTTCCCATATGATTACCCCCCGTATCAAATCGGGTTTGAAAAAGATGGGCATCAAAGAAGGTGACCTCATCATAGAGGCGGGCGTGGGGACAGGTCTTTCTCTACCTCTTTATCCTAATTTCTGTAGAGTCGTAGGAATAGATATAACAAGAAAGATGCTCGATAAGGCAAAGATCAAAAAGAATAGGTTTAACCTTCATTATGTGGACCTGATAGAGATGGATGCAGAACATTTGACCTTCTGTGATGATATCTTCGACCATGCTGTCCTTCCTTTTGTGTTAAGTGTTGTCTCAAATCCAGAAAAGATGGTCTCAGAGATCAAAAGGGTTACAAAGAAGAACGGAAAGATCATTGTCATTAATCATTTCAGCAGTAACAATCCATTCTTATTAAAAATGGAGAGATTCTTCTCCCCTGTTTTTATAAGACTGGGATGGGAGACAGGGTTCACTACAGAATTCCTTTCCAACCATTGTCACCTATGTATTAAAGAGGTATCAAGGGATCACAGGTTTGACTCGTGGTTAATCGTCTATGCCACAAACAAAAAATAATTCGGTTTAGAATATTATCGGGGTCTTGGGATCAAACCTTCAAAATTCGATTATTTATTAAGACCACACCTGAAAACCCCGTCCTGTGGACGGGGGATGAAAGGTGTGTCTGCCGAAGGCAGAAAAAAACTAAATCAGATGCTGAAACGAGTTCATGACAACAGGGTTTGGTTCTCGTTTTTCGTCATCCCGAACTTGTTTCGGGATCTTGGTTTTAAGAATTTGGGTTTTAAAGCCCCGCCCTTATATGGGTGGGGTTCTTTACTTATGCGAGTCTGAATAATTAGCTCATCTCGGGGATAATGAATCCAGAAACCAGGGAGTTTTTAGAGCGATTTAGCAGTGACTTTCAGAGGATAGACCAAGAGCTAAGCAGGCCCCTCAGTTCTCGGGTATCTCTCCTTGAAGATATCGGTCATTATGCGGTTTTAGGGCAAGGCAAAAGGCTCCGTCCGCTCCTCTTTGTCCTGTCCTCCCAACTATGTGGCTACCAGAGGGAGGATATCTACCGGCTTTCAACTGTCTTTGAGTATATTCATGCCTCTTCTCTGGCCCATGATGATGTCCTGGATCATGCCGAGACCAGAAGGAGTAAACCCTCAGTAAATCGGGTGTGGGGAAACCCGGCAGCCGTTTTAAGTGGCGATTTTTTCTTTTTAAAGGCATTCTCCATTGCCGTTGACTCTAACAATGTGAAATTTCTGAATACCCTGACCGAGGCTGGGTTCTGGATGGTCGAAGGGCAAATTCAGGAATTGTTCCACACACATGATTGGGGACTGACGGAGGATAAATATATGGAGATCATTACAGGGAAAACCGCTATGCTCATTTCTGCAGCCTGTGCCTCCGGGGCGATATTATCCGGCGTTGAAGATAAAGCTGTGGATTGTTTGAGGCAATTCGGGCTTAATGCAGGCATTGCGTTTCAACTGATCGACGACCTTCTGGATTACACAGCATGTGAAGAGGAACTGGGAAAACCTGAAGGAACGGACTTGAGAGAGGGTAAGATCACCCTGCCCCTCATCTATACCCTATCCAATCTTAAAAAAGCTGAAAGGAGGCAACTCGAGGATTTATTTAAAAGCGATCGGGCAGGTGATGAAGATTACAAACAACTTATAAACCTGGTCAGGAATAACGGGGCAATCGAGCGGATTAAGGATGAAGCAAAGGCTTATGTGGACAAGGCGGCTAGGTGCCTGGATATATTCCCCACGTCTTCGAGCAAAGAAAAGCTCCTTGAACTCAATCGATATATTGTCGAAAGGAGACACTAATCAATTTGAGGCATCATGCAAAGGGGCTAAGAGAGGAAAGTCAGGCATATGGTGAAGAATATTTTTTAGGAGAGCCGAAAATGGAAAAGAATTGGAAAATGAATTTAGGCAAATTGAATTTTGTTATCACTATCGTATCATTGATGATAATTGTTTCATCTTTTTCCAATTCCTATGGAGGGGAGGATGGAAAAGTCCAATGGGGTTTCTCTCTTTCCGCAGGCACAGATCAAAAGAGCAAAAATGATTTAACCATGTATGCCCTTCTACCCAGGGTCGACCTACCACTTCATAAAAACTGGGATTTAGAGTTTGAAGGAAACTTTTCACATTATGGCATTCATGATTCAAAGGATCTTTACCTTCTGGGAGCCAATACGAATATCATATTCAAACCCATCCAGTGGAATGAGGCTTCTCTTTTTCTTATAGGAGGGATGGGGCTTGCCTATAACAATAATAGTGACGAGCACAGAAGGGTGAGAGATATCGGGGATTCCCATATCGCAGGTATCCTTCAGGTAGGTTCAGGAATTCAATACTATTTAGGGAAAGGGTTAGGGTTCAGGGGGGAATACAGGTTTCATCATATCTCAGATCCATTTGAACAGGATTCCGGAATTAATACACACAATCTCATCATAGGGCTTTCATTTTAATCGGCCATTTGCAACATAAGCCCTGACTTTTGGAGAAATACTAATGGAAACGACCCGCACGCCTCTATCGGTTACTGCGATTGTTTGCGCATTCAATGAAGAGCAAACAATTTCTGGAGTTGTGAGGACCCTGATCGGCGCTAAGGAAGTGGATGAGGTGATCATCATCAATGATGGCTCGACCGATGCGACAAGTGCAAAACTCAAAGGGTTCACCAACAACTCTAAGGTCCGAATTATCGAATTTCCTCACAACAGAGGGAAGGGATTTGCAATGGCAGAGGGAATAGAGAAAGCACAGAATGAAATTCTTCTTTTTGTCGATGCTGATCTCTTGAACTTTGAGGAGCGTTATGTTCCCCTTCTGCTGAGACCGCTATTGGATGGAAAAGCGGATATGGTCATAGGACATCCAACCGAAAATGTTCTTGACAAGAAACTGAATCCATTTAAGCCACTCGCAGGAGAACGTGCAGTTTTTAAAAAAGATGTCCTGCCATTGACTGAAACAATTAGGGCCTCTGGGTACGGTGTGGAGACCTTGATCAATCTCTCCTGCACCGCCCAAAACAAAAGGGTGGAGTATGTATGGCTTTGGGGGCTTGTGCACCCGATTAAATTTCACAAACATTCCGTTAAGACAGCAACGCATAATTATTGGCGGGAAATTTATCAAATTTCAAAATCCATTCTTGTGAATTACTCGTTGATTCTTCTCATCATTTGCAACGCAATAGGAAAAATATATGGCCAAAGCTAAGGTTTCACTTGAAAACGATATGATTTTCCTAATTCACGAAAGCGGCGCTTATGGCCTGGTTGTTAAAATTGAAGATATTGACTGGAGGGCTAATGATGCCTTTGATGGCAAAAAAAATGACATAAGAAAATCCATCTTGAAAAGTTAGATCTTTGCCAAAAAAGGAGAGAAGAGAATGAAGTTCGTTAAGATCATCTACCATATCCAATTTAACGAAGCGATACTCGATCTCATGAAAAAATTAGAGATTCATGAATATGTGGATTGCCAAAGGATCTCTGCAGAGGATATTGATGGAAAACATTTTGGTGATAAGATCTGGCCTGGAATGGATTGCATTCTTTCCGCTCCGGTGTCGGACGAGAAAGCGGAGGAACTTTTTAAAGCCATCATAGAATTCAAAAATGAAGACCCAAGGCGAAAGCATATCCGGATCCTAATCCTGCCCATCGAGAAGGCAGGATAATCTATAAATTCGCCATTAGTGCTCACTCAAGTTTTTGCTTGGCAAAAACTTCTTTAATTCTGGGACCGTTGGGCGGTGGAGGAGCGCGCGGGCTTGCGCATATTGGTGTACTGAAAGTGCTGGAGAAGAATCACCTCCCGATCTCCTTCGTCGTGGACACGAGCATGGGCGCATTTGTTGGGGGATTCTATGCTGCGGGGACTGGAATCGATCTCACGGAAGAACTCGCATTGTCCGCGGGTGGACTCTACCGTCTCTTCGGTTGTTTGCCCTTTGGGCCGTTTAACAAATGGGTCGCAGTCTCCGCCACGGTTCGTCCAAACCGCCTGCAGCCATTTCGGAGCTTTTGAACCTTTATGCTCTATTTCACTTCGAAATCAACAATCTTAGTCTTGTTACAAGCCTGCACATTAGGTGTTAGCTGCAATTAGAAATTTACACCCTATCTCCCCATCACCCCACCTCCCCATCTATCACTTGGGCGATTCTTCGATGGATTCTTGACATGGGTAAGAACATGGATAGGGAGAAACGGAGATAGGGAGATTGGGAGACAATCAAAGTGCGGATTTCGAATTGCGGATTGCGGAATATAAGCCCTTCATCTCCCACCCGATAAAGCATTTGCTATTCGGCGATGAATTCTAGACATAGGTAAGAGGTGTAAATTTCCAACGGCAACCCATCTTCCCTTCTTATTTTTACCCATAGCGACGCAATAATAGACATGGAGAGTCAGTTTGAAGTGGGAATAAGTTTGTTGGAACGTCCCCATAGACTCTTTCACTTCAACATTCATTTCCATTTCTTTTTTAATAGTATTTCTCAACCTTAGCCTTAACCTTGCCCTTCTTTTTCCTTTAATCCTCCAATTCGGGAATTCCCAAAGTCCTCCTAAAAGGCCTTTCGGCGGCCGCTGACAAAGGAGGACTTTTCCACCTTTTCCAATCACTGCTGATACAGCGGTTATATGGGGGATCGCTTTCTTTACAGTTCGAAGTGGGTATCTTTCAGGTTTCCCTGAAAGATACCCCTGACAGTGTTTTTTGAGTGGACATTGATGGCACTGAGGATCTTTCGGGGTGCAGATCATCGATCCAAGATCCATGAGCGCTTGATTAAATGGATTTGAAAATCCTTTTGGAATCAAGGATTCGGAAATTTTCCAGAGAAGTTGTTCCGTTTTTCTTTTATCTGGACTTTCTGAAACAGCAAAGAGTCTGGAGAGGACTCTTTTTGCATTTCCATCGAGGATGGGCGCTTCTTTATGAAATACGAAGGAAAGAATAGCGCCCGCTGTGGATCGACCAATTCCAGGCAGGGTGAGGAGGTCTTTCAGGGTGTCAGGGATTTTTCCGTGAAAACGGATTAAGACAATCTGGGAGGCACGATGAAGATTTCGTGCCCTCGAATAGTATCCCAACCCTTCCCAGACCTTTAAGACTGTTGAAAGATTGGCTTTTGCAAGATGGTGGAGGGTTGGAAAAGATTTTAGAAATTTTTGGTAATAGGGGATTACCGTAACCACCTGGGTTTGCTGAAGCATGATCTCTGAAACCCAGATGGCATAAGGGTCTCTGGTTTTTCTCCAGGGAAGGTCTCTTTTACTCTTTTTAAACCATTGAAGCAATTTGGACTGGATTTTTTCCTTTGAGGTGATTGCAATCATCGGAGCCGGGGTAGTTAAAATAAAAATTGGTTCCTTTTTCTTATAAGAAGAGTTGTTTAATGGAGGTTTGCCTGATATTTACCCCGTTAGAAAGCAGAAGACTTTCTAACGGGGTAAACTAAGCTATCTTTTTCCCGGGCTCTGGTGGAGCAACCGCATAGACTCCGTCCACCTTTATAGTCCCGACAGCCTTTATATTCAGCTTTATCCTCTCTTTTATTTCTTTAGCAAATCTATCGAAGAGTTCTCCAGAGGTTTGAAATCCTAAAAACGTGCCTTTTATCTGGTAGCCTGCCACTGGGCTCATCTTAAAAGCCAAAGCGACCACCTTTTTATTAACTTCTAAATTCTTATTGGTTTTATCTCCGAATATGTCGGCAAAGGCTATTCGGTCCTCATCAATGGCTCGCAAACCTCCTTTTGGCACTGCATTGATTTCTAAGACCGTGCCTGCTGTTGCTAAAACTTTAGCGCTATTAGGATCATTGATGACCTCCATCACTTCTTTTGGCATCTTTGCCATGTCGACACCTCCTGTGTTCTTTCTAAAAAGTGTTGTCTTAAGATTCCTGTTTAGTTCCTTTCATCCGCCTACGCAGGAGACCACGGCCTTGGCCGTGGAGGAATGCGTAACTCCGGATAGAATCTCCGTAAGCGATGATTGTGTCATGCTTCGGCGGATTTCGCTGATCGGCGGATGACCCACCGAAGCCTTGGCGTAGGTGGGTATGGTTTTTGGGACCACGGGCTTGCCCGTGGGGCTCCATTTGCCAGATTCTTAATTTGACCATTTGCCTTCATTGTTTCTCGTCTTGTGATAGTGATAGCAAATGTATTAGGCAGCTATGACTATTTTTATAGCTTAAGTGAAGGAGTTTTTTCAAGGGAGATATCAATTCAGCTGTTTCCGTAAAAAATGCGGCCCAATCATGGTTCACCATCTCATAAAAAGTCGGAAGAGTACACTTACAAGCCATCACTGACAAATATATTCAAGAATTGTAGATGAGCGGTCGGTGGGGATGGTTATTTCTTTTTGTCCCCGCCGGACGCGAGAACTAAGGGGCGCAGCAGCATTTTACCGTGTCTTCTTGAGCGATTTGTTCGCTGTTTCTCATAAATGAGAACGGATCAATTGAGGAGAAAGAGGTTTTACCCTCTGCCATTCATTCGATGAGTGCTCTGCCTGCCACAAATCGTAATTCTTTTGCAAATTAAGCCAAAAATCAGGGGTAGTGTTAAAAGCACGCGATAAACGAAGCGCCATATCCGGAGTAATAGCTCCTCTTTCATTTATAATTTTTGATAATGTTTTCCTTGAAATACCGAGAACCGATGCGAACTCGTTAATAGTCATTGATAAAGGTTTTAAGTAATCTTCTCTTATAATCTTCCCTGGGTGCGTTGGTTGTCTCTCCATTCTTCTCATGTCTTCACCTCTCAGTGATAATCGTCGTAATCGACAATATAGGCATCGCCCTCAATAAACTCGAAAAAAACCCTCCAATTTCCAGAAACCTTTACGGCATATTGGTCTTTCTTGTCACCTGCCAGTTTATGCAGGTTAGAACCAGGATAATTCATGTCCTTTATTTCATTTGCAGCATTTAACCTGTCAAGAATTCTCTCAAGCCGGTCAGCGTGTTGAGGTTTTATGCCTTTCTTCTTTCCTGTATAAAAGAAGTCTTCAAGACCCTTATGTTTGAAGGATCTAATCATAGAGTATATATATCTGTAACCCTACAGGTTACATTTGTCAAGGGTAGGTATGAATTCATATCGAGCGAAGCTCAGCGCCGCACGTTCGGCGGGGAGGATTTTTTTCTTTTTGTCCCCCCGAACCCGATGATCAGCCGCGAGTGTAATGAGTCGCCCGGATCGCCTCGTTAGATGCATATAATTGGTAAATCTATTTAACTTCGTGATAGTGGAGAGGGCAAATGCATTAGGCAACTATCACTATTTCTTATAGCTTAAGTGAAGGAGTTTTTTCAAGGGAGATATCAATTCAGCTGTTTCCGTAAACCCCGTTAGAAAGTCTTCTAGTCCCTAAACAAGTGTAATTATTTTGGGAGAAAGTGAAAAAGTACTCGAAATGCCCTCCAGATAAGGCTATGATAGTTTTGTCAAAAAACCAACGCCAATCAGAAAGGAGCATTTCGAGTGAAAAAATTAAACCA
>PEUO01000007.1:0-446 GCA_002780715.1 Deltaproteobacteria bacterium CG03_land_8_20_14_0_80_45_14
AGGATGTTACTGGTGCTTTTAGAGCCCAAACTCAATGTACTCGAATCCGTGTAATTAACCACTGCTACAACCAATTCTTCCTCCCCATCATTATCAACGTCTTTCAATTGGTAATCAGAAATATATCCTTTGATCTCAATTGTCTTCCATTGGGGGATGAGGTTATCTTCTTCCCAGACCAGACAGTAAACCTCCCCGCTCTCGAACGTTCTTAATCTTTCAAACGCACTGGAAGAGTAGTTTTTATGAATAATCACTTCATTTATCCCATCACCATTGAGATCCCTGATAAGAATTCTTGAAGGAATATAGACTCTCCAAGGAGGGGATTCCTGAGGTCGATAAGGGTCCACTTTTTTCCTTAAGGTCTCATAATAGTTATTGGTTTCTCCATAGCGGTGACTGCTCTTCCATAATTCCTTTCCATCCTGAGACACAATTTTTAA
>PEUO01000007.1:484-12967 GCA_002780715.1 Deltaproteobacteria bacterium CG03_land_8_20_14_0_80_45_14
TTCCACTCCCACGTATATCGGCTAAGGTGAGGCCAAAAATTTTCGTCTCTTTCGGGAAAGGCATCTTGGGTCCCTTCTCAAAGGAGTTCTTCTTCCATAGGAATTTATAGATGGGTCCGCTGTAGAGGCCATCGGAACCCATCCTTTGTCCCATCAACGTGGGCCCGTCTTTGGGATGGTCTAACACCCGAAAATACCAGCCCGCCTTTTCAGTGATCTTTCTGAATTTCCCTTGTTCAAATTCGAGGATGAAGGAGCGGAGGTCATCTTCAGCGACCGCTGTCACGATGATCTCGGCATACCCATTTCGATTGACATCCGCCACGTCGAGGGTCAAGAAGGTGTGGTAGTATCCTGTTTCAATTTTCTGAAAAAGCTTTAGTTTTTCTCCGTCATATTTAAAGACGTAGAGGTTATGGTCATCCATAATCACCACTTCGTTCTTTTTATCTCCATCCACATCACCGATATCAATGCCTTTGATTTCGAAGCCAAAAGTCTGGCTCTTTTTGTAACCCAGACCCTCAGGGCCAATTTTCCCGATCATCTCCCTCTGCTGAATGATATAAGGATGTCTGGGTTCACCGGGGCGGCCAACCATGGGGCGACGGCCAAGGATCTTATACCCGATGTCCTGGGCAAAATCTCCAATTTTCGCCATGACATCGTCAATCCCTTTGTGCTGGGTGTAAACGCCGAGAGGCGGCTTTTCTTCGGTGATACTGATCAGGCGGGCATCGAGGCTGATGTAGTCACCGATCTTGGTGAGACTTCCGAGGACGATATAATCTGCTCCCACCCTCATCCCGACCTTTTTAGCTACCGCCTCATCGAGACGCATCGGCCTCTCTTCATAGAGAGCCCGTTCTACAATGGATCGTTCAATGACAATGATTCTCCCCTCCACGGTTATTCGGGAAGTGAGGATGTCATAGATCCCTTCCCGGAAATAATCCAGATTCTCCTGGCTGTGAATGAGAAAAGGAAGGATCGCCACTTTATAGACCTTGCTGGGTTCTCTGGTTTGGGTGATCGAGGGAGAAGGAAGGGTGAGAATCAAGGCAAGAAATAGACATAACCATATTCCTTTAAATTTCATTGGAATTTTCCTTTCGCAGGGTAGTGGATTGAATGCACTTAGAAGCAAACACAGTAATGATATAATGAGTTATTTACAGAGATTTGTCAAATGTGAATTGATAAGTTTCTGGGTTAGGGTTACGGTTACGAGGCCCGTATCGTTTAGCGTCAAAGGGTAAGGTTAGAGTCTAAGACGATCAACGTAACCCAATGACGAAACAGGCATCTTTACCCTTGCCTTTAGACGAAGCCCTTATTTTTTGGGTGATGTGTTGAATTGCTAATTGGTCATTGCTAATTGATCATTTTGCAATGATCTTTTTTGAATCACCCAATCTTAAATACCATTGCCGCTCCAGTATCACCAGCAGCGCAGCCAGCCCATAGACCATAACCTCCACCGAGCATGACCACCTCTTCTATTAATTCAGCGATCAGCCTCCCTCCGGTAGGGCCCTGGGGATGACCATAGATCATCGAATTTCCGTAATTGTTCATCCAGTACGCATCCATCCCCATCATTTTACTCATATAGATATCGTTGACAACAAAGGGGCTGTGGGTCTTTACCGCTTTGAGATCCTTAACCGTGATCCCTGCATCTCGAAGGGCCATCTCCGATGCAGGAACAGGAGCCTCCGCCATATAGCCCTTCTTAGCTCTTGAAAAACCATATGAGACAATTTGAATCTCCACCTTTGGATCTGCGGCGAGTTCTTTTGCTTTTTCCCGGGTGGTGACGATAAACCCGGCGTTTCCATCCGCAGGATGTGTCTGTGAGCCATAACTGTGAACGCCCCCGGGTTCGACAGGAGCAAGTTTGGCAAGGCCTTCGGCTGTGGTGGGTATCACTCCCTCATCTGCTTCAACGAGTTTTGTCTCATTTCTACCTACTCTGACCTCGGCAGGAAACATATACCTTTTTTGGAAAGCCCGATCGTTGGCTAAAGAGTCTAAATATTGTTGATACCTCTTTAAGGTGACCGCATCGCATTCTTCCTTTGTGGTCCCTATGTTCTTAGCCACATTTTCAGCAGTCTGAATCATTCTAAAACCCGCCCATGGGTCTCTATTAAAATTGTCCATCATCCAATTTTCGGATTCTACCTCTCCTCCCGGGCCAAGAGGGTTAGGCCAGATCGTATGGGGTCCATTTGAACAGCGATCTGACATCAGAGCATACCCTGTCTGGTATGCTCCCAGTTCGATATTTGAGGCGGCCAGATAGATACAGGTGGTGGAGGTGGTGCAAGCTTGATTGACCATGAGAGCCGGTATGTCTTTTGCGCCTTCCACTACCATGGCTGCCGCCCAAGCATGGCTATAGAAAAGATGATGTTGGGCTATGGTAATTCCATAATAGAGATAGTCAATCACGGTCGGATCAATTTTTCTCTTTTTAAACCATCGATTGGCTGTTTTCGCTCCAAGGACGATAGCATTTTCATTTGCAAGACTTCCTTGCCAGCGGCAAAATGGTGAAGAGTAATAACCTTTAAATGGGATAAATGCCTTACTCAATCGACTCATAATTGTTCCTCCTAAGTTAGAAAATAAGGGTTTCGTCTAACGGTAACGGTAAAGATGCCCGTATCGTCAAACGGTAACGATGTTCGTCTTCGAAATCTTTAACCCTAACCTTTTGACTATATGCGAAACGGGCTTCGTAGCCCTAACCTATAGACATTATTTTCAGGGCTAAAGCCCTGAGATACGCCTGCCTGCCCTGTACCATGCTAGGTTCAGGGCCTGCGGTAGGCAGGTAACTCAGCCCTTTAGGGCTGATGTGGGCATTGAACGCTGTTAAATTTTTCACATAAATTATTATAATCCATTTTTAATGTCAATTCTTTTTTTAGAGAACTCTGAAAAAATCTTATAACCCAAGGAATTCTCTAATAAAGAAAACCTGTTTAATCATTTTTTAAAATCTGTGTAATCGAGAGCGTATGGTAGTTTTTCAGAGCTCTCCTAAAAAAAATCTTGACAAATAAGGGGTGATTCAGGTTAAATCATTAACGTGACCGTGACCCGTGTCCGATTTTTTTAAGAATACTTATTTTTTCCGATGACGGACACGGATGTCGGACACGATGACACGAAAAAAGAGGGAGGTATTTATGGCAACGCCCGTGACAGTGCCCATGGTAGGTAAGATTGTTTCGGTTTCAGTAAAAGTGGGAGATAATGTAAAAGAGGATGATCAGGTGGCTGTATTGGAAGCAATGAAGATGGAAATGCCTCTGGTGGCGCCAGTGAGCGGAGTGGTAAAAGAGGTATGCGTTTCTCCAGGCCAGGAGGTGGAGGCGGAGGCCACCATCGCTATTATTGAATAAGGGTGATTAATGAATGGCGGATCTGGAGGGTGAAATAAAATATTTTTCTTCACTAAATCTTTGCGCCTCCATCATCCTCTTAAATTTACATTTCTCCAATCCTATTTTTTGAAATTCAATTGACCCTGCTGTTGTATTAAGACGCACACTAAATTTTTTACCTTTCACTTCTTGGAGTCTGCAATCATAAAATTAGTATTTTTCCTTCAACTACAGGGTTGACACCCTCCTATCTATGTGATATTTCAACCGCATATCTTATCTAAAATTTACGGATCTTTTATCAAGATATGCCAGAATACCCCCCCAGCTCTGCTGGGGGGATGAATGGCCTACCCTCTCCCCTGGGGGGAGAGGGTTAGGGTGAGGGGGAAATGATCTAATCATCACCCCCACCTTAATCCTCCCCCATCAAGAGGAGGGACCATTTCTTGGGGGATCGTTCCTACTTATACCGAACTTTTAGAGCAGGAGACGATAAATTCTCTGATGGAAAGGCTCGAGACTTTCTGGGAAGGCCTCTCCCGGAAAGGCGTGGATCAAAAAAAGCTGCTTGGTCAATCCCTTCTCGCGCCGGCAACCTGCAATCTACTGAACCCGGATAAAGAGAAAACCGTGGAAAAGGCGTTTGAAGTGTTGAGGGATTTATCAAAAGCGATAAGAGAGAAGTATCGGTTGAGTTACTAATGAGTCCATAATTGAGAAGACATCTTCTGAAAATCTCCCCTAACCCCTCTTTGCCAAAGAGGGGAATTCCTCCCTTTTGTAAAGGGAGGGAGGAGGGATTAAAGGCACGATGTCAATGGAGTAGACCATGAAACGTATCGGTATTATTGCAAAGCAGAATAAACCGGAAGCCGTTCCCATTGTCAGAAGCCTGGTGGAGTGGTTCCGACCTAAAAAGATTGAAGTCTTCATTGAGGAAGGAATGGGGAAACTGTTCCATCCACCCCTTACAGGAGCTCATTTGAATTCTGTTGGAAGGGAAGACATCCCAAGTCATGTGGAGATGATTATTGTGCTGGGTGGAGATGGAACCCTTCTGAGCGTTGCCCGTCTTGTAAGAGATTATGCGGTTCCTATTCTCGGCGTCAACCTGGGGGGACTCGGTTTTTTGACAGAGATTACCCTGGAGGAGTTGTATCGCGTCCTGGAAAGGGTGGTGCAAGGGGATTTTACTACTGATGAGAGGGTGGTTCTTAACGCTTCGGTGATCCGAAGAGGAGAGAGGATGGCAGAGTTTACAGTCCTTAACGATGCCGTGATCAATAAAGGGGCGTTGGCACGGATTATTGATCTTGAGACCACCATCAATGGAGAATACTTAACCACTTTTAAATCCGATGGTCTCATTATTTCAACACCCACTGGCTCAACGGCCTACAACCTTTCTGCAGGGGGGCCCATTGTTTATCCCTCCCTCCACTGTATCATCATCACTCCCATCTGCCCTCATACCTTGACCAATCGTCCGATTATGATTCCGGATGATGTGGAGATTCGGGCCACGCTTAAAACCAAACAACAAGAGGTGATCCTCACCTTAGATGGGCAGCAAGGGTTCACTCTGGAATTTGAGGATGTAGTCGAGGTGAAGAAAGCGGATGGTCGGATCCTTCTGATTAAATCGCCCTACCGACACTATTTTGAAGTGCTGAGAGAAAAGCTGAAGTGGGGGGGGAGATAATAGTTCGGAGTAGGGGCGATTCATGAATCGCCCCTACAAAGTTCTCATGAATTATGTTGCAAGAGCTTCGAATCAAAAATTTTGCGATTATTGATGAATTAAATCTATCCTTCTCAAAAGGCTTGAACGTCCTCACCGGCGAGACGGGGGCAGGGAAATCCATTATCCTCAATGCGGTCCACCTCCTTTTAGGAGATAAAGCGACTGAAGAATGGATTCGAAGTTCAGAAGAAGAGGCAAGCGCTGAGGCTCTCTTCGACATCTCTGGAAACATGGGGGTCAAGGGGAGGATTAAAGAAAAGGCTTCGTATTTACAGGGCGCCGGAGAGGAAGATTCCCTCATCATTCGGCGGGTGATCTCCCGATCGGGAAGAGGAAAGGTTTTCCTCAATGGAAATCTGGCCACTCTTGGGTCGCTTTCAGAGGTCGGAGAGGGGCTTCTCAGCATTTATGGACAACACGAACATCAGTCGCTCCAGAGGGTGGAGACCCACATTGATATTTTGGATGAATTCGGGGGATTGCTTGGCCTCCGGGAGGAATTTCAAAAACGGTATCAGGAATTCATTTCCCTGTCTGAAGAGGTTGAAAAGATTCGAGTGGAAAGGGAGAAAAGAGCGAAAGAACGAGAACTGATGGCCTTCCAGTCAAAGGAGATTGAGGCTTCCGGAATCCAAATCGGAGAGGAAGAGTCCTTGAAGGAAGAGCGAACCATCCTCACCCATGCGAAGAAATTGATGGATTTTGCCCGCGCTTCTGAAGATACGCTCTATTCAGAGGAGGGTTCAACGATCGAAAAGATTCAGAGGATCCTCAATCAGGGGCGAGAGATGGCGGCCATCGATCCTTCCCTTTCCCAACCCTTGAAGGCCCTTGAATCCACCCTCATTCAATTGGAGGAGATCGCCCTTGCTCTGAGGGATTATTCGAGAAGGGTGGAGATCAACCCGATGAGGCTAGAGGAGATTGAGAACAGGTTAGAGGAGATCGACCGACTGAAGAGAAAATATGGTTCAACCGTCGAAGAGGTCCTTTCCTTTAAACATAAAATTGATGAGGCATTGAAATCTTTCACCTCCGGCGAAGAAAGACTTTCCCAATTGGAAGGCCGTTTGGAGCCTCTCCGGCAAACGGTTATCAGGTTGGGGGAGAAACTTTCGGGGGAGAGAAAGAAGGTGGCATTAGAATTAAAAAAGTCCGTAGAGAGGGAATTAAATTCCCTGGGCATGAAAAAAACCATTTTTGAAATCCATATTGATCCTTTGCCTCTTTCTCTAAAAGGAGTGGATCGGGTGGAGTTTCTCATCTCTCCCAATGTCGGGGAGGAGGTAAAGCCCTTGGCGAAAATTGCTTCCGGAGGCGAGCTCTCACGAATTATGTTGGCCATGAAAAGAATCTTGGCCAAAGTAGGCGGAAGACAGGTTCTCATCTTTGATGAAGTCGATTCTGGAATCGGGGGGGCGATGGCAGAGGTGGTCGGAAAGAAATTGAGGGAACTCTCACGGCATCATCAGGTCATCTGTGTGACTCACCTTCCTCAGATTGCCTGTTTTGCCGACCAACACCATAGTGTGAGGAAAGAAGTGAAATCAGGGCGGACGATTACCTTGGTGGATCGATTGGATAAAGAGGCGATCGTGGATGAAATCGCCAGAATGTTGGGAGGGGTGAAGGTGACGGAGAAAACCAAAGCCCACGCCAAGGAGATGATCGAGAACGCCAAAAAATTGTGACTCATGGATGATCAGGGCTAAAGCCCTGAGATACGTAACTCAGCCCTTTAGGGCTGAAGAAGCACGAATCACCAGTCACGATTCACGAGAGAGGACAAGATGATACGAAAAGCAAAACTCAATGACATCCAGGAGATTCAGCGGTTGATTAAACTCTATGCTCCCCGAGGAGGGGTCCTCCCCCGGTCTCTTAGCGAACTCTATGACCATCTCCGGGATTTCTTTGTCTTCATTCGGAATCGCAAGGTCATAGGAATCTGCGCCCTCCATATTTGCTGGGATGATCTGGCAGAAATCCGGTCCCTGGCTGTAGAGGAGGAGGATCAGAACAAAGGGATTGGCGCGAAACTGGTGAAAGCCTGTTTGAAAGAGTCAAGACTTTTAGGAGTGAGAAGAGTTTTCGCACTTACCTATCAACCCGAATTTTTTGAGAGATTGGGCTTTAAAAGAGTTGACAAGACAGCGCTCCCCCATAAAATCTGGACCGACTGCCTGAGATGTGTGAAATTTCCGGATTGCGATGAAACCGCCGTGTTGAAGGAATTGGAATGATGGAATAATGGAACACTGGAATGATGGGTTCAAAAAGATAAGGCCAAACAAAAGTAGTTTTTTTGGCTTTTCCATTATTCCTATTTTTCTTCCTCTTCTCCCAAAAGGATTCTCAAGACGGTGTTGGCTTGATGGTGGGCAGCGATCCCCACCCTCGGCGCCATCAAGCCCACCCCAGGTTGGGCAGCAGTCTTTTGATCCCCCACAATGAAAATCTTTGAGGAGAACCGGACCGTTTTGATCTCATTATTATCTCCATAACCCGCCACGCCCGAGGCGGCCACAATATATTTATCCGGCATCTTCTCTGAGACGACGTTGATCAACATGGCCTTTTCTTCAGCGTGATCGAAGGCCTCCACCACCACATCTGTTTCTTTAAAGATTCTTTCCACATTGTTTCGATCCAGTTTCTCATGATAGGTCTGAACCTTTACATAGGGATTGATGATGGCGATATTTTTCTGAAGAGCTTCCACCTTGGGCATTCCTATCTGATGGACGAAGTATTGCTGGCGATTCAAGTTGGATGGCTCCACCACATCGAAGTCAACTAAGATAAGCTTTCCCACTCCGACACGAGCTAAGGCGATGGCAATGGCCGACCCAAGACCTCCCAATCCAGCGATCCCCACAACAGACTTTTTGATTTTCTGATGAATCTTAGGCGTATGTCTTGCCATCATTAAAGATTCAAATTCTTCCGGAGAAGGAGTCTCTCCTTTTTTGATGAAGACGATCTCATCTCCCTCTTTAAGAGGACGGTCAGAGTTGACTGGAAAGCCATTGTAGATGATTATATCAGCGTTGGGTTTGAATTGATTTTTGAGATGGAAAAGAGCGGTGTTTGAAGGAATGAGGGTCTCTTTTTCATTGATCTTAATTCGAATATTTTTGAGGATCGTTTCTTTCATGAGGATCAGATTAATGGATAAGGATGGGATTGTCAAGAATAGGTTTCCATTGACTTTCCATCAGGTTAATGTTATTAATTTACCGTTTTTTTTCTTCTTATTCACAGAGTTAGAAACATAACGATGAAAATGAATATCTCCTCAGGAAGACCGACGGTCGGCGAAGTTGATCTTGAAGCATTGGAGTTTAATTATCGGCAAATTCAAAAAAGAATTTCCGAGGGTGTAAAGCTTCTGGCTGTGGTCAAGGCGGATGCCTATGGTCATGGCGCCATTCCAGTTTCTCTTAAATTGGAGAAATTAGGAGTGGAATACTTGGGCGTTGCGATTCCTGAGGAAGGAGTGGAGTTGAGAAAAGGGGGGGTGAAAGCTCCCATTCTTGTCTTAGGAGGCATTTTTGGAGGAGAGGTAGATCAAATTTTTCGTTTCCGTCTCACCCCCGTTATCTTTAGAAAGGATTCTTTAAAACTTCTTTCCCGAGAAGCAGAGAGGCGAAGGAGGAAGGTGAAGGTTCACCTCAAGGTGGATACAGGAATGGGGAGACTGGGTGTCCCACTCAGCCTCTGGCCCGATTTTTTAAAAGAGGTTAAAAGATTTACCAAAATTGAAATAGAAGGCGTTCTTTCACATTTCTCCATGACCGATGAAGAGAAAGGTTATACACAAAACCAATGGAGAGCATTCCAAAGAGCCGTGGCGATTGTCAAAGAGATGGGAATTTCTTGCCAATATCTTCATATGGCCAGCAGCGCCACACTCACAGCTTTTTCGACTTATTCAGGGAATTTGGTTCGGCCCGGAATCATGCTTTATGGTTCGTATCCTTCTCCCGCATTTCAAGCCCTCATCTCACTCAAACCCGTCATGACCCTGAAAACCCGCATCCATTTTTTGAAATCGGTTCCCTCTGAGACAAGGATTAGTTACGGAGGGACATTTACGACCAAGCGGGAGAGCCTCATTGCTACCCTCCCGATTGGATATGCGGATGGCTATAGCCGTCATCTCTCGAATCATGGAGAGGTGTTGATCCATGGAAAGAGGGCCCCCGTGGCGGGGAAGGTCTGTATGGATTTCATCATGGTGGATGTGACCGATATCCCCCGTGTTTCAGTAGGAGATGAAGTGATATTAATGGGAAGGCAAGGGAGAGAGCAAATCACCGCCGAAGAGATCGCAGTGAAAATCAACTCGATCTCTTATGAAGTGTTATGTTTGATAGGGAAAAGAGTCCCGAGGGTTTATAAAGGATAAACATCAATTTCAAATGTCAAAGCTCAAATGAAATCCAAAGTTGTAACTCAAGGCTTTAGCCTTGATTATGATCAACCCTGAAGGGTTGAGTTACAGAATTTTGGCATTTGACATTCATTTGATCCCGCCATAGCGGGATTGGATTTTGAAATTTGGCATTGTTATCCTCTTTGGGGGTTTCTCTTGAATCCTTTTAGATGGATTGGAAATTATTCGCTCCGGTTTTTAGAAGAAGCAGGAAGGATCATAATTCTCTTTGTCCAAACCCTTGGTTGGACCTTTCGTCCCCCTCTCCAGGGGAGAGAGATTTTAAGACAGATGGAAGAGGTTGGGGTTCGGTCCTTTCCAGTCGTTGTTATCACTGCTGGCTTCACAGGTATGGTATTAGCCCTGCAGAGTTTTACGGGATTCAAACGGTTCGGCGCCGAAACAATGGTGGGGACTGTGGTAGCCCTTTCCGTGACCAGGGAATTAGGGCCTGTCTTGACAGGATTGATGGTTTCCGGCCGTATGGGTTCAGCCATGGCTGCTGAACTTGGGACGATGCGGGTCACCGAGCAGATCGATGCCCTTTACACGCTCGCAACCAACCCAATCAAATACCTGATCGTTCCACGATTTTTAGCAACCGTCATCATGCTCCCCATTCTGGTCATTTTTGCTGATGTCATTGGAATCCTGGGAGGATATCTGGTGAGCGTCCAGATTCTGGGGACAAATCCGACCCTCTATTTTCGAAGGACATGGGATTTTCTGGAGCTGAACGATCTCTATAGCGGACTTATAAAGGCCGTTTTTTTCGGAATGATTTTAGCAACGATCAGTTGCTACCAGGGTTTTTCTACCCAGGGCGGGGCAGAGGGAGTTGGCCGGGCAACGACTAAAGCGGTCGTCCTCTCCTCATTGACGATCTTGATCTCAAATTATTTTATTACGGCGCTTCTATTTTAGACCATGAAGCGATGGAATAATGGTGAAATCGCAAAAAGTGAAGAACCAGAGAAAACGTCATGCTGAACTCGGTTCAGCATCTAAACAAATCAGACACATAGGAGACCCTGAAACGAGTTCAGGGTGACAAATCAGGGCTTTTTATGGGACCATCAGTAACGGAATATTGATTATGGTGAACAGTAGCTTGCCGACAAAGATTCGTGTGGTCAATCTTCATAAATCCTTTGGGGAGAAAGAAGTTCTTCGTGGCGTCCATTTGGAGGTGCGGCAAGGGGAAAGCATGGTGGTCATTGGCGGAAGTGGATCTGGAAAGACGGTCCTGATCAAGTGCATCATCGGCCTCATGCGACCGGATCAAGGAGAGATTCATGTGGATGGCTTGGAGATCGCCTCTCTAACTGAAAAGAGGATGAACGAAGTTCGAAAAAAATTTGGGATGCTCTTTCAGGGAGGGGCCCTCTTTGATTCGATGAGGGTTTGGGAGAATGTGGGATTTGGACTTCGGCGCCAAACTCACCTGAGGGAGGAAGAGATAAGAAAGATTGCTTCTGAGAAATTGGCGCTTGTGGGGCTAAAAAATGTTGAGGACCTGATGCCTGCGGAGTTGAGCGGAGGGATGAGAAAACGGGTGAGTTTAGCCAGGGCGATTGCAGTAAAACCAGAGATTCTTCTTTATGACGAGCCGACGACAGGAATTGATCCCATCATGGCAGATGCCATTAACGATTTGATTGTGGAGATGAAAGAGAAGTTGAATGTCACCTCCATTGCGATCACCCATGATATGAAGAGCGCCTATAAGATCGCAGATCGAATTGCCATGCTCTATCAAGGCAAAATCATTGAAGTGGGGACTCCGGAGGAAATCAGGAACTCCTCCAACCCAATGGTCCAGCAATTTATTGAGGGAAGATCGGAGGGGCCAATCAAAATATTGTAATGATTCTTTCACTCCTTACCCTCTCCGAATATATCAATGAAATTGGTAGATATCGGATGGGGGAGGGAAATTGTATCAGGAGGTGCTCAGAGATGGCTAAAAAAAGTTCTGAGGCATTGGTCGGGATTTTCGTCGTGATCGGAATTTTTCTATTGGTTTTGATGACATTGAAGATCGAAAAATTCCAGATCGGAAAAGAGGCAGGGTATCTGCTTGGCATCTATTTCGACTCGGCCGCTGGTTTGGCTCGAAATGCACCCGTCAGGGTGGCTGGAGTCCGTGTGGGGAATGTCGAAAAAGTAGGATTGGAGCAGGGGAAGGCCAAAGTTATTTTCCATGTTCCGCACCGTATTACGATTTATAAAGATGCAAAGGCCTATTTAAAATCGGAAGGGTTTTTAGGAGAGAAATATATTGAGATTGTCCCTGGAACACCGGGGAGTCCAAAAGTGGAACCGAACGGGATGATCGAACAAGGATCGCCTCCAGCCGATGTCGAGCAGTTTCTATCCAATATGAGCGCTGTTCGGGAAGACCTCAAAGAAGTCATCAAACCCTTGGGGGATGTATTGAAGTCTATAGATCCTAAAAAAGTGGAGAAGATCGTTAACAACGTCGATAAGTTTTCGGGCCAATTGACAAGTCTTGCCAAAGATTCGAAGGAAACGATTGAAAAAGCGAAGAATGCTTTTTCCCAGATGGAAGATATTGGAGAAAAGGTAAATAAGGGAGAGGGGACCTTAGGGAAATTAATCACCGATGAGACCATCTACCGGGATGCCAAAGAGGTGGTGGAGAAAGTAAAGGAGACAGCCGAGACATTGAAGAATGTTTCAGATAAGATCGAGCGGGGAGAGGGGACCTTGGGAAAACTCATCCAGGATGAATCTCTTTACAAAGACGCCAAGGAGACCCTTCAATCCATGAAAGGGATCGCAGAGAAGGTGGAGAAGGGCGAGGGGACGCTTGGAAAATTAATCAATGATGACACCCTCGTGAAGGAAACAGAAAAGACGATGAAAAAGGTTCAAAA
>PEUO01000081.1 GCA_002780715.1 Deltaproteobacteria bacterium CG03_land_8_20_14_0_80_45_14
TCTAACGGGGTAAATAATTACCTGCAACCTTTTTTGGGGCGGTACGAAGATAGTTTTCAGGAAGCCTGGGTAGATATACTTGAATGTAATCCCCAAGCACACTTATTCTAAATCTTTTTCCATACCCCTCCGCTCGAATAATTCCTCACTTCAGGAGGCTGAGTTTTCAATTTGGATTTCAGCCATTTGGGAAATTTCAGAACAAGCAAAGAAAGTATTTCCTCGTAGCTTGGCTTGGCAGTTGGAAACCCCGATCCATTTTCCTCTTGACGATAGTAAACAAATTGTTTATCATTCATCAATGATTAAATCGTTCCGTTGCCGTGAAACCGAAAGGATATTCCATCGCGAATTTTCCCACAAGTTTCCGCGTGATATCCAGGAACGTGCATTTATGAAGCTCAATGCGATTGACGCAGCCGTTCAGCTTGAAGACTTGCATCTGCCACCATCAAACAGACTTGAGGCCTTGAAGGGAGAACGTAAAGAACAATATAGCATCCGCATCAACAACCGGTGGCGTATTTGTTTTGTTTGGCGGAACGAAAACGCAGAGCAAGTGGGAATTGTCGATTATCACTGAGGAGGTAATCATGACCAAGCATCGAATTGCGCCGGTACATCCGGGAGTGTATCTAAAGGAATTGCTTCACGAGTTAAAATTATCACAATACCGGCTCGCACGGGATTTGGGCGTGCCCGCAATGCGGATCAATCATGTTGTAAATGGTAAACGTCCGGTGACAGCCGAGCTTGCCTTGCGCCTGGGGCGCTATTTTGGGCAAAACCCCCGCTATTGGATGAACTTGCAAAGCCGGTATGATATGGATGTAGCGGAAGATGCCCTATCCAAACGAGTGTCGCGTGAAGTACATCCACTGATGGCGGTCGTATAATCCCGATAACGACTGTTTTAGTAATGAGGTTTGGGGTCATCGGTAATAAAGTATTTTCTCTTATCAATGGACTGAGATGATGAACGGGTCTCAAATTTTAATGGTTTTTCTTGCCTTCACTCATTCCTTTGGGCACCAGCAATTCTCGGTGAGTTCACAAACTATTGAGATTCTTCGCTTCGCTCAGAATGACACCTGGGGACTTTCGTAATGTCATTCTGAAGGAGCCCTAGCGACTGAAGAATCTCGCTGTATTTTCACCGAGAATTGCTGTTTGGGCACCGAAATCACCCTTGATTTTTACTATGATTAATAGTATTATTAACACTATCGTAGGAGGTATTACCAATGGCTAAAATTCCCAATATCGTACCAATTACTGATCTGCGGCAGGATGCCACATCTATCATAAAGCGAGTCACCGCTTCCAGAGAACCTCTTGTCATTACCCAGAGAGGTCGGGCTGCTGCGGTGATGGTCAGCATGGAAGCTTATGAGCATTTCCAGCATGAACTGGAACTTTTACGCCTTCTCGCCCGTGGCGAAAAAGAGATCGAGGCGGGCAAGGGGTATGATCTCGATGCCGTTCTCGCTGAAGCCGATTCCTTGTTGAAAGAGATTAAACCTTGAAAGTCCTTTTCACTCCTTCGGGGCGGAGCCAGTTCCTTGCAGCCATTACTTATATTTACCGCGAGAACCCAACAGCGGCGGTTGCTTTCCGCCGCAAGGCAGAAAAGGTCTTGTCCAGGCTCCGAAAGTTTCCTCAATCCGGCAGGGCACTGCCGGAATTTTCCGATCTTCCTTTTCGTGAAGTTATTGTGACTCCTTACCGTTTCTTTTACCGTGTAAAAGGGAAAACTGTCTGGATTGTAGCTGTGTGGCATGGCGCTCAACTTCCGGAAGAACCAAATAATACATAAAGGCGATCGGAGGCAGGTTCATATTTTCAGAAGCAAGCTAATACAGAATAACTCACGACATCTTCTATCTACGCATTTTTTAGGAAATCTCAATGGGGAGAAAAAAGTACTGACGTCTCGGAGGAGATATAAGCATGGAAGGATGGACCGAAGAAGAATTTAAGAATAAGGATTTGATGGCGCCCTGCGGGTTATATTGTGGCGCCTGCGGAGTTTACCTTGCCACAAGGGATGAAAATGAAAAATTCAGGGCCGTGATGGGCAACCTCTACGGAACAAAGCCAGAAGAAACGGAATGTCTTGGCTGCATGCAGCCTGATCCACCCAGGAAGCTCTATGGTTATTGCAAAGGTTGTACGATAAGGAATTGTGTGAAATCGAAAGGATATTACTCCTGTCATCAGTGTGAGGAATGGCCATGCAGTAGGATAGAGAATTTCGGTTTCGTCACTGGTATAAGAGTGATGAAAAGGGCGATTCCTTTATGGCGAGCGAAAGTAGCTGAGCACGGGGATAAGAAGGGCAGCATCGAATGGGCACGGGCAGAATGTGAGCGTTATCACTGTTCATCATGCGGTCAGCCACTTTTCAGAGGCGCCCAACGCTGCAGAGCATGTAAGAAACCAGTAGCTGATGAACTGGACGGATCTCTATGAGTCATTCGGGACAGGTTCATAATTTTCCTATTTCCCTATATCTCTCCAAGCCACGTTACCCACTTCAAGTCTTTTTTAATCGTATTGAATAATGCTTCCTCCACCTCAAATAAAATAATTGGGTAATCGGGGGAATGTTATCTTATAATTTTGTTGATTATTTTATTGTCAAAAAGATTTCCAATTTAAATGTGAAGAAAGTGATAGATTTAATAAATGGCTGATAATGGGAAGAAGTTTATCTATGAAGACGGAGTCTGTTTTGAGGTAACTTCTTATGGACTAGTCTGTTGTTTAAAAGAGAGCAAGGACAAGAAACATCAATGCACCGACTGCAAATTCTGCCAATGGTGTTCTGATTCGCGATGCAGTCTCTGTCTCAGACAGGGGGAATACAGCCGCGGCAGCTACTGATCATAAGAAAGTGTCTATCACTACTCGCATTAAATTTAAGGACCTGCCCTTCTAATCTTACGATTATGAAAAAGGAATGTCTATTCGTCTTCGCTACCATTTGATAAGAAGCCAGAAGAGGAGAAAGACCATTTCCCTTCATATAAAAGAAGATGGGAGAATAGTCATTTACGCCCCTTATCATACACCGAGAGGGGAGGTAGAGGGATTTATTAAGGAGAAAGGGTCATGGATCATTAAAAAAATTTCAGAAAAAGAAAGGTCGATAAAAGAAACAGAAAAGGCATTTATCCCAGGAGAGAAATTCTTATATTTGGGGGAATGCTATCCATTAGAAATAGAGAAGGTGAATCATAAAAACGTTCCACTAAAATTGTCCTTCGGTAAATTCGTCCTTGATCAAGGTCATGCAGCAAAAGCAAAGGATCTTTTTACCCAGTGGTATAAAAAAGAGGCAAAAGAGAAGATTGAAGAAAGAGTCCATTATTTCAGTCATAGACTTCAATTGTTTCCGAAAGGGTTAAAGATAACAAGCGCCAAATACCGTTGGGGATCCTGTTCACGAGATAATCGATTATCTTTTAGCTGGAGAATAATCATGGCACCTTTGAGCGTTATTGATTACGTCCTGATTCATGAGCTTGTCCATATAAAAGAAAAAAATCATTCCAAGAGATTCTGGGTCTCCTTAGAGGCAATCCTTCCTGAGTACAGGGAGCATAGATTCTGGTTGAAAGAGAATGGACATAGATTATGGCTGTAAAAATGAACCAGCAGAGTTCAATTCTTAATTGTATATTTTTTTTATCTTATTTAGGCTTTATGTATAAAAATTTTATAATTAATTAAAACAAATAAATTCATATACTTATAAATCTATCAGAATATAAACCCCCAAATTTGTATATTTAAACTATTCATTTAGGCCTCAAAAACCATTCCTAACCAATCCTAAATTTTTAAAAAATTAAATAATATCAAAGACTTAAATAATAATTTATTTCTTGGCATGCCAAATGCAATATTTAGATTGAACGTCAAAGAAAGGAGGAATTGAAAATGGAAAAAACAATGAAAGGATTAAAGGTTGGGTTGGCAGTGGGGTTAATGACTTTAATGGCTTCTCCAGCATTTGCAAGGTCAATCAGCATGAAGGAAGGTGGGACAATCCTTTGGATTTTCATCATTATTGGAGCGATTATCGTTCTTCTCCAATTGATCCCGGCAGCCATTCTCTTCTTCAGCTTCATTGGTACTGCAACCACCATGGCTTTCAAGAAAGAGAAGAAAGTTGAAGAGGAAGTGGTTCTTCCAGGTGCTGAGCCTGTAGCGGTCAAAGAGTAGAGGCAATCACTATAAAGGAGATGATCGCCATGTCTGCAAAGATTAAAAAGATTTTAACAATCCTTAGTCTGGTTCTGGTAATGTCGATCACCTTGTTCTCTTTTGGCATTGCTTACAAGGGAGGGGTCAGGGGGATAGGACTTGTTGGAGTCATGTTCTTCTTTACCTTTGGGATCATTGTGGTCCTGGCTCAATTGATCCCGGCAGGTATCCTCCTCTCCTCTTTTATTGGAGCTGCTACCTCTCCTACAAGAAAGTCCGAGATTCCCATCCGTGTAACGTAGGAGGAATGAAATAGGGGGAGATGACCATGAAATCAAAGACGATACTTATAGCTTATCAGGATGACCTCTGGACCAGATCGCTCTCCACTTTTTTCCATGGCATGGGATATAAGGTTGAAGCAACCAAGGTGATGAGCGAAATGATTCGAAGGATTCGAAAAGGGAACATTCATGTCATTCTCATCGACGATGAGATCGAAGGGGTAAAGGCTTGTGATGTCGTCCCCTTGTTGAAGAATATCAATCCGAAGATTCAGATTATTGTCATCTCGTCAGAGGAATCAATCGGATTAGTGAAGCGTCTCCGGGGAGCGGGAATCTTCTATCAGGCGATGAAACCCGTCGATCTGGGGGAGGTTAAATCAGCCGTGGAATGCGCCTTTGGGAAAATAGAGCGGGAGAATCTCAAAGAAGGATTCTTTTCCTTTCCCATTCCAGAGATGGTTCCAGCATAAAGTTTGAAAAAAAGAAGGGATGCTTGAGAACCTTCTGAAAAATAGATTTCAAAAAATCACATGCCCTCGATCGAGGGCATGGCCTCTTTTAACTTAAAAAAAACTTTAAGTTTTTCCCTCCCTTGATAAAGCCGCTAATGTCTGTGACTATTTTCTTTTCTTTCCAGCCTTTGCCATACATCACTAATTTTTTCTATCCTTCCGGCATTTTCTTATAGTCGAAACCACCATATGATTGCAGCAAATCCGGGAAGAATTAGTAGGGGCACAAGGTGGGAGAATGGCATTTTTGGAAGTTGAAGGGGTAGGTCATCACGAAAGCCTCTTGCGGCAAGAGCAAGGGTAACATCTTCTGCCCTGGAAAACGAACGGCGAAGAAGAGGAAGCGCAAGAAATTTGGCTCTGCGAAAAGGATTTTTGTTCTGGTCACCCAACCGTGCTCTGTGGGCCAGACGAACTTCTTCGGCCCGGTCCAGAATGATTGAGAAAAAGCGGAGGGTAAGGGAGACCATGAGTCCAATGCGACGTTCCGGAAGGAACGGGACAGGTTTTAGGAGCCAGATGAGCGTATCTTGAATTTCACGGGGACGCGTTACAGCCGTAAAGAGGACAGCATAGCCGAGAATAAGTCCAAGGCGCCAGCAGGTGAAACTTCCTAGGCGAAGCCCATCCTGACTTACAGAAATCCACGGGATAGCAGACATTCGGCGTCCTGGAGTGAAGAAAGCTTGAAAAAGGAAGAGAGCAAAAAGAAAGATCGCCCAAATCCAGAAATCACGAAAAAATTGCCTGAGAGGCAGTCTCGAAAGGATGAGAAGGCCCATTAATAAAATTGAATCGAAGATAAGCCATGGGGTTTTCGATTGGAGTAAGGTCGCTGTGATCACCAGGAGTCCGAAGAATTTGCATCGGGCATCCCAACGATGAAGTGGAGAATTTCCGGGAAAGTAGTGAAGAGCTATTCGAGCCATGAAACTTTTTCCCTTCCAAGAAGCGCATAACAAGGGGGCCGGATTCCAAATTGTGAGAGTTTCATCATGAGCTCTTCTGGCGGGCCTGCCACTTTGAGTTCTCCGTCGTGGATGATGGCAATGCGATCCACGTGAGCGATCACCTTTTCCACATCATGGGTGGTCACTATCAAAGTATGCCCTTCTCGATGTAAGCGGACCATATGTTTCAGAACTTCGCGAATGCCGGGATAATCTAAAAAGGAGAAAGGCTCGTCAAAAAGAACCACTTGAGGTCTCATGGCAAGCACCCCGGCAATGGCAAGGCGTCTTTTTTCTCCTCCCGAAAGCAGGTAACAAGGTTTTTCTGAAAGATCTTTAAGCCCCATCACCTGAAGCGCCCAATCCACCCGTTCGGTAATTTCTTCAACTGGAAGCCCAAGATTTTCTGGACCAAAGGCAACATCTTCTTTTACTGTTTCTCCAACGATTTGACTATCCGGATCCTGAAAGACCATGCCCACCATTCGTCGGACTTCCGAAGAATCGTTTATGGGATTTAGACCATTTACATGGACAGATCCCGAAGTGGGTTTCAAGAGACCGCTGATGAGCCGGATGAGTGTCGTTTTACCACTCCCATTGGGGCCGCAGATGAGGAGGAATTCTCCTTCGGAGATGGCGAGGTCAATGCCTTTCAAAGCACGGGTTCCGTCAGGATAATGAAGGTGGAGGTTTTGGATTTCGATCATATTAGATACTTAACGAATAAAACGAATGGTAGCGAATGAATCGAATATCTTATGCATTCGCAACATTCGGTATCATTAGCGCTATTCGTTAGTGAGCTGTCGTTTCAGAATCGGTCGGATAGCCCGAGCCAGAATGATAGCGACAGAAGCCTTGACCGCATCGCCGATGAGAAAAGGAACCATGCCCACCATCAGTGTCTTTGGCCAAGACATTTGAGTAACTATTTTAAGCCAAGGAACTCCCAATCCATAAATAGCAAGCGATCCAATCAGGACGGCAAAAATATCCAGAATCAATAGACCGTATGAGCGTTCTGAAATGAAACCAGTGACCCATGCGGCGAGAACGTAACCCAAAAGATATCCTCCTGTGGGACCGAAAAAATGGGCGAATCCTCCTTTGCCTCCTGCAAAAACAGGGATGCCGATGGCTCCTACCAGAAGGTAAAGACCCATGCTGGCTAGCCCCCAGCGACTTCCGAGAAGAAGGCCTGAGAGAATGACGAAGAGAGTTGAGAGGACGATCGGCACAGGTCCAATGGGAACATGAATGTAGGCCCCGACAGCCGTCAGAGCGGCCATGAGGGAGGCGAAGACCATCCATCTCAGTTTTTCAATGGACATAAAAGACTCCGGATTATTGTCAACCAAATTGAGAAATAAGGTTAACAAACAATAATTCCTCTGTCAATGGCAAAATGCTATTGGAATTTTTAATGCAAATTGGTAAACTCTTGCTAAAGTAAGGGCCATAGATATTCACAGGAGGGATTATGTTTTTCATCGTTCGTTTAATCATCAATATGGTGGCCATTTTGATCATCTCTTATCTCTTCCCAAAGATGATCTGGGTAGATGGCTTTTTAGCAGCTCTGGTCGCAGCCTTCTTATTGGGGATCGTCAATACGATACTCCGGCCCATCCTGGTATTGCTCACCCTTCCCCTCACTTTGTTGACCCTTGGGCTCTTCTTACTGGTCATCAATGGATTGATGCTCTGGTTGGTTTCAGCCCTGGTGAGGGGATTTCATGTCAGTGGTTTCTGGGGCGCGGTGTTGGGTTCCATTTTGATCAGCCTTGTAAGTTGGATATTGTCCAGGTTTTTACCCTCCTAAGAAGCCATAAAAACCTGGCTTACTGATTCCAACTTGAACTAAAAGGAGAAACCTATGACTCGAAGGGCATTGGTTTTAAGTGGCGGAGGAGCGAAAGGGTCTTTCCAAATCGGTGTCATGGAGGAATTAATCCTCAACAGGGGACTTGACTTCGAAATTCTCTGTGGTGTCTCAGTGGGTGCATTAAACGCCAGTTTTTTGGCTCAGGCACCTTTCGATCCCATCCATCCGGAAGTCAGCCTTGAAAATCTGAAGAACACCTTTATCACCCTTCGCCATCTCTGGCTGGAGGAGATCATTTTCCCTCAGAATCCTTCACGAAAGAAAATCGAAAAGGTGCTTAAAAAGGTTCGATATGCCCCAATCGTAGAGATCAAGCCGGAAAAATATGTTATTCGAGATGCTTTAGATTTTTCGCCAACGAACCTTATGGAAAATTACGGATATGGAAAGAAGGTGGCGGCGTCACTTCTAAAATCACTGCCCTGATCATTCCCCATCCAACGTATGGTGTTCCGCTTTCCGATACCAAGAGACAGGGTCGACGAAGTATTCTTCCGTATCCTTGAGAGAAAGGTAGTGTTCATTTTCCATCTTTGACAGAAGATCAAAAAACTCCTTCTCTTTAGGATTAGTGACGCTGTCCCGAATTTCGGCATAGAACTTTGCTCCCTTCGCCTCAAAATCGATAGCTGTCCGGACAGCTTCCAGATCATCCGAGTCTCCTTTGGCCGTCTCGTCGACCTTTTTAACGAATTCAAGTAGGATATCCTTCACGACCGTTTCTTTCACTTTGATGGGAACGGTCTCAGGCCATTTTTCCTGTTTTGCCCACTTTTGATGGAGCTGTTTCAGCCGTTCATAATGCTCCAGTTCATCGTCCCCGATCTGCTGAAACATTTTCTTTCCAAGAGGGTTCTTCGTTCGGTTCGCATTTTTAAGATAGAATTCCCGCTCCCTCATCTCATTATTGAGAGCCACCCCCAAAGCATTCAAACGTTCTTTTTCGTTCATGATTATTCCTCCCTTTTGGGCATCCCTCCCATTCACCTCTCCCTCTCCCTTGATGGGAGAGGGTAGGGGTGAGGGTGGGGGTCCGTTTCAATATCAGAAATTCAATTTTCCCTGAAGAAACCTGGGGAATTTGTTTTCTGGTTCAAGATTTGGTTCATGTAATACTATCTGTTTCTGGTCTTCTTTGATGGTGCTTGCACGATGTGCCCCCAAATTCTCCAGGTAGGCACCAACTGACTTTCGCGATAATCCAGGGATCCCCAGTTGATGGAGTGACTGATTGGCCTCATGGTCTGTAGTAAAGATAGGAATTTGAGCAGCGAGAACTTGCTTGGCTAACGCGAGGGTTTTAGTTCTCCTCTCTGCGAAAGGAACAAAGACGACATCGGATAGGACGCACGCCAGCCAGTTTCTGTTTATGATATTGGGTCGTTTCATCCGGGCCTCTTTGGGAGGAGAAACGGATAGCATCAATAATTTCCCTTCCTTTGCCCTGCAAAAATACTCTTCTCTTTCTGGGAACTCATGAAGGGGAGGATAAAATCTCGTTTCAAGAAATGAATCGAAGGTTTCACGGGCCAGACCTTTTGCTGTAAAAAGAGTCACTGTCAAATTTTTTCTAAATAGTCCAAGGCGGAATATCTCTGTTTCCATGACAGAGTGCCATCCACCGATGAAATTGAGGTCATATTCACGAATCGTAAATAACAACTGATTGGTAGCCATCATGGCCAAACCGCTAATGGAATCGGCAGAAATCACCGCCATTGTAAATCTTTTAAGAAAATCCAATGGACCCCAGTAGTAAATCTGCTCTGGAGAAGAATTCCCAAGACGCTCTATAAGACGTTTAGGATACTCTTGATCTGAAGGGATTAAGATTTGATATTCCATAATCTTTCAACTGCCTCATTTAGGTCATCTTGCAATTTTTCGATTTCCTTCCCTTGGGCCACCAGGGCATGGGCCATTTGAGAAAGCTCAGCAATCTTCATATGAATCTTATTATCGCTGTTAAACTTCGGAATGGCAAGGTTACTCATTACAGATGGGGCTCCAAAACCCCTTCCGGCCGAAGAGAAACTACGGATATACTCATCGACAACCTTTGAGTTCAAGATACCGCATAAATAATGGGCCTCTTCTTCATTCTCGACAGAGAAAATGGATGTCGTATCTGTGGAAATAGCTGTTTTAAGGCCAAACGGAGTGCGGAGCCTGGAAAGGACTACGGAAGCCATTTTAGAGGCCATCCGTTTCCAAACAACACGATATTTGGCAAATGTATATTCACCAATTCCATACATTGCGTAGAATTCCGTTTCTTGAGCAAGTTCTCGAACAACCTTTGATCCCCTTGATAGAAGTATGTCTTTAAACTGTCTTAAATAGGCATATGTTAATGGAAAATGAGATGTCATCCATGACTCAGGGTACGGAGAACGTTTGGAAGGATCTTGAGAAATCAAGACATGAAAATTGCTCTTCACTCCAAAGGGAATTATATCTCCTCCGCTGACTGCAGGGTAGACGAGATCTTTTTCAATAGCCGCAGAAGTTGAAGGAATATCCCTCTTTCCCCGCTCCACCATATTTTCAACAACAAGATAGCCATCTGGACGCACTTCTTTTATACGCAGCCAGAAAACCCCATAGGGTTCGACCCTCGCTCCAAGGCGAGCTTTATATAGGTTTCCCCCTTTTATCTTTTCAGACCATTTTAGAGAAGAGACAGAAGCAGTTTGCCATGAAGAGTTAACTTTTGATGGATCGACAGGGATAGCCTCCACCTCTTTTTGTTCTGTATGGGAAAGAACTTCTGGTAATGTCCAATCTGGTGAGATGGCTCCAGTTCCGGGATGCCTCTCCCAAATGATCACCGGGACAGGATAAGAGGTTCTCTTGCCTTTCTCTAAAACAAATAGTGAGGTTTTATTAGCTGTCTGAAAAGGTTTAAGATTAACCATATCTTCCATAAGAGTAACTTTGAGTAGTATCTTTTTCTCCTTAATCTCAAATTGCCTGAATCCTTCACCTGCACCTTTTGATTTAAAAACCTCATGGGTGATGAGAAAGGCCAGTTTTCCGCCTTCCTTCAAGTAATTGTCAGATGAAGCATAAGTAAACAACATGGAGAAATCTTTTTCCCCCGCCCCCAGCCTTGCTTCATGGCCTTTTAAAGAGAAAAGTCCATATCGTTTCCAGAGATTAAGGGTTCTTTTTCGGTAGTCATCGGATAGATACCCCCATCGTATCCATGGAGGGTTTCCAATTACATAGTCAAAACCGCTCAGATAGACAGGCGCAAAAGCATTCTTTATATAGCGAGCCCAGATTCCGTTCTCTCCCTGCTCTTCCAATTCCTTGATACGATTATAAACTCTTAAAAGGAGTCTTATACCCCCTTCAGAAAGAGCGAATTTTTTCTTCAGAAGTGCTAAAAAACTTTCAGCACTATAATCTCCTTTAAGGCCGATTTCTATCAAAGTGGTAAACTGGTCAATCTTCTCTTTGTCCTGCATGACAGAAGGAAAGAGGAAATCGCCTTTGGTTGTCGAAAATGTTACATCTCCAAAATCAAATTCTCCTTCTTTGCTAGCCCGAGTAGGTGCTAATATTGAGTCACAAAGGTATACAGGGATAGAAATCGGTCTAACAAAAGGAATGAAAGAGGCAAAAGCAATTAGATAGTTTGTTCTGGCGGCAAGGACTGCGAGAGGGTTGAGATCAAATCCAACGATATTGTTCAGAATGAGACGGCCCACATTTTCCCAATCGACCTTTTTTCTGGACCTCATATTCTGGATCACAAGGTGAATGGCTTCTACTAAAAATGTTCCAGAACCACATGCAGGGTCAAGGAATCGGTTATTCGGATCTCCTGCGTAACCACTTCGGTCTATCAAGTATCCTGCCAGCCAATCAGGCGTATAGAACTCACCGAGGTCATGGCGAAGCTTTCTGGGAACGATCATTTCATAAAGTTTCTTCAATAAGTCACGAGTCCAATCTGGTTCTAAAACAGGTGTGGCTGGTTCAAAGGACGAAAGGGCACGGACAATAGTGCGAAAAGCATTCGCAAGAGATTTATTCCATCCATCAAGATACCAGCGGAAGAAATCGGCCTCCAAGAAATTCTCAATTCCCTGATCAATGAAATCTGCGCCGGATTCGAGCCGTGTCAATCTTTCCTTAAGAGCATCGTCATCCAATGCCCCAAGGCCTCTCACAACAGATGTAATCGTGCTCTCCCTCTGCATGGAAAGAAGTTCGACGGCAATGATTTTCATGAGGAAAGCATAATAGGTATGTATGGCAAAGAGAAGCTGTTTGAGTCTAACACCGCCTGGCATTTGATAAAGGTGGGCCGTTTTTTCTGCAGTCTTTTCAGCCTTCCCAAGCTCCTGACCATATACAACTCCGAAGATTCTGTCCCACTCAGTAAAGAAAACCTTAACCCTTGATGGAGCACTGTGTCTCTGAGCCCTCATGACTGCAGAATAGATTTCTGAAACAGCCTGCCGGGCCACCTCATGTTCCGGGCCGAAAACTTCACTAAGGTCTTTAGCGGTAAGAGGTCTTCTCGCAGCGGCTCGAACAAAAATGAGGAGGTTTGAAAGACTATTCTTTGTTATTGGATATGGGCCTAAGAAGTAAAATCCAGCCTTGGCGATTTTTTCAGGGAATAACTCTCGCTGATCAGGTGTGATTGGAAGAGGTGTAGAAATAACTTTAGCCATCCGAGTATACCGTGCAAACATAATCATTTGACCATCAATAGATACCCCGATGGCCTTTTCGAGGAATGCCTCTTCTTGTGGCCGGTATTTAATTGCTTCTTCTGATAGATATCGTTGAAGTTGTTTCTTAGCTTCCCTCTGACCAGGTATCGTTGCTAATTTGCCAGGCACTTTATATTCAATAATCAGATAACCATAGACTGCGTCCATCTTGGCTCTGAGGGCGGTTGCCTTTTCATATGCAACAATATCGATATCAATGCCAATATCCTTAAATGATCTTCGAAGTATCGGCTCAACACGCATCTTTAGATCCTCCTCGGTGTGAGCCTCTGAGGCAGCCGAGCGGATTTCATCGGCAATTCTTGCTGTGTTGATTTGCCAATACTCTTTTTTGGCTGTCATTTGGATGGATTAAATTGGAAATAATTTTCAAATCCCCCCAACCCCCCTTTACTAAAGGGGGGTGAGGGGGGATTATCAATTTTCATCTTAATGATTGGAGATAAATGTGTCAATCTGAACTTTACCCCCGCCTTTATCCTCCCCCTTGAGAGACTGTGTCGCAATAAATAGTAGGCAGGAAATAAAGGCCTAGTCCTCGGCGGTCTGCAAATTGGACAG
>PEUO01000150.1 GCA_002780715.1 Deltaproteobacteria bacterium CG03_land_8_20_14_0_80_45_14
AAGAAGTTCATAGACCTTTTCAGCAAGTTTCAACTGTTCCTCTTCGTCCAACTTCAGTCCACTTTCTAACATATTGATATATTTATTAATTTCTGCATCTTCCTTCCTTCGTTCGGCTATTTTTTCATTCAGATCTCTAATCTCTAAATCAAACTCTCCTAAATCCAGGCCTAAGTTTAATCTCCTATTCAGAAAAGAAAGGGTTAGCTTTGTTGCGTGGGGATCTTCTCTAGTGGCTAAATAAAATGGTATTTCCGGCCAAAGACTCACTCCCGGAATTCCCCTTCTTTTAGCTAACCACAAAAGATAACTACTTATCGCTGGCGGCCCTTCCCAGGTCATATTTTCTAGTCCGTAGCCTTGAAGACTTTTTTTAAGTTCTGGCTGATTGAAAACCGTCAATATCCTCCGGAGGCTGGTATGGGCAATAAAAGAAACGACCCCGCTAAGGGTATACAACTCTTTAACATGGCAGTGATGTTCAGCGAAATCCAGAACTGAGTTTAGGAATTGATAATGCTCAAATACAGGTTCGTCACTTCTAAAGATCAAGAGATTATCTTTCTCACAAGCCCAGAATTTACTTTCTGGAACCTGGACTAAATCATCTTTAAATCTTACCCCTCCAAATGGGAAAAAGCCTAAAGGTTTAATTTCAGCAATTTCTTTGGCTCCTAGTTTTTCATTCAAAAAATCAATAACCTTGGGTCCTAATTTCCCAATATCCTGAGTTTGCCAACCGACAATCAGAGATGGGCTTTGCAACTGGGGCATTTGGTAAATCTCAAACGGGTCTTTCTCCACCCTCATCGCCTCCCTTTTTAAATCGTTCATCAATATATATCTGAGCCTGAATAGTTATTGTTCCTGGTTTAGTTTGAGCAACAAATTTTCTTTGATCATACTCCTCTTTCATTTCCGGAGGGAATTTTGCATAAAAACTTTCGATAATCTCTTCGACTTGTGCTTCCATTTTATTCAGGAAACTAAAATCAATTCTAATTCCTAAAATTTCAGCAAAGACCTCAAGGACCGATTTTGAAGCCTTTGGATATGGGAAAGAGGCTCCAGAAAGCCAATCTGGTATTTCTCCCATTAGACAAATAGTTTCCAGCCCCCTTTTCTTAGCGAGCGCTAGCAAAAGACCATTCAAGCCAGTGATGGTCCCTTCACCTTCACCTCTCACTCCTATTTCACTCATCAATATTGTATTTGGATACTTCTTTACTTCCCTTATTAAATTCTCAGAACTTACGACTGCACAAACTCTTGGTTTCATCTGGTGATGAATCGGCGAAATACAAGCTCCAGAGGTGTAAATTCTCTGGCAGTCAAATTTTAAACTTACCTCTAATACAAGATTGGCCATCTGATAAGCCTTTTCTCCTCTGGCATACATTCCTCCTCCTTCAGTGGGCTGCTCTTCTCCAACGAAAAATATCAAATCTTTCTTCTCGAGCCTCTCATAATAGAATTTGTTACTCGGAAACTCTAAATCTTCCAACAAGCCATCTCTGATTGAAACCTTCCTCGGATAGAAGAAATCCCAACTTTCTATTTCTCCAAATTCCTCCGCTTTTAATATACCTTTTAAAGTATTCGCCGCAATTATCCCAATGTTTCCGATCCCTGGCCAGCTAACAAACATAATTGGTTTTTCAAGCTCAGGCTCTCTATAAAGCTTAATTCCCATTTCCTTACTTCCTTTCTCGTTTTTTAATTCAGTCCTTCAGAAATTATTCAGTTTAAAGGCGAATTCCACCTAGATTATCTCATTTCTAAATCTCAAAAGCTTTAGGATTAAGAAGCAAAAACTGATAGGCTTTCACCTTCAGTTTCAGGGAAATGGGTTTTTCAGATAGGTTTGGGCTCTAATCAAGTTTTTCTCTTTTCTTTATACCATCTAATTATCTTTAGCAATTCTTCAATGTCAACATCTCCACATTGAGCACAAAGATAAAAGAGATGGAATGTTCTTCTCCCAATTTGGAAATGGGGTCCTAAGTTCATCTCCAGACCATATCCCCATCCAATAGTTAGAGGTTAATAACGGATGGCTTCAGTTTCAATCGGAGTGTACCAAAATTGGTACAGGGTGTCAATGAGAATTGGAGAGCATTGGAGAGCATGGATAGGGTTTAACCTCTAATGGGTTTCCCTTCCCAATCCATAATAAGTATTGATAGGTTGTGGAATTAGTTGTGGAAATAGGTGCCCTTGGTCCTGAAGGGAGGCAGTATCGACCACTTTGCCTAAAAATTAGGCACATATAATGTATCGAATATATTTACAAAAGGAAGAGAAATGCAGTCCAGCCAAAAATTAGTCGCTGACTTCCATCTATAATTAGACCTTGCTACCTTTATCTTTTGATCCATTCTCCTAAATTTTTGGCAGTATGTTGGGAATGCGAAGGCCTCTTAACCCATGCAGCTTGAGGCAGTTTGAACCCTGCTCCTGCAAGCCGGCTGTTTCAGGAAGTGATTTACCGATATAGCATCTTGGGCAAAAAAGTATTATCTGTTATATTATATGACATCATGTAATTGGCTCTCTTATGGAAATGAGTGACCTCCTCCGTACCTACAATATCTCCCCTACCATGTCGGCTTCAATCATCCCCCTGAAAGAAGCTGAAAGCAGAGGGCTCCTTTTTGACCTTAAAGAACCTCCCGGGTTGGTATCGAAAATCTCAGGGTACGATGCCCTTTTTTCAACAGGATTGTCAAAGGACTATGTGGACAAGCGGGAGTTCAGTCTGTTTATATCCATGAGGGAATTACTCCAAAATGCCTTGGACGAAGAGGAGATGGTAAGGGGCCAACCTGATGTCCGGATCGTGCAAGACACTCATGGCACATGGATCGTCGATGGCGGGCGAGGGATTACGGTGGAAGCACTTCGGATAGGCGGAACCAACAAGGAATGCTGGATGCGGGGATATTACGGAGAGGGATTGAAGCTGGCGGCCTCACATCTGACTCTCAATCAAGTTCCGGTCTATCTTTTCACAGGACAGATGGTCTTCAGATTCATTGCTCTGCCACGAGAAGGACCAAATCCCGGGATCTTTATTCTGCTGGGAAGATCTAAAGAAGCGATCAATGGCACGAAAATTCTCCTATCTGGCTACAAGGCAGACCAGGATTTCATGGAGAAGATCGTGCGCTTCTGGAACAAAGGGCTTATGGCTAAACAAATCGCGGAAGAAAGATTTTCCTCTGAGGATTGCCCAAGGGAAATGCCGTCTGCTATTTTTGACTACCCGAACCAGCTCTACATAAGGAACATGTATGCAGGAGAAATGAGCGAAGTTTCTAGAAGAAAATCTCTCTTTAGCTATGATCTGTGGTGGTTCCGGTTCGATGTTTCGAGAAAGCTCATGACTCAAAAGATGCCGCAGCTCTTTTTGGAAATTGCAAAGTTGCTCGAGAGATCGGGAGTGGCACGAAGAAAGTTTGCCGAAAAGCTTATAGAAGCTGGGATGCTTAAGAAAAAAGCCGTGGGAGGAGGACTTGCGATTGAGTTCAACCCCTCATTCACGGTTGTTGAAGGACACCTTTTTGTATACGCCTTTCCCAAAGGAATGCTGGACGCATTTGCAGGGGTCTTAGGACTAGAGGCCGAGAGAGACCTCATTAGACGGGTTTCCACAAATGAAGAAGCCGAGTCGGCTGTTTCGAGGGGCTTCATTCCGATACTGCTTCCGTATGAACTCTCAGAGCAATTCAGCAGTATCCCTCCTTTGCAGAATTTTAGCCTCACTTGATTATTCTCGATTCAATGAAGTTCCATCTTTTTTTGCCTTTTCCAGTTATCTATTGCGGATTATCGGTTGGAATGTTGCATAGAAGGGTAAAAATTGGAAAACAAGATCTCAGGAAGAAGCAAACGAAATATCCCTTTACCAATTTTCAAAAATCAGCCGATGGGGAGAAATAACGTATAGCACCTACAAGTCATTACTCATAACCATATTCAGGAATCGAGGATTACGAATTGAAAGTGAGCATAACAGACACGATGTCCCTGCTATTTATTGTGTCGAAGGCTTCGGAAGAAGACCGAGATCGCGAAAAGCTCCGTAATAATCCTCCTCCCCCCTTTCGTCCGCGACCTTGTCGCCGACGATATGGTAGATTGAGATGCCCGTCCATTTCAGTCTCTTGCCAGTTGCGGGGATGCCTAGGGCACCTAGATGTGTGAAGGAAAAACTCCAACGTAATACTACTTTGTCGCCTTCAGCAATCTCCTCCTCAACCTTGATATCCCCATCACCAAAAAGCGAAGGGTATCTTCTAAAATACTCTTTTAATGCTGCAATTCCCTTGATGACTTTGGGCATCGCAGGAAAGTATACGGTAATTTCTGGTGATGCAAGCTCGTCTATTATACTCAAATCCCCCTTGCTCCAAATCTGATTGTAACGCCTCGCTATGGCTTTGTTCTTTTCTAGTTCCATATCCTCCCTCCTTTCGGTCATTAGATTAAATCCGTTGGAATGAGTGTCAATGGTACGGTTCAATTCTTAATAAAGAGGAATTTAAGAGACAAAATTAAGGAAGGCGCCTCCAAAGGGATTCAAGAATCCCCATGGAGGCTTCATTGGGGCATCTTCTGGAAATTTGACTTCATAATTTGCCTCACCCTCACTCTTTCCTCTCCCATCAAGGGGGAGGCGAAAAGGGCACGTGTTTGGTTTTATCGGAAACAACCTAATTAGAAAGTCGAGAATTTAATTCAGGTAACTATGTGAGGATTATGCTTAACGCCCCCATCCCCCTCAGATGAACCATCTTTTAGTATAAAGCTTTTCCCTTGTCAATATGATAATTTTCACATATTGGTACTTTAGATCATTCCTCCCTCATCAGATTAGGTATCACCTGGTTGTTTCTTAACAGACTGCTTAAAATCCAACAAGAACCCCTTCTCAGATAACAAGCTTCTACAATAAATTTTCTTAACTCAATCACAACCAACCATTCGATAATGTTGATGAAACCCAATTAAATACTGAAGCCCTATCAACTGGCATAAGGATTGCTCATAAGATTTAATCTCGTCTTTGAACTGGAGGTTAGCATCCATTGAACGGAGTTGTTCCGATAATACCTATTCGTGCGGTGGCCAAGAAAACCCAAGGTTTTCCTCCGGATAAACTCGTCATCTCTCTTGAAAGAAAACTCAAAGAATTTACCGTCCTCTATGAGATTAGCCAACTCATTGGCTCAAGCTTTGATTGCCAGGAATTTTTTTCAAATATCCTTTATACTTTCCATGCTCGCTTGGGGATGAATCGGGGAACGATTACACTCTTAAATCCCATGACCGGAGAGTTGGAGATCCGAGCCGCTCATGGAATGACTGAAGAGGAAATAGGAAGAGGAAAATACCTCGTTGGTGAAGGTATCACTGGAAAGGTCGTAGAAACAGGCGAGCCTATGGTGGTTCCTCAAATTGAAAAGGAACTGCTCTTTCTTAATCGGACCCAGTCGAGAGAAAATCTGACGAAGAGTGATATTTCTTTTATCTGTGTGCCCATCAAAAATGGTTCGAACGTTCTGGGTGCATTGAGTGTCGATCGCCTCTTTAGCGAAGAGATTGCTTTTGAAGAAGATGTTCGCCTTCTCTCCATCATTGCCTCCATGATTGCTCAAGGTCTCAAGATCCAGCAGATGGTCCAGGATGAAAAGAAACAACTTTTGAGTGAGAACATCACCCTTAAGGAAAAATTAAAAGAGAGATACAGTCTCTACAATATTGTGGGGACAAGCAATAAGATGACTGAAGTCTTTCAAATGATTGAGAGGATCGCGAACACGGATGTAACCGTTCTCATCCGAGGTGAAAGCGGTACCGGAAAAGAGTTAGTAGCAAATGCTATCCATTTCAATAGCTCTCGAGCCTTGAAGCCTTTCTTAAAACTGAACTGCGCAGTCCTTCCAGACACACTCATCGAGAGCGAACTTTTCGGACATGAGAAGGGAGCCTTTACAGGAGCAACTGAGCAGAGGATGGGGAGATTTGAAAGGGCCGATGGCGGAACTCTTTTTCTTGATGAAATTGGAACATTAAATCTTACTGCGCAGGCGAAGCTCCTGAGGGTTCTTCAAGAGAGGGAATTCGAAAGGATTGGAGGAACCCGAACGCTTCGGGTGGATGTGCGCATCATCGCGGCCACCAGTAAAGATCTGGAAAGATCGATTGAGGAAGGCACTTTCAGAGAGGATCTCTATTATCGTCTGAACGTATTCCCCATCTTCATGCCTCCTCTCCGAGAGAGGAAGACGGATATCCTCCTTTTGGCTGACTATTTTGTTGAAAAATTCAACCAAAAACATAAAAAAGATGTCCGAAGGATTTCCACGCCGGCCATTGACATGCTTATTCAATACCATTGGCCGGGCAACGTGAGAGAACTCGAAAATTCTATTGAGAGAGCTGTCCTTTTCTGCACTGATCGGGTTATCCATAGCTATCATCTTCCCCCTACCCTTCAAACCGGAGAGCGATCTGGCACAATTCCTTCACTCTCTTTTGAAGAAGCAATGCAAAGCTATGAGAAGGAACTAATTATCGATGCTCTTAAAAATTCCAGGGGAAATATGGCCGAAGCGGCCAGGCTTCTTAATACCACGGAGAGGATTGTTTCTTACAGCGTAAAAAAGCTTCAAATTAATCCTAAGTCCTATCGCCCATAATCCCACAAAATTGTGGGTATTCTTCTTTTTTCCGACATAATTGTTGTTTTTAACTTCCTCTCTAATTCCATCTCCATCCCTGTTTCAACCTTTCGCTTCAACCAAAAATTAGTATCATTTTGAAATCTTAGATTCCATCCGCAGCCGATAAAATTTCTTTGGCATCATTCTTGATAAGTCAGAAATAGAAATCTGAAAGTTGAGAAAAGAATCGTCATTCAAAAATTAAGCTTAAGGAGGAAGAAAATGTTAAGGGTCCATGGATCACCAAACTCAAAAGTGAATTCTATCCCCTCAGGTAAGCTTTTAAGGATACGAGAGGGTTTATATAAACAGTTACGTGAACGGGAGTGGATTTTTAATCGGATGGAGAACAATTTGATTTTTTTGATTCACAAAAATGGAGCTTATGGTGTGGTCGTGAAAATGGAGGATATCGATTGGAATGAATGTTGAGTGAAGTTACACAACTTTAAAGAAAGGGGAGGATAAGATGAAGAAATCGAGTCTTTTATTATTAACTTTTATAGGTTTACTTTTGTTGAATGGAGTTTCTTTTGCGACACCGTCCACAACCTATTGGACGCCTGCGACAACAGACATCCAGCCTTTTGGCGTTCTCCACATTGGTGTTGACAATTATTTTACGGTTTTCAAAAAGGCGAAAAATGGTGGTAGTTCTTTCGGAACGGATGGTGGGCTCACCATAGGTGTACTTCCTTTCGAGAAACTTCAGATGGAGGTAGGAGTAGATCTGATTGAACCAACCGACTATCCCATATCCTTCAATGCTAAACTGGGAACACCTGAAGATTCTCTCTTCAAGGGGTCCCCGGCCCTGAACATCGGGATTTTCAATGTAGGGACAAAGAAAAATGTAACGAACCAGAATATTGTCTTTGGACTGGTTGGGAAAACAATTCCTGTCCTCGGACGGCTTTTTGTAGGGCCTTATTTCGGGAATAGCAATGCATTGGTGGATAAACATGGAGACAAGGAAAACGTGGGCTTTATGATCGGGTTCGATCATGGGTTCTTCCCTGCCAAAGATAATGAAGGAAATGAGTACAAGAAGATTGTCCTTGCTGCGGATTATGCCTCTGGGAAGAACTCCTTAGGCGGTGGAGGCGTTGGCCTTAATTACTACTTCACGAAGGACATCAGCCTTCTCACGGGCCCAGTATGGTTCAACGAAAAGGAGATCAATGGAAAATGGAAGTGGACGATCCAGCTTGATATTAATGTCGACCCAGTAAAAGGTATCCAAAAACTATTTGGAGGACTGAAATGAAAAAGAAGGAGGCGATAAATATGTTAAAGAAAATCTGCTGGATGATCATCTTAGGGTGTATTTTGACCTTTCTCTCCATCCCAGTGATTGCCCAGACTCAGGAATCGGCAACCCCTCCGGCCACGGCAGCCACGCGCCAACCAGATCCATGCGGTATTAGCACAGGGAATTCTTCAGACGTCCCTGCAGCAAAAGTTGGGGAGCCTACGATGGCAGAGATGGTCAATGCCGTAGGCCATAACCGGGTGGCCATCAATATGATGTGGACACTCATTGCAGGCTTTCTTGTTATGTTCATGCAACCAGGGTTTGCTATGGTAGAGACGGGTTTCACTCGGGCCAAGAACGTTGCCCATACGATGGCCATGAATTTTATGATCTACCCATTGGGCATGCTCGGATTCTATATCTGTGGGTTCGCCTTCATGTTTGGAGGACTCGGCACCATCGCAACCCTGGGTGGGTATGGAGGCCTTGACCATGAGGTGACTCTGAACCTCTTCGGAAAGGAATTTGGGTTGTTTGGAGCCAAAGGCTTTTTCCTCTCTGGATCTGCTTATGACATAGCCGTTTTTGCATTGTTTCTTTTCCAGGTGGTGTTTATGGATACCACTGCTACGATTCCGACGGGTGCCATGGCAGAGCGGTGGAAATACTTGTCCTTCTTCATATACGGCTGGTTTGTTGGGACGGTGATCTACCCGATTTTTGGCAACTGGGTGTGGGGCGGAGGCTGGCTGGCCATGCTGGGCAAGAACCTCGGCCTGGGCCACGGTCATGTGGACTTTGCCGGTTCTTCCGTGGTGCACATGACGGGGGGTGTCATTGGCTTGGTCGGTGCATGGCTTTTAGGACCCCGTGATGGCAAATATAATAAGGACGGCAGTCCTAATCCCATTCTGGGACACAACATTCCCATGGCCATCGTTGGGACGTTCATCTTAGCTTTCGGTTGGTTTGGTTTTAATGCCGGTTCCACTCTATCTGGTGGAGATCTTCGAATAGGTGTTGTCGCCACAAATACTATGTTGGCTTCTGCCACGGGAGCTTTAGCTGCAACCTTATGGATGTGGATCGTGCGATTTAAGAAGCCGGATCCCAGTATGATGTGCAATGGGATGCTTGCTGGATTAGTGGCGATCACGGCCCCTTGCGCGTTTGTTAACTCTATTAGTGCCTCCGTCATTGGTCTTATTGCAGGGGTGCTCGTTGTGGAAGCAGCCCTCTTCATTGAAAGAAAACTCAGAGTGGATGATCCTGTCGGCGCTATTGCCGTTCATGGGGTCAATGGTGCATGGGGTTGCCTTGCTTTGGGACTCTTTGCTGATGGCACTTATGGCGAAGGCTGGAATGGCGTAACCGGAACTGTCAAGGGCCTTTTCTACGGTGATGCCTCGCAATTTCTTGCTCAGTCTATCGGGATAACGGCGAACTTTGTTTATGTGGGACTGATATCGCTAATCATCTTCAAGTTGATTGATCTCGTGGTGGGCAACCGGGTCGACAAGGAGACAGAGATGGAAGGCCTTGATGTTCCCGAGATGGGAGTGCCTGGTTATAGCGGGGTTCAACTGGACAAGGCTTCAGAAACACCCATCTCCAGGTAAAAAACAGACATAATCTTCAATACTTCTTAAACTGAAAGACAGGAGGTACACCGATGAAAAAGATCGAAGCGATTATCAAGCCATTTAAGTTGGATGAAGTGAAGAATGCATTGACCAAAATCGGTGTTCAGGGGATGACCGTGACTGAAGTCAAAGGGTTTGGAAGGCAAAAAGGTCACACTGAATCTTATCGTGGAACCGAATATGCGATTGATTTCTTGCCCAAGTCTAAGATTGAACTTATCGTTCCCGATGAATTGGTCACTCAAGTGATAGAGACGATCGGAAGGGCTGCCAAGACAGGAAAGATTGGGGATGGAAAGATATTTTTGTCTCCTGTAGAAGAGGTGATTCGAATTCGGACGGGTGAGCGCGGAAGGGATGCAATATAATGTAAACACCCTTCACCGGAAGCATACGAATGAACCCTCCTCTATCCCCTGACATCCACAGGACCATGCCTGCATGCGAGCCTTCTGTACTTTTTGACTCAACTCTGACCCTATCAAAGGGTGAGTGAAAGGAGAAGCCATGAAAAAGATTGAAGCGATTATTAACCCATCAAAGATGGAAGAAGTGAAGAATGCATTGACTAAAATCGGTGTTCAGCGGATGACGATAAGCAAGGTTGGTGGGTTCGAGAGCCAAGGAGGTCATAAAGAGATCTACCGGGCAGATGAATATACGATTGACGTTGTCAAAGAATTTAAGATCGAACTGATCGTTACTTCAGATGAGATGCTCAGCCAGGTCATTGAGACCATCAAAAAAACTATCAAAACAGAAAGCATTGGAGACGAAGAAATCTTTGTGTCTTCCGTGGAGAAGGTAAATCGAGTTCGAACAGGCGAACACGGAAGGGATGCAATCTGAATCGCGGATCTTCTAATTCCTCTTTTATTACCGAATCAGCGTTTCAAATCTCTTTAGGAAAATTGTTTGTTTTTTAGCAGCCTGCTTAAATTTCGGCAAGAAATTTCTTGAAAAACCAATACCTGGATATAAATATCCTGGAGGCTATTCCCACCAACTATTCAATAATTTTAATGAAACTCCATTAAGCCATAAACTTCTATCAACTGGCATAAGGATTGCTCTCATGATGTATTAACATGAGTGTATTAATCATTAAGCACGTTGAGACCGAAGGCCCGGGATTGATTGAATATTGTTTGGAGCAAGAAAAAATCTTTCATCAGATCCTCGAACTCAAACCCGGTATCCATCTCCCAAAACTCGACGATCTCACCCACATTGTCCTTCTGGGAGGACCAATGAATGTCTACGAGGAAGATCGCTATCCTTTTCTTAAAGACGAAGACCTTTTTATTAAAGAGGCCATTCAGAGAGGAAAACGAATTTTAGGAATCTGTCTTGGAGCCCAATTGATAGCAAAGGCGCTTGGAGCAAAGGTCTTCAAAGCGCCTGTTAAAGAAATTGGATGGTATGATGTTTCATTGACAAGAATCGGTTCCATTGACCCCCTCTTTTCTCAACTCCCAAAAACATTTTCAGTATTTCAATGGCACGAAGATACCTTTGAAATCCCCCATAATGCGATATTGATCGCCACCTCATCCCCTGTTCCTTATCAGGCTTTTCGATATGGAGATAACGCTTATGGCCTTCAGTTTCACCTCGAAGTAACCCGAGAGATGATTCGAGAATGGATGGAAACATATGAAGAGGAATTTGAGGGATCCCAACCCCCACTTTTATCAAAACTAAAACTTTTGGCTGAAACTCAACCCAAGATCGAAGCTTATAAGAAAAGAGGAATTGGCTTCCTTAGGAACTTTTTCAGGCAAGCCAACAAAAGGACTTAATAATGTGCGGCATCGCCGGAATAATTGATTTCGCCTCTTCAGAGCCAAAGGAACACCTTCTTTATCGTATGCTCGGCCTGATCCGTCATCGTGGCCCCGATGCATTCGGTACTTATATAGACAGGATTGCAGGATTAGCTTCTACTCGCTTAAGCATCATCGACTTAAGTGGCGGTGATCAACCCATTTATAACGAAGATCAGTCCATCTGGGTTGTTTATAATGGAGAGATCTTCAACTACCCAGAGATCCGGCAGGATCTAGAGTCTCGAGGTCATAGGTTTTACACTCGATCCGATACGGAGGTCTTGGTCCACTTGTATGAAGATGAGGGGCCAGAGCTTTTCAAAAACCTCAATGGTCAGTTTGCCTTCGCTCTATGGGATAAATCTAAGGAGCGCTTACTTCTTGGTCGCGATCGCCTGGGCATCCGGCCCCTCTTTTATTATCTGAACAATGACCGTTTGGTTTTTAGTTCAGAGGTGAAGGCTATCTTTGCAGACTCAAAAGTCCCAAGAGCCCTCGATTTGCAAACCATATCAGATGTATTTATCTGTTGGGCACCCTTGGGCCACCTCACGCCTTTTCAAAAAATCTATCAACTCCTCCCGGGACATTATGCTCTCTTCTCACGTCAGGGAATAACTACCCATCCTTACTGGCAACTTTCCTTCTCGGAATCAAACAATAATGGGGACCGTTCCTTGGATGAATGGACCGAAGAATTAAAAGCACTCATATATGACGCTACCAGAATTCGCCTTCGAGCAGATGTTCCTGTAGGAGCTTATCTTAGTGGCGGGCTAGATAGTACTTATATTACTTCTCTTGTAAAACGATTTTTTGATAATAAACTCTGTACCTTTTCGGTTAGCTTTACAGACAGTCGCTTTAACGAAGCTTCATGGCAGGAGAAGGCTGTGCAGTCCCTGCAGACCGACCATCAGACCATCCGATGTACAGAAAAAGATATTGGAGAAGTTTTTCCTCAGGTCGTTTGGCACGCAGAAGTGCCAATCCTTCGTACAGCACCGGCTCCATTGTTTATGCTGTCCAAATTGGTTCGTGAAAATAAGTTTAAAGTAGTTCTTACAGGAGAAGGGCCCGACGAAATCTTCGCTGGTTACGATATATTCAAGGAGGATCGAGTGCGGCGTTTCTGGGCTCGAAACCCACAATCCCGAATCCGTCCAATGCTTCTGCAAAGACTATATCCTGACATCTTTCACAAAGAGGATTCTAAAACACATGTATTTCTGGAAGGCTTCTTTCGGAAAGGCCTTTCTCATGTGGATTCCCCCGCTTACTCCCATATGATTCGCTGGGAAAACGCCAATTTTATAAAAACATTTTTCTCAAATGAATTTCAGGAAACAACTGGAAAAGTTGATGGGTTTGTGGATCGATTCATATCAACACTCCCAGAAGAATACATGAAGTGGGATCCTCTATCTCGAGCTCAATATACAGAGATTTCCATTTTCCTTTCCAACTACTTGCTCTCCTCTCAGGGGGACCGGGTAGCTATGGCACACTCCGTAGAGGGGCGGGTTCCTTTTCTTGATTATCGGGTAGTAGAGTTTGCGTGCAGGGTACCCCCGCGATTTCGTCTGAACGGTCTTAGAGACAAGTTTATCTTACGTAAAGCCGCTCATAATCTCATCCCACCAGAACTGGTCAAAAGACCAAAACAACCCTATCGTGCGCCCATCAGCCGATGCTTTTTAGGGGAATGCAATCATGATTATGTACAAGAGTTGCTCTCAGACGCTGCCCTTCGACAGGCTGGATATTTTCACTCAGGCAAGGTAGCAAAACTTGTCGAGAAGTGCTGTAAGCAACAAGGATACCTACTGAGCGAGCGTGAGAACATGGCCTTAGTTGGAATCATTTCCACCCAGCTATTAGACTATCTATTCATTCGAAATTTTCCACTTTATCCAATTCATGAACCCGAGGATATAAAAAAATTTGGTGCTGGAGAATAGAGGCGCTTTGCGCTCTGCGCTATGCGCTATGTGCTTAACCCTAAGTTATAAGGAGGAATGGGATGAAAAAAATTTTGTTTCTTTTGTTATTTTTTAGCCTATTAATTGTAGGGGTTGCGTTTGCCGAAGCACCAGCTCCACCCAAAGTGGATACAGGGGATACTTCCTGGATTCTCATTTCTTCTGCTTTGGTCATGCTGATGACACCTGGACTTGCCCTGTTTTACGGAGGCATGGTGAGATCAAAAAATGTCCTCGGGACGATCATGCAAAGCTTTATTGCCCTATGCGTGATCACCATCCAGTGGGTTCTTTATGGTTATAGTCTCGCGTTTGGACCCGATATTGGGGGCATCATTGGAAGTCTCGATTGGATTGGACTGCGAGGCGTGGGACTCGCTCCCTTCCCCGGTTATTCAGCCACAATCCCCCATCAGGCATTCATGATCTTTCAGATGATGT
>PEUO01000222.1 GCA_002780715.1 Deltaproteobacteria bacterium CG03_land_8_20_14_0_80_45_14
TTCTTCTTTTCCACCGTCAGTTTCTTTTTCCATCCATGAGATTTTAAGTAATTCCCGATGCTGAAGATCGCTTCCTCTCTGTTTAGAAGCCAATTTTCTAACCCCTTTTTGCTCTTAGCATAAGCAAGGTAACTCGAAGGGATAAACTGAGCCATGCCCAAGGCTCCAGCATAAGAACCGTAGATTTCTAAGGGATCGACCTCTTCATTTTGAATGATCCTCAAGAAACATTTCAATTCATCATAAGCCCAACTGGCCTTCCTTTTTGCGAAGTCTTCCACCCAATCGTAGGAGAGTTCTTGGTTGGTTTCTTTGATAGCCTGATAGTTTTTTTGGAGATTCTCTGCAGAGTCCATGACTGCCATGCTTGCTAAGGTTGGTATAACCCGGTATTTTCCGATGTTTTCCCCAAACCTTGACTCCACGAGGAGAATAGCCACGACCACTTCTTTGTCTACGTGGAATCTGTTCTCCATTTTTTTCAATATCTTTAAGTTTTGTCTGAGAGATTTTTTAGAGAGAAGGATCAATTCTTGATTCAAAAATTGCACGTACAGTTCCGGAGTTTCTCTTGAATTCAGATTCAGATAGATAGTCATCATGGAAGGATTGATCTCTGCCCGAGCGTCCATCAGTAAATTGGATAAAAATTCTGAATCAAACCCATCCTGTGAGAGCCGATGGATTAAAGATTGAAAAGGGGAGGATATTTCGCTGGATTCACTGATAGAAATCAAGGAGAAGAAGGAAATGAGGATGATGAGGATCAAAAATTGTGTTTTAAGATTTGGATTTCGTTGCTTCATTGGGTTAAGTTTAGCAGGGTCTCCCTTATTTTTCAATGCATCCTACAAAATGTGGTATATAGTTAAATGATAGATGTTGTTCAACGGTAAGGGTAAAGAGGCCCGTATCGTCATTCGGCTACGTTGTTCGCCTACCTGCGCGTAGCCGCTCTCGCCTGCCAAAGAACTTGTTCGGTGAGCAGGTCGGCGAAGGCAGGCCTTAAGAACTTCACGTCACCGTCGGACCCTAAACCAAACGGGCTTCGTAGCCGTAACCCTAACCTAAAAATTCGGAATATTTTCATGGTTAGAACATGAAAACTCTTTGCATTCCCCTCAGCCTGATTCTCATTTTCCTTCAGCTTCCCTTTGGCCCCCAGCCCTCGGAGAAAATCGAGGAGGAGGAGAAGACACCGGTTAAAGGATGGAGATTGGTCTCCTACTTTGCTACCCCTCCCACTCAATATTCAACGTCAGGGAAAGGGATCATTAAGGCTGAAAGCCTGGGAGGCCGCGCCTCTCTTTTCAAGGAGGTTGGTGAGAAAGAGAAGAGCTTTTCCAGGCTCTCGTGGAAATGGAAGATTTCGAATGTCGTTCATTCTGCCATTGAGACGAGAAAAGATCGGTTTGACGCTGCAGCCCGAGTGATGGTCGTTTTTGGAAGAGGGGGTGGGTTCCGAGGGTTTGGAAGGGAGCCTTCAGGATTTAAAATCGAGTATATCTGGGCGAGCCATCTGCCAAGAGGTCACATCTTTGATCATCCAGGGGAGAAATACTGCAAGATTTTTATCCTGGAATCCGGGGAAGGCAAAGCAGGACAGTGGGTCTATGAGGAGAGGAATCTTCATAAAGATTACAAAAAGGTTTTTGGCACTGAGCCAAGCGAATTGTTAGCCATCGGGATTCAAACGGATACAGATCATAGCAATGAGAGGGTCACCGCCTATTATTCAGTGCCTACCTTAAGGAAAAGGTGATTGCCTACAAAGCCATAACGAGAATCCGAATACCTACAAATCCAAGCGCAACCGCTAAGCCTCGCATAATCCAATCTCCACGAACCCGATTAGAAAGTCGCGCTCCTAGTGGCGCTCCAATAAGCACTCCAATAGATAGAAAAATCGTAGGCCAAATGCCATGAGAAAATGTTCCTGTCGTAATGTGCACAACGGTCCCTGTAAAACTCATGACTGCTAAAATGGAATGTGAGGTCGCAGTAGCAATATGCACGGGAAAATTCAAAAGGTGAACCAGTAAAGGAACGTGAATAATGCCGCCGCCGATACCAAGCAGGCTAGAAACATACCCGACAAAGAGACTTAATCCTACCCCAACTATAGGGTTATAGGAAAAGGTATGGGTGGTACCATCTGTCTCGACAAGATTTCGTGTGAGATGGTATTCAGGGTTGTTCTTCTTTATTTCCCTTTTTCCGTTCTGCCGTAATAGTAAGAAAACAGCAGCTGCAATCATAAAAATACCGAAGATGGTATAAAATAGCCTACGGGAAATGTGGGAGGTAGTGAATGCCCCAAGTATTGCGCCTGGTATAGTTGCGGCTGAAAAAAACAAGGCTGATTTATAGTCGATTCGCCTCATCCGGGCGTATGCTCCAGAGCCCGACAAGGTGTTAAAAAAAACTACTGCCAGTGAAATACTGGTACAGATTTCAGGGCTCTCGTCAGGAAACAACAAAATGAGAACGGGCATTAAAACAAAGCCGCCACCAGCTCCTATGAGTGTTCCAAAAGCCCCGATGATAAAACCTAAGGGAATAAGCCATAGCATAGAAAATAATCCATTCCCTGTTATTGATTCCATTTATTTATCCACTACTCCTGAAATCTCCAGTCTATCCGGCCTTTCCTTCAAACCTGAATAATAATCCCGAAGGATCGCCAAGACCTCTGCACGACTAAATTCCTCTGGGACGGGTTTTCCCTCCTTCAACATATTCCGCAACAATGTTCCGCTCAATACAAGATGATCCCCCTCAGGGTGTGGACAGGTCTTATAGGAAGCCATTCCTTTACATTTATAGCAGTAAAAGGTCCAGTCGATCTTCAGGGGCTTGATCATCAAGGCATCCGATGGGATTTGATCGAAGATCTCCTGGGCTTCGAAGGGTCCATAATAATCTCCCACTCCGGCATGATCTCTTCCCACAATGAGGTGAGTGGCGCCATAATTCTGACGGAATATGGCATGGAGTAATGCCTCCCGAGGACCGGCGTAGCGCATCTCCAGAGGATAACCCTTCTGGATCACACGATCTTTTGGAAAATAATTTTCTACAAGAACCTCCACACATTTCACCCTAATGTCTGCTGGAATATCCCCCTCTTTCAGCTTTCCAATGAGCTGATGGATGAAAAGTCCATCCAAGACTTCCAAGGCAATCTTGGCAAGATATTCATGGGACCGATGCATAGGGTTTCTTAGCTGGAGGGCGGCAATGGTTTTCCATCCTCGTTTCTCAAAGAGTTTCCGAGTCTCTTCTGGGGTAGCATACAGGCCTTTAAATCTTCGAGGATAATCGCCCTCACTAAATACCTTCACAGGGCCCCCAATATTCAGTTCTCCCTGAGCCATCACCTTAGCCACTCCAGGATGTTTGATATCATCAGTTTTAAAAACTTGCTTACCTTCATAGACCTTATCAATGGAGTATATTTCCTGAACGAGCATGCTCCCCATCAGCTCGTTGCTCTCATCTTCAATTAAAGCCACTTCCTGGCCCTCTTTTAACCCTTTAGCGACCTCCTTTGTTACAGACAAGGTGATAGGAATTGGCCAGAAAGTTCCATCTGGCATCTTCATTTCATCGCATACACCCTGCCAATCGACCTTTTCCATAAATCCGTTAAGAGGGCTGAAGGCCCCGATCCCCATCATGATCAGATCCTCCCTCTCCCGGGTCGTCATCCGTATCTGGGGAAGAGATTTGGCCTTCTCCACGGCCTCTTTCAAAACCTCTTCCTTCAGTAACAATGGTTTCAGTTCACCACCATGTGGCGAAATTAAGTTAAACATTTTTTGTTCAAACGTCTCCTTCGCCTGAATGAAATGATTCCCTCTTGTTGTCATTCTGAGGAGCCGACAGGCGACGAAGAATCTCAGGAAACTAATATTTCAAAGATTCTTCGCTTTCGCTCAGAATGACAAGAAGGGGGATCTCACATATACCCCAACTTTCGCATCCGCTCCATCGCTTTTTCTTTATCCTGTCGCCTACCTGCTCGTTCTTCCGTATTCTCAATATCCTGCTTCCACGCTGGAACGCCTTCCATGGATATCTGGCTCGTGGTCTTTGCACCCAGGGACCGATAACCCCTTTCATAGAGCCTGCAGTAAGGGATCTTAAGGGAAGCATAGGTATCCCAGAGATCTTTTTCAGTGAAATGGAGAATGGGACGAATTCGGGTATGTTCTGGCACCAAATTTCCACTTGCCTTGAACTCAAAATAGGGGTCGTCAAACCGAGCCGGGTGCTCATCCCAACGAAGCCCCTGAAATATACCCTTGATCTTATTCCGCTCGAGAAACTGATTGAAGACCACCGTCTTCATCAGATGATTCCCGGCGTAGGATTCGGCCTCAAAAGGGAATTCATCGTCATCAAAACCGATCCGCTGAAGCTCGGCTCGGTTTCGTTCACTGAGCTCCTTTACCTTCACAACGGCATTTAAGGTATAATTGGCTGCTTTCAAAACGTCCTCATTCCGGCACACTTCCAGGGGCACATTCCATTCTTTCTTGATCCTTTCCACGAACTCCTCGATCTCCTCAAACTCATCTCCCTCGCCGATGATCATGGTCTTGGGAAGAGGAATTTCTTTTTCCTGACAGACTTGGCGGATGATCCAGAGAGTTAGGGTACTATCCTTTCCACCGGTCCAGGTAATGCCCAACTCCTCGGGTTTGAATTTTTCGAGGGCCTCCCGAACGATCTCTTTCGATATCTCCACCAATTTCGAACACTGTCGCTTCCTTTTCTCGCTAATCTCTTTGTCGATTGCCATACGGACTTCTCCTTTGCAACAGAATATTTAATTTCATTTTCGATCTTGTGATCGAATGTAGATGGATTTCATTGCTTCGATCGCCTGAATTCTTTTTTCTGCTAATTGTATAGCTACCTTGTGAGTGGAAATATTTTTCTCTTTACTGATACGAAAAATTTCCAACAAACGATGATAGATATCTGCAGTTTTCTTAAATGCACGTTCTCGATTAAAACCTTGCAGTTCATCAGCCACTTGAATCAATCCTCCACTATTGATCACAAAATCCGGGCAATAAAGGATTCCAAACTCTGCAAGCAGGTCACCATGTCGTTCTTCTGCCAGTTGATTGTTAGCAGCCCCTCCTATAACCTCACATTTCAATCTCGGTATGGTTTGATCATTAAGAATTGAACCCACCGCATTAGGGGAAAAAATATTGCATCTAACATCATAAATCGTCTGGGGTTCAGTGACGGTAAGCTCCGGATGTTTCTCTTTGATTGCTTTAATGTTTTCGGAAGCGATATCACATACTATGCATTCAGCACCATCGCCTATAAGATAATCGACCAGATGGTAACCAACCTTACCCAGCCCTTGCACGGCAACTTTCTTGCCTTTAAGTGAATCGCTACCCCAGCACCATTTGCTTGCTGCCCTCAAGCCAGACCAAACACCAAATGCAGTGATCAATGAGGTGTCCCCAGACCCACCATATTCCTCTGGCAAAGCATTTACATAAGGAGTTTCTTGTCGAGCCCAAATAAAGTCTTCGCTGCTTGTTCCAAGATCTGGTCCTGTAGAAAACCGACCTTCCAGCGTTTGGACGAATCTTCCTAATGCCCTGAAAAGAGTTTCGTTCTTATCAGTATTGGGATCACCCCAGATGATACATTTTCCACCGCCAAAGTTTACACCCACTGCTGCAGTCTTAAAAGTCATAGCCTTTGAGAGACGTAGAGCGTCATCAATAGCTTCCTCCTCCGTATTATACAGATGCATTCGGCAGCCCCCTGTAGCCGGCCCAAGTGTCGTATCGTGAATAGCAACGATCAATTTGAGACCGGTTGATTTATCATAACAGAAGATCACTTGCTCATGACCATCTTTTGCCATACGGTTAAAAATTTTCATACCATCTCCTCCTTGTAAACCCGTTAAATCTTGTTCATCATGATATTTCTTATGAAGACCTTGCCGCTGTGGTTAATGGCGAGTCGAAGTTGGGCAAAGGTGGATTTAGGGGGTACTTTAACTTCGAATATTTCATGGGTCCAATCATTCGTTCCGGTAAAGTATTCACCCGATGGCATTTCAGTGATATCGCGATAAAGACTTCCTCCGAAGTCATCATAGAAATCGATGTGGAGGCAAGCCGCCCCCTTAACATCGATCGTCTTAATTTCTGCGCCCAACCGATAGGTTTCCCCAACTTTTGCGGCAATGTTCTGTTGGAGGAAAAGAGCACCGGGTCGGTCATATTCCAATCCTGGACAGGGATAAGGTTTATTATCTTCATCCCAGATAAGCCTTCCACCCCCTTCGGAAAGCCGGGTTGCCAACACCCAATATTTTGGTATCCCATTCTCCTCCAATTCTTTAAAAAAACCATTGGTCAATCGAGCATATACAGGTGCGGGTCTTCGGTAGTTACGGAATAACCAAACAATATTCCCGGTCCGGTCTATTTCAATCACCTGGTGGTGGCCGTCTGTGCAGGCAATTAAAAAGGTCCCTTCTTTTGTAACATGGGTGATATAAAATTTATCCACATGTTCTGTTTGAAACTTCCAGATTGTTTTTCCGTCAGGAGATACTTCAATTATCCGATGGTTTTTACTATCCGTAATTAAGGTGTTTCCGTTTTCCAATCGAATGGCACTTCTTGGCCACCATAATGTCTTAGGTGACCCATCTCCATAAGACCATACGATCTCTTTTTTCCGATTAACTTCAAGAATTCGATTGCCATCAGAATCTGAAATGAGAATATTCCCATTAGGCAAAGGATCGGCATTGTGAGGGTGCTTGATTTCTTTATCATAAAGCCAAATCACATGACCCTTCCGGTCCACCTGGATACAGCGGTCATTGTTCCGATCCGTCACTAAGAAAGTTCCATCTTCCAATTCAAAGGCCTCATTGGGATAGTGAAGGTGTGATCCATCCGAAAGTTTACCTATCCCTCCGCCCCATTCATCAGAGCTTATGACGATTTTTTTAACAGGTGTGACTTCGATCAATCGGTTATTGCTCGTATCCGTAATCAATGTATTTCCATTTCTCAGGCGACGACCACTGTGAGCAAACCGAAGTCCTTCATTGTAATCCCAGACGATATTGCCCACAGGATCCACTTCTACAATTTCGCTTCCAAATCCAGCTTCATCTCCTGCGTCGGCAATGAGCGTATTTCCATTAGGCAAACGTTCTACTGCCAAGGGCATCTCCACATGGCCGGGAATACCTCTTGGACAACCTGGCCCCACTATTTCTGGATTCATATCCTCCTCCTCTTTACCATATCGCACTCAATTTCATGTAGTGACTTACGGTTCTATGAAGAAGACTCAATAAACCACCCATTTGATCTCTTTGTCTTTCTGTTCTCGCCCCAAATGGACTGATAATTTGAAAAGTTCAGAGCGGGTAAAGGTGATTTGAAAGAGGATGGGAAGATCAGTCTCATCAAAAAAAACCCTCTCCATATAGAACAAGGGAGAACCCATTTCAATTTGAAGGAGAGAGGCAATTCTCTGGTCTGCAGTGGAAGACTCGATCGTTTGTGTGGCCTCCTTCAGAACAACCCCCTTTTTTTGAGTTAAGGTAAAGTACAAAGATTTCATAGACTTTTTATTCTTCGGTAAAGTCCCAATCAACGATTGAGGGGCATATTCCTCTACCACCATAAATGGGGTTTCCTTCCAATATCTCACCTTTTCTATAAAATATACTGGATCTGCTTGATTCAACTCCAGGAACCGCATGGGTTTGTCAAATCCTTGAATGACTTCTGAACGGAGAACCCTCGTTTCACTCTCCTTTCCGATCAGGAGAAGTTCATCCATTTTCCCTGAGAGTGTCAGAACGATCTTTTCACCCAGATTCTTCTTAACCATCGTCCCTACTCCTGGTTTCCGATCCAACAGCCCTTCTCCCACTAGGGAGGATAGGGCCTGTCGGACGGTCAATGGACTCACTCCAAACTGTTTTGAGAGTTCATTTTCCGGAGGAAGACGATCACCTTCTTTCAACTCACCTGTGAGGATTTTCGATTTGAGAACCGACTCAATTTGAAGATACAAAGGCAATTTCTTTCGTAGTGCCATTTTCATCTCCATTTCACCCTTCCTCCCCTTCCTCATGGAAAGCTTCCTCCCTTTTCCGATGGATGGCTGGAACTGCAATCACCACTAACATGGCAAAGGCCATCAACAGGAATGCAAGAGATAACGGACGGGTGAAAAAAATGGAAGGATCACCCCGTGAAATTAACATGCCCCGTCGTAAGTTCTCCTCCATCATGGGTCCCAATACAAAACCTAATATCAGCGGTGCCGGCTCACATTCGAGTTTTACGAAGAGATAACCCGAAAACCCAAGAATCGCTGTCAACCAGATATCAAAGATATTATTATTGACGCTGTAAATCCCGATACAGCAAAACAGGAGTATGGCAGGGTAAAGGACACGGTAGGGAACTGTAAGGAGTTTTACCCATATTCCGATTAATGGCAAATTCAAAATGACCAACATGAGGTTCCCCACCCACATGGAAACAATCACGCCCCAGAAGAGTTCCGGGTTGCTGCTGATAACCCTCGGGCCAGGTTGAATCCCATGGATCATCATGGCACCAGCCATCATGGCCATGATGACATTGGTTGGTATACCCAGGGTGAGCAAGGGGATAAATGAGGTTTGCGCCCCCGCGTTGTTTGCTGACTCTGGGGATGCAACACCACAGATATTCCCTTTCCCAAAGCTTTCGGGGTTGTGGGAAACCTTCTTTTCCAGCATATAGGAGATAAATGAAGACAGGATACCGCCTCCACCTGGTAAAAGTCCCAGCAATGATCCGGTGAGAGTTCCGCGAGCCACTGCTGGAGCAACCTCCTTGAGGTCCTTTTTCTTAAGCCAGAATCCAAATATTTTAGTTTTTAAAATCTCGCGCTTTTCTTTTTGTTCGAGACTATTGATGATCTGGGAAATACCGAAAAGGCCCATTGCTAAAGGGACAAAACCGATGCCATCGGCCAGTTCAGGGATCCCCAAAGAGAACCGCTGGGTCCCGCTTGTAATATCCGTCCCCACCACCCCAAAAAGGAGCCCAAGGACAATCATTCCTATCGCTTTCATCGGAGATCCCGAGGCAAACACAATGGAACCGATCAATCCAAAGACCATCAGGGAGAAGTACTCAGCCGGTCCAAACTTGAAAGCCAGTTCAGATAGGGGTATGGCAAGGAGGACAATCAGGAGCGTGGCAAAACAACCCGCAACGAATGAACCGAGGGCTGAGACGGTGAGTGCAGCTCCAGCTCGGCCTTGAAGGGCCATCTGATAACCATCCAGACAGGTCACCACCGAGGATGCCTCTCCTGGCACATTGACCAAGATAGAGGTCGTAGAGCCTCCATACTGAGCTCCATAGTAGATGCCGGCGAGCATGATCAAAGCCGACACAGGAGGCAAGGCGAAGGTTGTTGGAAGTAAGATGGCGATCGTCTGCACGGGCCCAATCCCTGGCAGCACACCGATGACCGTCCCGATCAATGTCCCGAGGAAGCAGTATAGTAAATTCTGCGGAGAGATCGCTGTTTGAAAACCGAGTGCCAAATTGGAAAGCAATTCCATCCGACCCTCCCTCATGTTAGGTTCGACCGCCCAGGAAGGCAGGTAAAACCGGTATCTGAAATTTGAGGAAATAAACAAAGATGATCAGAACGATGATGAGCAGCACAAATGCATTCAGAATGGCCACCTTCATCTTAAACTCATCGCTCGCCATGCTTGAGATGAGGATGAGAAGGAGGGTAGAAAGAAGTAGACCAAGCGGGAGGAGCAGGAGGCCGAAAAGAACAATGGAGGAGAGCACAAAGACAACTGGCCGAAACCGAATAAGCGCTCTTTTTCTTACCCCTCTTCCTTTGGAGAGGTTTTTCAGCGAAATCACGAATCCTAATACAGTAAGCATGAAACCGAGGATGAATGGAAAATACCCAGGTCCCATCTTTGCCGCTGTGCCGATTGGGTAGCTTCTGGCTAAAACTGTTGTTGATATGCCGAGAAGTATAAATAGGAGACCTGCATTGAAATCCTTATGGTTACTGATCTGCATGATCAATCCTAATTCTTTTTAGTACAAAGGAATTAAATAATTTTACAACCTATAGGGGGCGTCCCCTCAATGCTCTGCAGATTGCGTGATCGGAGATCATGCCCTACAGAGTCGTCATCTATTCGTTTTGAGTATGGATAGGTGACGCGGAGGAATGAGTCGGTTGGCCCAAAAGGGGAATTTGGGCCAACCGATCGAACCAGGTTAACTCTCTGAATGATCTTAGGAGCATATTAATCAGCCTTAAATCCAGAGGCTTTGATGATGGGACCCCATCTTCCCCGATCCTGTTTGATAACCCTGGCGAACTCTTCGGCTGTCGTGCCGGTGGCTTCAGCTCCAATTTGTTCGAGCTTTTGTTTTACCTCGGGCATTTTGACAACCTTAACGATCGCTTGACTCAGTTTGTCCATGATCGCCTGGGGTGTTTTGGCAGGAACCACGATCCCATTCCACCCTACTCCTTCAATTTCATATCCCAATTCTTTAAAGGTAGGGATATCAGGGTGTTTCCGAGAAGTGCCTGCAGTAGCCAGAATCCGAATTTTATCTGGATGATATCGGGACTGGGCATCATAGGTGTCTACCCCCATCGGGATATGGCCTCCGATCAACGCAGTAATGAGGGGACCCGAGCCATTGTAAGATACATGCACCATCTCAACGCCGGCATATTTCCCGATCATCAAACCAAAAAAGTGTGGAAGGCTACCCGATGCAGGGGAACCGTAGTTGGCCTGTTTCGGATTTTTCTTTAGCCATTCGATCAGCCCTTTGAAATCCTTAATAGGAGAATTCGCTGGAATAGATAGGACGAAATGATAGACCTGGACTTGAGAGACGGGTTTGAAATCTAAGTCCGGATCATAGGCAAGCTTGGAATAAACCAAAGGACTCACCACAAACAGGGCGGGATTCATGACCAGCATTGAACTCCCGTCCGCCGGCTGATTCTTAGCATATTCGGTGCCAATCCGCCCGCCTGCCCCTGGTTTGTTCTCCACAATCACTGTCTGGCCCAAAATGTCTTTCAGCTTATCCGCAATCAGACGAGCTACAATATCCGAACTGCCTCCTGGTGCATAAGGAGTGATGATCTTAATGGGGCCCTTAATCTCCTGGGTTGAGCCAGGGCAGACACCTAAAATAACAAAAACCATTGCGATGCAAATCATAAAACACCATTTTCTAAAAGCTATCATAATCGCACCTCCTTTGGATAATGATGGTTGAATAGGGATTAACTTTACTCTTAACTATTTTGAAAACTCCTTATCAGGAGAAAGACGGTCTCCCGATTTCAATTCCTATGTAAGAAATTTAGCTTTGGGAATTGCCTCCAATTTGGATATACAAAAATAATTTCTTTTGCGCACCGTTGTCATCCGGGTTTCTATATTTCTATAGTTATACATAGAAATAGATAAATGTCAAGAAAAAAATTAAGGTTTTTTCCCATTTACGGCCAACCTTTTGTGACCGTGGGGATAGCAAAGAGAGTAAAATTAAGTTAAAAGATTAAGTTGCAGGAAACAAAATATATTAAAAGGAGGAAAAACCATGCAAGTGTTAGTACTTTATTATTCCAAAGGGGGCAACACACGAAAGCTGGCAGAGCGAATTGGTGAAGGAGTTGAATCGGTTTCGGGAGTCAAAGCCCTATTAAAATCTACCCAAGAAGTGAAGAAGGAAGATTTTGTTGATTCCGCTGGGATTATTGCAGGTTCCCCAGTCTATTTTGGTGCGATGGTATGGGATTTGAAACGTGTCTTCGATGAATATGTTGTCATCCGTAAAAAGATGGAGAACAAGGTGGGAGCTGCTTTTGCCACTTCGGGAGATCCGTCCGGTGGGAAGGAGACCACCATGATATCCATCGTTCAGTGTTTACTCATTTATGGGATGATTGTTGTTGGAGACCCAATGGATGCAACAGGTCACTATGGTGTGGCATGCGTGGGCGCTCCGGACGAGAAAATAAGCGACAATGCCCGAAAATTAGGAAGACGGGTGGCCGAACTCTGTAAAAAATTAGGCTTGTAAAAGGATCCTCAAGTTCATTTTCATGGTTTTTGGGTTATGAACCTGTGATCTAACAGACTGTTGAAAGAGCCTTTTTTAGCCTTAAAATGTCATTCCTGCGCAAGCAGGAATCCAGAGTTTCACGTGAAAACACGAACCCAGTCCTTATATATAGCTTCATGATTTCGCCGGTACGGCGTCTGGACTCCCGCGAAAGCGGGAGTGACATTGGATCTGCATTTTTTTAGGCAATTGTAAAAGAATAATGCAGGAAAGAAATTACAGAAACTGAGCGCAACAGTTTATCTTCCTAGACCTTTAGACCCTTCAGCCCTGTCTTTTCAGACATGAACTGATCAAACGAATCATCATCCATTCGAATTCGTTGTCCATAAATTTCTTCTACAAAAGGACCCGCAAAATAAACTGCTTTCGGAGAATCAGAAAGAACGGCTTTGACGATGATGTCGGCAATTAAATCTGGTCCAGGGATGGAAACATTTGAAAATAACTTCGCCATGCCTGCACCATAGGCCTGGTAAACAGGCTTATAATCCGGGTCGGTCCGTGAGAAGAGGTCACCGGTCAATTGATTGGCTGTATCGTTAAATTCGGTAGCAATGATTCCTGGCCGGATCGTCACCACCCGGATACCAAACGGACGCACCTCCATACGTAAGGCATCGGTGATGGCCTCTACGGCATGTTTGGTGGATGAATAAACTCCATTCAGAGGAAAGGTAAACTTTCCAACGATGGAACTGAGATTAACAATGGTTCCTCCCTTGAGTCGGCGCATTCCCGGTAAACAGGCCTGAGTCACTCTAATGAGGGCGAACAGATTGACTTCATAGACGCGTCTGACCGAAGAGAGGGAAACATCCTCGAGGGCCCCTCGTATACTGAATCCTGCATTGTTGATGAGGACTGAAATGGGTTCGGCAAGGTTCGAGAGTTCTTGACAGAATTTTTCTAACTCCTGGGCATCTGAAAGATCAACGGGCCTGGGGATGATGTTCTGATTTTCCTTTGCCAGTTCATCAAGACGTTCCTTCCTTCTTGCTGAGGCGATCACTTGATAGCCTTCTTGAGCCAATTTTCTAACTGTTTCCCTTCCCATCCCGCTGCTTGCCCCTGTCACCAAAGCCTTTCCTCTTATTGTTCCCATTTCAACCTCCTTAGAATGTTCCATCTGTTGTGATGGATCAAATTCTTTACCCCGTTAGAAATAATGCCCCGCTGCCCTGCAGCGGGGTTACATTGCAGAATAATTCCGGTGGGGTTTAATGCCCCGCTGGAATTTCTAACGGGGTTTACGGAAACATAATAATATTAGGAAACTCCTTTGGCAACATTCTTTTTTCCCAATCCACGTGTACAAAGACTCTAATTGAAATAGGTTCTGAAAATGAAACCCATCCCCGCCGAAAGACGATAATTGCTGTTTAGGTGACAATTGACGGCACCTTATTAAACCGGATTGTAATCAAGAACCTTACCCTCTTAGATAATTTGCTATAAATTTCAATGACTTATTCCCATCTCCTCAAATTCAATCCAATTGGCAAAGAAATTGCTCTTATAACTATCTTGAAAATCAATAATGGTGTAGGAGGAGAAAGGGTGAAAAACTTTGATCAGTGGACGGAAGAATTGTCGAAGGAGATATTCGTTCGAAGCGATGAAGAGGAGACAGGGGTTCTCAGTAGGTTAAATCAGATAGTGGACGAAGATTACGACGAGGAATAACAGATAAAGGAACATAGGGGAAAAGCGTGAGGAGGAGGACGAGATGGTGAAGAAAAAAATTCTTGTGGTTGACGATGAGGAAGATGTGGCCAGGGCTTTGAAGATTCGACTAAAAGCCAACGGGTACCATGTTGTCTTGGCCTCTGACAGTGTCCAGGCATTTTCGATGGCCAACAAGGAGAAACCCAACCTGATCATCCTCGATATTATGATACCCGGAGGGGGTGGGTTCGTGGTCGCAGAACGACTGAAGCAGTCCACGGCTACCCATGATATTCCCATCATCTTCCTCACAGGAATCTCTGGAGGAGAAGAGAGGGCTTACAAAGTAGGTGCCTCTGGTTACTTGATGAAGCCATACCATCCAGAAAAGTTATTGGAGACCATTCACAACGCATTGGAAATAAACGGAAGACAGCCTGGGCAAACGGTAAGTGATATGATGGGCGTGACCTTCTAAAGGATTCCCTTTCCCCCTCTTAAATTTCAAACTACCTAAACATCCATGTCCCACCATTTTTACCCATAGTTTTTGCAGACAGATAAGCTTTACGCTATACTATGCCTAAAAATGAATTAAGATAAACCTTGGCCTCAAAATGTCATCAGGGCAAATTGTTTTCCAAATGCCTGAGATAAGAAGGCTCAAATAGGATGGCTGTCAATAATAAGATTCGACAATTCTTTTTTCCCTCTTTAACACTGAAGTTCCTGATCAGGGTCTCCTTGGTTGCACTCTTCGCCTATCTTTTTTTCGGTTATCTCTGCATTCCCTTCACGATTCAGGGAACCAGTATGGACCCAACCTATCACCATGGAGGCGTAAATTTTTGTTGGAGGCCAAGTTATTTCTTTTCAGAACCTAAAAGGTTTGATGTGGTAACCGTGCGTTTTGCCGGGATCAAAGTCATGCTTCTAAAACGTGTGGTTGCTCAGGAGGGCGAACAAGTTGAATTTCGTGATGGGAAACTTTTTGTTGACGGCAAGGAGATAGAAGAACCCTATGTCCGTTATCCATGTACCTGGAATCTTCCCCCTCGGCGAGTTGAAAAAGATTGTGTATATGTCGTAGGGGATAATCGGAATATGCCAATAGAAAATCATCATTTTGGACAAGCTTCAAAGAATCGTATCGTGGGAGTGCCATTATGGTGAAAATAAAATATCTCCTCATCGGTGTGCTAATTGTGATCCTCGGGATATTAGCTGCTGTCATCTTCTTTCCAAATAAAGAGAAGAGAGTCAAGAAACAGTTCAATCTCCTATCAGAATGGGTTTCAAGATCTCCCGACGAAAATACCTTCACCCTATTACAGAAAATGAAAAATATTGGTAACTTATTTGATGAGCACTGTGAGCTAAAAGCCCCCAGCCAATCTCTTTCCGGAAGTTATACTCGGGAAGAGATATCCGCTTATGCAGGCAGCGCCCGTTCATATTTTTCCCAACTCGATTTGAAATTTTATGACCTTCACGTCGTTTTCCCCGAAAATGAAGTAGCCAAAGTTAATTTAACAGCAAGGCTGACAGGGAAATCTACGGCGGGAGAACAGGTGGATGAAACCCGGGAACTTGAATGTGTCCTGAGGAAAATCGAAAACAAATGGCTTTTCGGTGAAATAGAGATAGTAGAAGTTTTAAAAAAGTAGCGGACCATTAGCGCCATCCTTTCCTTTCCCACACAACCAGCAATTCTCGGTGAGTTCGCAAA
>PEUO01000207.1 GCA_002780715.1 Deltaproteobacteria bacterium CG03_land_8_20_14_0_80_45_14
AGCTTTTTTTAGATCCTGATAAGAGACTCGTCGAGACATGATAAAAAAACCCGCAAAGAAGCTGTTTGGAGTTCTTTGCGGGTTTTTCTCACGTCCTAAAAAGGACTCTTATGCAACTGGATTTAATTCTTTTATATACTATTCTCTGCTGAATGTCAAGATAAATCGTTTGAGATTTCTGAAAAAGTCCAGAAATCTCTGATTACATCCCTATTTGATATTGTCTGTCAGGTAAAACATCAGCTTTCACACCCTACCACCCCATCTCCTTATGAGTTTGTCACCCCATCTCCTCATCATTTGACTTCCTGCTGTCCTCCTACCACCAATTCAGGAATCCTTAATGTGGGTTGGGCATCGGCGACCGGAACTCCCTGGCCATCTTTTCCACAGGTTCCGATTCCAAACCCGAGATCATTGCCGACCATATCAATCTCTTTCAGTACCTGCGGTCCATTGCCAATGAGAATCGCTCCACGGACCGGTTCTCCGACCCTTCCTTTTTCAATCAAATATCCTTCATTGACCTCAAAGATAAAATCTCCATTTACTGTATTGACCTGTCCACCGCCCATCTTTTTCACAAACAATCCCTTCTCTACTGAATGAACAATCTCTTCAGGCCTCATCTTCCCTGAAAGAACCATCGTGTTGCTCATCCTGGGAATGGGTTTATGTTGGTAGGATTCTCTTCTTCCATTTCCGCTCGACTCCACTCCAGCTTCCAAGGCGGATAGCCGATCGTAAAGATACCCTTTCAAAATTCCTCCCGCCACCAGGATTGTCCTTCGAGAAGTAATCCCTTCATCATCAAAGGCATAGGATCCTCTTTTTTGAGGAAGGGTAGGATCATCTACCACAGTGATAAGAGAGGAAGCAACTTTTTCTCCGATTTTCTTGGAATACACAGAGAGCCCTTGCTGGGCGAGATCTGCCTCCAATCCATGGCCAATGGCTTCATGGATCATCGTTCCTCCTGCTTCGCTTGATAAGACCACCGCCATTTTTCCCATCGGCGCTTTTCTGGCGGAAAGCATGAGGAGAGATCTCTTTGCGGCCACCTCAGCCACTTCCTCTGGAGGATGAAGATCAAAGAGTTCAAAGCCCATCGTTCCTCCTGCCGGTTCATATCCGGTCTGAACAATCTCCCCTTTCGCAGAAACGACCTGGACAGAAAAAACTGTCCCTACCCTCTCCCCCTCTATGAAGAGCCCCTCTGAATTCGAAATGGAAAGCCTCTGATTGACATCCCGATAGAGAACCTTCACCTGCTGAACACGTGGATCGATCCTCCGAGCCACTTCATTGGCTCGTTTCACCACTGAAGCCTTCTCTTCCATCGAGAGTCCCCCAGGATGTTTCTGCATTAGATAAAGAGATTTGGAAATCGGAAGAGACGAAAGTACGGGTCGAGGTGACCGTGGGGGATCAATGGCCTTTTCCCCTCCACCTTCTTTTGCAGCCCGACTTATCCTTCCGGCTAAATCGAAGAGGGATGCCTTTGAGATATCTGTTGTAAAGCCATAAAATGTCTTTTTACCAAAGAGGATTCGAAGTCCCACACCCATGTCCAAACCTGAAATGACTTTCTCGATCCGATCTTCTTCACAGATGATCACCACCGAATGGGTCTGTTCAAAAAAGAGATCCGAAAACTCCCCTCCTTCTCTCAGGGCTTCTTTTAGTATCTCCTCAAACGGAATATGTTCTATCATCCTATTCCTCTGATTTCAGGTGACTATCAAAAATCCGAATATCGAAGCCCTGCTTCACAAGGGGTAAAGTGCCATTCTTTGTATTGCGGTGTTGCGGTGCTGCAGTTTTGGATTTAACGGCAACACGGCAAAACAGCAAAACGGCAGCACAACAATAGACCACTTACGATTTCCACCTAACGCTCTGACGGAATTCAAGATTTCGTGCTTCGGATTTAGGATATTGGTTCAATGGTCATCTCCTTTCGGAGTCCTTTCAAGACCTCTTCCAAATCCCTTTCCCATCCCGGAGCCACCATCAACTCTACGATCGCTTCATGAGGATCTTTAGTCCTCACGACAGCCATCCCTTCATAGGATTCGATGATGAATTTAAAATAGGCGATATCCTCTCGGTGGAGCCTGAAATATTTTGAGTGAGTGTCCATCCTTCACCTTGTTCCATTGCAAAACGCAAAATGTAAAGTGAGAAATTTTTTAATTAATTTTCAATTTTGCAATTTTCAATTTGCAATATGCAATTAGCTCTTTTTAATAAGGGTCCCTCTCACATCCCCAAAGAGAACGACATCTTTGATCGCCCCCTCCATGGGGCAAAGTTCTTTTGATAACCATCCTTCGATAAGACCTTCTTTGGAATGAGTCACCTCTGGATCCAGAAAAAGTTTAACAAAATACTCTTTTCCACCTTTAGATTTCTCAGATTTTCTTCTTTTCTCCTCTTCCTCTTTTGAAGCCACCCTCACTTCATAACTGGAAGCACCCTTCTTGGGAAAAGTGGCCACCGTATATTTTCTACCCCTCTCGATCCTCCCATAAACACCATAACGAAAGTTATACGAGGCGGTGAGGAAATCATCATAGACCATTCCTGGAGGAATTTCCTCTTCTGTCCTCGTTTTGGTGCCATCTTTTTTTTGCCTCACCTGAATCCATTTTCGCTTTTGATAATCGAAGAAATGGGTTCGCCTCCTCAACTTGTTTCCGATCTTCACATCTTCTTCGAACGATATGGATCGGAGGCGTTTCCCCTCATCTATTTCTTCCATGATGGAGCGGTAGGTGTCCACTCGATAACGAGCCACCCATCCAAAGACGCCTAAGGTCTCTCCCTCAAGAGTGGCGATATAACGGCCTTTTCCCCTCATTTCCTTGAAACTTAATTTCCCCAAGGCCACTTTCTTAAATAACCAGACCCCAATTTCGTAGAAAAGTTCCTCCCCTTTAAAGAATTCGCCAATGGAGTTTCCCCCTTTGTTTGGAAGGACAGGGGGATCAGCCCATATCTCCCGAACATGGAGGGGGAAGGAGGAGAGGAGGGGGAGTCCCAAAAGATATCTTAAAAAAAGTCTTCGGGTCAGCAATGCCATCTGTTTATTAACCCTGGAATGATGGAATGTTGGAATACTGGAATAATGGATACTAAATCTTAACTTCTCTTAACCCACTATTCCAATGTTCCATTGTTCCAACATTCCGCGAAGCATCAGATATGCAGTTCGATCACATCCCCTTCGTTGATGAGGAAATCCCGCTTGACCATCTGTCCATCGAATTTCCCAGAGCCCCAGATTTTTGCATATCGAAGTTTGGCAACGAAGTCTTTATGAATAGAGAGGGCAACATCTCCCACGGCGCTTCCTTTCTTAAGAATAACAGGCTCCGTGAGATCTGGTTCCTTTCCGGGAATCTTTGTATAGACTCGGATGATGTCGAGGATTTGATAAATCTCCTTTTTCAATTCATCAAGATTCATTATTTCTTTGGCAGAAATTGGGAGGATGGGGAAGGTTTCTTTGAAATAGTTCTCGAACCTCTGGTAGGCTCCCATTGCATTTTTAACATCGCATTTATTTCCGACAAGGAGCGCCCGCAGAGAAGCCCATCCCAACTCCAATGAAGGAATCACTCCTTTTCCGACCACCTTTATTTTCATGTCATTCAACACTTTCAGGATGATCTCCATCTGGAAGGCAGGGTCTTCCGTCAGGTCAACCAAGAGAAGGAGGGCATCTACGTTTCGGATGAAGTTTGGAAATCCAGGTTCGATATGATCCAATTGAATGGGGGGAGTATCCACCAATTGAATCTGCAGATTTTCAAACTTCATCATTCCGGGAATGGGCTTCTGGGTTGTGAAAGGGTAGTCACCCACCTCCGAAGAGGCATTGGTGATCTGGGAGAGAAGGCTTGACTTACCAGAATTGGGAAGCCCCAAAAGAACGACCTGAGCAGCTCCCTCTCTTTTAATATTATAGGCTTGCTCTGCCCTCCCGACGGTAGGTCTCTTCTGGAGTTCCTCCTTTAATTTAGCCATTCGGCTCTTCAGTTGCCCCCGAAGTCTCTCAGTCCCTTTATGTTTCGGGATGACGGCCATCATCACTTCGAGAGCTTTTATCTTCTCTGGCGTGGTTTTAGCCTGCTTGAACTTAAGCTCTGCCTCTAAATATTGGGGGGTCAGATTGGCTGGCATAATCTCGATGCCCAACCTACTTGGAATTTAAAGAACCTATTGATACCACAATCGACTTTATATGGAATATTGGAATAATGGAATAGTGCGGAAAATCTATTACTTTAACCCAATATTCCAGTATTCCATCATTCCATTATTTCAGCAAAGGGTTATAGTTTGTAAATTTTTTCTCGCAGGAAAATTTCCAAAATTTTTGGGTCGAATTGTTTCCCCTTGTATTTTTCCATTTCCAAAAGGATGTCCTCAAGGGGCATGGCGCTCCGATAGGGTCTCAGGCTGGCCATCGCATCGAAAGCATCTGGAACAGCGATGATCCTCGCCTCAAGGGGGATGGTTTCTCCCGCCAAACCATCTGGATATCCTTTCCCATCAAAATGCTCATGATGATTACGGATCATGGGAATCTTATCCTTAAAAAATTCGATCCCCTCCACAATCTTTACACCGATCAATGGATGCTCCTGAATCGTCTGATACTCTTCGGGGGTTAGGGCCCCAGGTTTCCGGAGAATCTCGTCTTTAATCCCAATCTTGCCGATGTCATGGAGGAGCGCTCCGTATTCCAGGATCTCCATCCTCTCCTCTGTAAACCCCAATGATGCGGTGATACGCAAACTCATTCGCCTCACTCGATCGGAGTGGCCTCGGGTGTAGGGGTCTTTGGCATCGATCGCCTCTGCCAAAACCTTGACCGAATCTAAATAGGCCTTTTTCAAAGTGCGATAAGCCAGTTGAAGTTTTACAGTCCTTTCCTCCACCAATTTCTCCAGATTTTTATGGTAGACATCAAGCTCCTCCTCCAACCTTTTTTTCTCCAGGGCCTTTTTAACACTGAGGACGACCAATTCCATGTCGGCTGGTTTGATAATGAAATCGTAGGCCCCAAGGCGCATGGCCTCCAGGGCCAGATCAATCTCGGGATAGGCAGTCACCATGATCACGAGCATATTAGGGTGCACCGCTTTCACTTTCTTTAGAAGTTCAATCCCATCCATCTCTGGCATTTTGATATCGGAAATGATGAGGGAAAAACTATCTTTGTAAAAATGACGGAGGGCCTCTTTCCCATTATGGGCTGCCACACACGAATATCCTTCTCTGGTCAGCCTTCGTGCCAGGATATTACAGATGACCTCTTCATCATCTACAATTAAAATTCGGTCTTCCACAGATGCCCTCCTTTTCTTTTGCTCCATTGGTTCTTCCATCGTATATTTTATAAGAAATTGATAAACAGTCAACTCTATTGAGAATTTAAAATGAAGAATTCAGGAGAAACTGTTTTCCATTGATTTAAAAACCAATTTTTGGTAAAAATACCACAAAAGGAGTCTGATGTGGAGTCCATGAAAATATTGGTCGTCGATGATGAAGCCCTCATCCGGGACATGATTAAAAGAGGTCTTTCCCAGATGGGAGGATTTAGTGTGGAGGTCGCCCAAAGTGGTCCTGAGGCCATTGAGAAGATGGAAAAGGATATCTATGATTTAGTATTGACAGACCTGAAGATGCCTGAGATGGACGGTCTCGAACTCCTCAAGACTATTAAAGGAACAAGGCCGGAGATATTGGTTATCATAATGACAGCCTATGGGTCCATTGAGACAGCCGTTGAGGCGATGAAGATTGGAGCCAATGATTATGTCACCAAACCCATTGACTTGAACGAACTTATCCTCCACATCTCCAAAGTCCAAAAAGAAAATCTCCTCCTCAGAGAAAATCGGCTTCTGAGGATGGAAGTGAAGAAAAAATTTGAGTTCGCCAATATTATTGGAAAAAGCAAGAAGATGCAGGAGGTTTTCTCCCTGATCGAAAAGGTTGCCCTTGGGAATAGCACAGTGATGATCTACGGGGGAAGCGGGACCGGCAAAGAACTGGTGGCCAAGGCCATCCATTATAACAGCCTAAGGGCGGATCGGCCTTTCATCCCTTTCAATTGTGGAGCGATCCCTGAGACGTTGGTGGAAAGCGAACTTTTTGGCCATACCAAGGGGGCTTTTACTGGAGCGATCCAGGCGAAGAAGGGTTTGTTCGAAGAAGCCAATGGAGGGACGCTCTTCTTGGACGAAATCTCCACGATCCTCCCTTCTGTTCAAGTCAAACTCCTAAGAGTCCTTCAGGAGAAGGAGTTAATGAAGGTAGGGAGTACAGAGAGAACAAAGATTGATGTCCGAATGATTGCAGCCACCAATGAGAATTTGGAAGAGAACATGAAGAAGGGGAAATTTCGGGAAGACCTCTTTTATCGTCTTCATGTCTTCCCTATTTTTCTTCCCGATCTGAAGGGCAGAAAAGAAGACATCCCATTACTCGCTTACCATTTTCTTGATTTCTATTCCAAAGAAGCTAAAAAGGAGATCAAGGGGGTCTCAAAAGAGGCGATGAAACTCCTTTTAGAATATCATTGGCCGGGGAATGTCAGAGAATTAGAAAATGTCATCGAAAGGGCTGTGATCATGACCGATCAGGATTACTTGGTGCCCAATGACCTCCCCAAAGATCTGATGGAAGGGCTTTCAGAGATGATTAAAAGAGGAGTGAAGGGTCGTAAATCTCTGGATGATATCAAGGCCGAATATATTAAAGAAATATTAAAAGAGGCGGGCGGAAACAAAAGAATCGCTTCAGAAATTCTCAGGGTAAATCCGAGAACCCTGTATCGCTTCGAGAAAAAGGGCCGCCCTATTTGAATCCTCAATTTCCATTCCACCCCAGCCCTCCTTTTCCAAAATATAAAAATGACAGAAGGCTATGCCTTTCCGAACACTTTGGAGAATCTTTTAAAACCGAACTCAGGTCTTTGACTTTGTTATCGAAGTCTGTTATTTTTTTAATCTATGAAACGATTGTTAATGAAAATCTTCGTTATGTTGTTGTTTTTACTCCTCCTCGGGGCGTGTGCAGGAAGGCAGGAATTTCAAAAACTGGGAAAAGGGACACCTTCCCTTCAGCTCACTCCAACGAAGCTCCAAAAAACTCAAAAGAAGACCCCTCCTTCAAACCCCCTTGCTTATTACTACTTTCTCCTCTCCCAGCTTAAATTAGGGGAGGGGAAAGTCGATGAGGCGATCGAAGATCTCAAAAAAGCGATCGCTCGTGATATCAAAGAACCCTCCTTGCATGTTGAATTGGCCACTCTTTACATCCATAAAGGCCTTTTAAACGAGGCCATCGAAGAGTGCAAAACCGCCCTTATTGATGACTCCGATTATCTATCCGCCCATTTGCTCTTAGGTGGATTATATTCGATCCTCAAAAAGAACCAATTGGCTATCGCCTCTTACGAGAAAGTATTGGAGATCGACCCTCTCAACCGGGAAAGTTACCTCTTTCTCAGTTCCCTCTACGAAGACCTCCAGCAATATGACCAGGCGATCCAAACCCTTAAACAGTTTCTCAAGATCGAACCCAACTCTGTGATGGGTCTCTATGCCCTGGGAAGAATTTATATCAGGACGAAATCTTATGAATTGGCCAAGCAACATTTTTTAAAGGCCCTGGCGATCGAACCCAATCTGATCTCTGTCCTCATGGATTTGGGGATGACTTATGAGATCCAGAATGAACCGGAAAAGGCTGCTGAGGTTTACCAAAAGATCCTTAACCTCGATCCGGACAATAAAAAGGCGAGAAACCGGTTAGGACAGATCTTTGTTAAAGAGAAGAAGTTCGACGAGGCATTGAATCAATTTCGGGAGATCCAAAAGTCAGATTCAGAGGATCTCAATATCCGAACGAAGATGGGCCTGATCTATATGGAACAGGGGAAATTGGATCAAGCGATTTTGGAATTCAATTTTGTTCTCGCTGCCCATCCCAAAGACGATCGGGTTCGATATTATTTAGGAGCCGCCTATGTAGAAAAAGACGCCTTTGATCAGGCCGTCTCAGAATTCAAGAAGATCCCTCCCGAATCGGCTCTCTTTGTGGACTCGAGAAGAAACATCACCCTGATTTTAAGAAAACAGAACAAGATGGGAGAGGCGATCCGAATTTTAGAGGAATCGATTCAGGTCAAACCAAACGAGGGAGACCTCTACCTGATCCTCGCTGCCGTCTTTGAAAAAGAGAACCAATTGGAAAAGGCCTTGACCACCCTGAAGAGGGGACTTGAGAAAAATCAGAATGATGTTGAAATTCATTTCCAGTTAGGTGCGCTCTACGATAAGATGGGAGATTTCGATAAGATGGCTGCCGAGATAAAGGAGGTTCTCCGGCTCAATCCCAACCATGCCGATGCCCTCAACTATCTAGGCTATTCCTATTCCGAGCGAGGCATTCATCTGGATGAGGCCCTCAAATTAATCCAGAAGGCCATGGCATTGAAACCCAATATGGGGTACATCACCGATAGTTTGGGCTGGGTCTATTATAGACTCGGGAACTACGAGAGAGCTTTAACCGAACTTGAAAAAGCAAACCAATTGACTCCAGATGATTCCACGATCACCGAACACCTGGCCGATAGTTATCTCAAGCTGAGTCGGATCCCAAAAGCGGTAGAGCTTTACGAAAGGGCTTTAAAATTGGATCCCAAACCAGATCAGGCAGAACGGCTGAAAAGTAAGATTAGAGAGCTGAAAGAGAAGAAGAAATAATCAATTTTCAATTATCAATCTTCAATAATCAATGGTCAATTAACATAAAAAGATACGCCGTCTTTGAGGTTGGGATTGGGAACAGGTAATTGATGGTTCAGAATTGAAATTGAGAAATGATCAATGACCATTGAGAACTGACCATTGATCATTTTTTAACCTCCTGCGACAGGAGGGAAGACGCTCAGGACATCGCCATCTTTTAACATTTGCTCCTTCTTTCCATGAACGCCGTTAATCAAAATGATCTTGGGTATTTCTTCGGGTATTTTAAGCTGAGACAAAATATCCTGAACTCGGGTAGAACCATCGACCCCCATCTTGCAGGAAAACCGACTGCTTCCCTTCGGGAGATAATCTCTGAGTGTGGCAAATAATTTTACCTCAATCTCCATCGAATTGAACTTCCCGCCTTCCTTCAAGTCACTTCCAGGTTTCAACCTTCTTCACAGCGCTTGAAACGACAAATATCCTCAAGTTATTACTATCCCTCTCCAATGGCACCATAAAAAATCCATCTCTTTCCGGAGTATATCCATGGGTCGCCCCCTCTAATATCTCTCCATCAAAAAAGGTGACCTTCACCTTCATCATACCCGGCGCCTCCAATTTTTCTTCCATCAACCCTTTGAGGGAAGGAGGACCTTGTCTTCCCACAAGAGATTTTACAAAAAAAACCGCTTTTAACTCTGAAAGGAAAATTTCAAAAACCTTTCCACCAACCCCTCCACCTTCTCCTTCTGCAGTGTTCACATGAAATGCTTTTTTTTGAGGTCCGAAATCATGAGTAACTCCCCTGATCATTTTCCCATCCCGATACCGTGCCACCACAAGATTCTGGACTTTATGGATTGTCCCAAGTTTCTCCTTCATGGAAGTTGGATGGATTCTCCTTATCTGATTTTGCTTTAAAAAATGCACTCATTATATTGGAAAACCGCCCTCCTCGCAAGTGGAAAACACAGAAAAGGGAGGATTTTTTTAGAAAGGATCAGAGGAGTCGAATTTTCCCCGGAGGCTCTTCCACCACTTCGCCTACGATGCAGGAATGGACAAGTCCTTCTTCTTTTAGGGTCGCTACCAGTTCTTTTGCCTCATTGGGAGGTAAAGAGATCAGGAGGCCGCCGGAGGTTTGAGGATCATATAGGATATCTACCAAAAGATCGGGCACATTGGAATGAAGGTCCACTCGGCAGGAGAAAAAATCTCGATTTGAATACGCCCCTCCAGGGATCAATCCCAATTTCGCATATTCCATGGCCTCAGGGAAGACTGGAACGGCTTCTGTTTGGATCGTCATCCCCACCTGGCTTGCGGTTGCCATTTCTAAGGCATGGCCGATGAAACTGAACCCTGTGATATCCGTGCAGGCATGGGCTCCAAATTTTTTCATCCATTCCGATGCCGTTCGATTCAGGGTCACCATGCTTTCCACGATCTTCCGGACAGCCTCCTCAGAGGCCACCCCTCCCTTGAGGGCTGTGGCAATGATCCCTGTGCCAAGAGGTTTTGTTAAAACCAATTTGTCCCCTACTTTTGCTTTTGCATTGGTCAGGATTTTTTTCGGATGGATGACTCCGGTGACAGCCAGGCCATATTTAATTTCTGGGTCTTCGATGGAATGCCCTCCTACCAGGGCCACGCCAGCCTCCACCATTTTCGAAAGCCCGCCGAGAAGGATCTCTTTTAAAATGGAAGGGGAAAGGGTCTTGATGGGAAAGGCCACTAAATTCATGCCCGTGAGGGGAGTTCCTCCCATGGCATAGACATCGCTCAGAGCATTGGCCACAGCGACCTGGCCAAAGGTGAAGGGATCATCTACAATCGGGGTGAAGAAGTCTACTGTCTGAACCAGGGCGACCTCATCATTCAATTGATAGACCCCTGCATCATCCGATGTATCCAGTCCCACCAGAACTTTCGGATCTTTTGGAAGAGGCAATTCCTTTAGAATCTGATCCAGATCCTCTGGACCTACTTTGGAAGCTCAACCCGCCTTTTTGACTTTTTCTGTCAGACGCACTTCAACCATTTCTCTCTCCGTGCTTTGAAATTAGATCTTTATTTCCACCTTTTTCTCAAACCTTCCCTCTGGGCCCCTGGCGTAACATTCCAAAATAGATACTTTGTTCTCCCCAAGAAGAAGACAGGCTTCTTTTTCTGAATCTGTAGACAACTCAATGGCTACTCCGCAATCCGAACTGATTTCCCGTGGCACTGGAACAAGATCAATCTTTATTCCTTTTCCCTTAAGAAGTTTTTCAGCTTTCATGACGCGATGGATGGACTCAAATATAAAGACGCACTTCATGGCCTGATCAAACGGTCTGCTTTCCCTCACCCTCTACCTTTCCCTTTCATTTAATATTCTACCATATAACCCCTCTTCTTTTCATAGATAATCCAATTTTGCAAGGAAGAGAACCATTATCTTTCTTTGGAAATCTGGGAAATGGCTTGAATGGCAGTTTCAATGTCTGTGCCGGTGTTGAAAATACTCAGTCCGAATCGGATCGTTCCCTCTGGAAAAGTCCCAATGGTATGATGGGCTGCAGGTGCACAGTGAAGCCCCGGGCGGCAGAGGATCCCAAACTCTTTTTCTAAATGCGAGGCCCCATCCGAAGGAGAAAGGTGGGTAAAATTGAAAGAGAGGGTAGCCATTCGATCCTTATGACTTTCCGGACCATAAAGTTTCACTTGAGGAATTTCTTTTAAGCCCTTGATGAGTTTTTCGATCAGGGTGATCTCCTTTTGACGGATCTGCTCCACTCCTTTTTCCAGAACAAATTGAACGCCAGCAAGAAGCCCGGCAATGCCTACGCCATTGGGGGTTCCGCTCTCAAGGCGGTCCGGTAAGAAGTCCGGCTGTTCCTCAAATTCAGACCGACTTCCTGTCCCCCCCTGTTTCAAAGGGATCATCTCTTTCTCATTGATGCGTTCACCAATAACCAGTCCCCCTGTCCCCTGGGGTCCATAAAGGCTCTTATGACCGCTGAAAGCTAAAAGGTCAATCCCGTCCTTATCAACCTCCATCGGATAGGCGCCAGCCGTCTGGGCAGCATCGACTAAAAAGAGGAGATTATATTCTCTCGCAATCTTCCCAATTTCTCTGACCGGAAGAAGCGTTCCTGTTACATTCGAGGCGTGATTAAGGACGATCATCCTGGTAGTGGATTGAATTTGCTTTTCTACTTCTCTCGGGTCTAAAGTCCCATCTTCAAAACAAGGAACAACGGTCAATGCAATTCCCCTTTTCTCCAAATCTCTGAGTGGTCTCATCACCGAATTATGTTCCATGCTGCTCGTAATGACATGATCTTTATATTTCAAGAGACCTTTTAAGGCTAAATTGATGGATTCAGTAGCATTAAGCGTGAAGACGATTCTGGATGAGTCTTTGACATGGAATAAGGCGGAAAGGGCTTCCCGGGCCTCATAAATCATGCGAGCTGCTTCAATCGAGAGAACGTGTCCAGACCGGCCTGGGTTGGCTCCGACCTCCTCCATAAATCTATTCATGGCCTCTTTCACTTGAGGAGGCTTCGGCCATGATGTCGCTGCGTTATCGAAGTAGATCATTTTTGATCCTTTTTTAAAACAAGACGGTACTCTTCTTGAGCCTTCTCAACTTCCACACTCCATCCCTGAGTGGTCGCAGCTCGGGAAACATTCTCTTTGGAAGTGTCCGTATCCACGAGGACGATGATTTCTCCCCTGTTGATCTTTTTAATCTCATTCAGAGTCAGCAGAACAGGTTGAGGGCATGAAAGCCCGCGGGCATCAACGATTTTGCTCATTTTTAACCCTCCTTTTTTAAAAACTGGTTTTGGATCATAGCCAACCCATAATAGATAATGGTCAGGAGGGAGGGAAAAGATGGGCAGAAAAGCTCAGGACACAAGAGGATGGAAATAAATTAGGAACTTCCCTTTTCTCTCTCTCCTTCTATTGTACTGGAGACCTAACCTAGGCCTCTTCGGGCCAAATACGACCCCTCATCTAAGAGAAAAGGGCGTTGGGGGTTTACCCACGTTGAAGCCTCCTATCGGCAATTAAAAATAGTTATCAGAAAAATAGTTACATGGACAAATCAGATATGTCAAATTGGAATTTTCAATATTAAGACTTTTAACTATTGAAAAACATGATATTCATTTTCCACCCCTCCGGTTCCATGATCACCTCA
>PEUO01000034.1:0-421 GCA_002780715.1 Deltaproteobacteria bacterium CG03_land_8_20_14_0_80_45_14
GTCTGGAATATCATCAAGATTCTTCTCATTCTTTTTAGGCAGGATCACAGTCTTCACTCCAGCCCGACGGGCAGCCAAGATCTTTTCCTTAATCCCTAATGATGGCATTTTTCAACGAAGTCCAAAGAGCTCTTTTAGGCAAGGCCAAGCTTCTGCTGAACACCAGTCCCTTTGACCCACAATCTTCCCAACCAACATCCCTTCTCGATCGATTAGGAATGTCAGAGGGATCCAGCCCCTGACCCCATAATGATCCATGATCTTCTCTTTCAAGAGTAACAGGACAGGAAGGGTAATCTTATTTTCGCTGATGATTTTTTGAACGGTTCTCTTTCTTTCTCCATCAATGGCAATCAAAAGGATCGCTAACTGGTCCTTCTTCCCAACATAGAATTTTTCCAATAAAGCAATATCCTCTTTG
>PEUO01000034.1:615-13213 GCA_002780715.1 Deltaproteobacteria bacterium CG03_land_8_20_14_0_80_45_14
CTCCAAATGAAGGAGTTAACCAAAGACTAAAATATATTTTTAACCCCGTCAATATCTTCTTGAAAAGAGGTCTTAGAAATGATAAGGTGACATAAGTATTGACGATCCATTATGATATTTTATTCAAGTCGTCTGCCAATCCAGGCAGGAGGAGGTTTTTATGGCGGGAGTGAACAAAGTCATCCTCATCGGTAATCTGGGTGCAAACCCCGAGGTCAAGTATTTAAGTAGCGGTACAACGGTAGCCAATTTTCGGATGGCGACGACCGAAAACCGGGTGAACAAATCTGGGGAGAAGACCGCCACCACGGAATGGCATCGCATCGTGGCTTTCGGCCGATTAGCTGAGATATGTGGAGAATATTTAAATAAGGGGAAACAGGTCTATATTGAAGGCCGACTCCGAACCCGCTCCTGGGAGGATAAAGACGGAAATCGGAAATGGATCACTGAGATCGTCGCCACACAAATGCAGATGTTAGGGGCGGCGCCTACCGAGGTCTCCGCTTCAGGGAAGGAGATAGAGGCTGACCAAGAGGGGCCCCCTGGGCCGGATGATGACGTCCCGTTTTAGAGAGGGTTCGAGGATTCGAGGGGCCAAGGGTTCCAGAGGGAATTCACTCGAACCCTTGAATCCTAGACCACTTGAACCCTTTTAAAAGAGATACCGCCTCATGCTGACGTTCAGAAGGAGCCCAACTCCGATGAGCGTGGAGATGATAAAAGACCCGCCATAACTGAGCAGGGGAAGAGGAATGCCTACCACCGGCATCATCCCCAGCACCATCCCAATGTTAATGAAGACATGCCAGAAGAGCATGGCCACCACACCGAAAGCAAGGATGGCGCTAAAGCGATCCTTTGCTTGGACAGCGATGCGAAGCCCCCACAGAATCAATGCCAAATAGAGTCCTATGACGAAGAGAGAGCCGATCAGACCCCACTCCTCTCCCAGAGCGGAGAAGATGAAATCCGTCTGTTGTTCGGGGAGAAAGCCCAATTTCGATTGCGTCCCTTTCATAAAGCCTTTCCCAATGATTCCGCCAGAACCCACGGCAATCTTTGACTGAATCAGATGGTAACCGGCGCCCAGTGGATCCAGGTCTGGGTTAAAGAAGGTAAGTATTCGCTTCTTCTGATATTCTTTAAGAAAATTCCAAAGGAGCGGCACAACAGCCCCTCCAGCCAATCCAATGGTCAGCAAGGAGGACCATCGAATCTTAACAAAGATCAGGATCGAGAAAAAAACTAAGACGAGGATGATGGCTGTTCCCAGGTCAGGTTGTTTAAGAATTAAACCCATCGGCAGAAGAAGGAGGAAAAACGGCAAGGGAAGTTGTTTCAACGAATAGCCTTTCTGATGCGGAGGTTGATGGAAAAACTTTGCTAGCGCCAAAATGAATGAAATTTTAACAAACTCAGAAGGTTGGAAGGAAAGGGATCCAATCTTGACCCATCGCTGGACGCCTGAGGTGATGATGCCATAACCCAATACGACGATTAAAAGAAAGAAAGCAATGGAGTAAATGATATAAGCAAAATCCGAATAAAAGCGGTATTCGATGAAAGCGATCGCCACCATCACCGCCAGTCCAATCAGCAGCCAAAATATTTGTTTGAGGTAGAGCGGGGTCCCGGACATCTCTATCTTTGCCGTAGTGCTATAGAGGTTGAGAATGCCGATCGAGGCAATGGCGAGGACAATCCCCAACAAAGCCCAATCGAAATGAATGAAGAGGCGTCGGTCAATCTGCATAATCCAAATCGCTTTGCTTTTCCGTCATCTTTAAGGGAGGCGAAGGATTAAGGTTGAGATATTTTTCGATCACCTTCTTAGCAATCGGGGCGGCAGCGGAAGCCCCAAATCCTCCGTGTTCAACGAGGACAGCAATCGAGATCCTGGGGTCTTCAAAAGGAGCATAAGCCACAAACCAAGCATGGTCCCGAAATTTTAGAGGCATCCGATTCCTATCCTCCTTTTTAAAATTCTCCGGCATTCTGACCACTTGGGCCGTACCCGTTTTTCCCGCCACTTTCACCTCTTTCAACGCACAGGTCCAACCTGTTCCATGAGGATCGTTGATGGCTCCTCTAAGAGCTTCCTGGACAATTTGAAGGGTTTTCTCTGATACGTCCGCTCTTCTCAATTCCACAGGCGGATACTCTTTTAATTTCCTCCCATAGATATCTTCTACCTTTTCCACCACCTGAGGCAGGTAGAGCTTCCCAGCATTGGCAACCCCTGAAATGAGCATCAAGAGTTGCAGAGGGGTCGCATTCAGATATCCCTGACCTACGGAAAAGGAAAGGGTCTCGCCGCTGTACCATGGAACTCCAAACCGTTTCTTTTTCCAGGAACTGGAGGGAACGGTCCCCTGTTTCTCATGAGGCAGAGAGATTCCTGTTGCCCTTCCTAAACCAAATTCATTGGCATAATGAGCAATGAGATCCACCCCTACTTTCAATCCGACTTGATAGAAGTAGGAATCACAGGATTCAACGATGGCCCGATGGAGGCTGATCGCTCCATGGCCGCCTTCCTTCCAACATCGAAAATCCCGATTTCCATAATGGAAGGCCCCTGTGCAGGTGAACGGTGTGTCCGGAGTAATCATTCCCGATTCCAGACCCGCAATGGCGGTGATAATTTTGAAGACCGATCCAGCAGGATATTGCCCCTGAATTCCTTTGTTTTGAAGAGGGTGATAAGGATTCTCTACGAGAGATTTCCATTCTTCCGGCAAAATGTTTCTTGCAAAGGTATCCGGTTCGAAAGAAGGCTTGCTCACCATGGCTAAGATATACCCTGTTTTCGGATCCATAGCAATGAGAGCTCCGTTTTTGTCTTGATAGGCTTCCTCAGCGGTTCTCTGGAGGTCTAAATCGATGGTGAGGAAGAGATTGTTTCCTGGAAAGGGTTCAACGATCCCAATGGGTCTGATCTCCCTTCCCAGGGCATCGACCTCGATCTGCCGACCTCCATCCACTCCTCTGAGATCATTTTCCCACCGATACTCGACTCCATATTTCCCAATCTGGGCGCCCATTCGATAGGGAGCTTCCCTGGACTGTTTCAATTCTTTTTCATCCACCTCTCCAAGATAACCGATGAGATGAGAAGCCAGGTCCCCATAATCATAGGCTCTCCTTGGTCTGACATCTACGATGAGCCCTGGGAGATGAACCCGATTGGATTCAAGGAGGGCCAGCTCATTCCAATCGATATCGGATTTTATCTTCACCGGTTTGAAGGGGGCCCGTCGTTTTTGGGCCTTGATTTTCTCCTCGATCTCGCCCTGAGTCATATTTAACATCGCCCCAACTTTGATAAGAACTCCTGGATTTATTTTTAAGTCTTCAGGGACGAGATAAACTTCGAAAGAGGGGCGATTATGAGCCAAAATGCGCCCCTTTCGATCTAATAGCATTCCCCGGTCAGCCGGATTTTCACGGAGTCGAATGCAGTTATTCTCAGACAAACGTCGGAGTTCACTTCCTTTGATCACTTGAAGGAACCACAGGCGGATGAAGATTAAGAAAAAGGCGACACCGACAAAGACCAAAAGGTATTTATAAATGCCTTTGAAGTCTTCCATCCTCTGGGTATTTAATTCCATCATGACCTAAACTCTCTCCTTGATTCCCTTCTCGGGCTGATGGAATAACAACGATGACCCCTTTTGAAAAAGGAAAAAGAGGGGTGGGGTGGCGAGACCCGTAAAAAATGATTGGGGAAGGAGGAAAGTGAACAACAAGGGATAAAGGTTTCCAAGAGAGACAGGTTGGAGGGCATTCATAAGAATTAAGATAAGAATCCCCTCTAACATACCAAAGATGAAGGCGAAAAGGAATTGGAAGGAAAATTCCTCCAGATAGAATCTTTCTTTGAAGAATTGCGCAGCAAAAAAGACAAGGGGCCTGGAAAAGGCGTAAAAGCCTAATGTGTTTCCAGAGTACAGGTCCATGAGATACCCTATGAAGAATGCTAAGATTCCACCGAAGATCGGCGGAAATAAAAAGGCCAGGTAGAGGGTAAAGATGAGAAGGATGTCCGGCCTGACCCTTTGGATAGGAAAGGAGGATAATACGGTCGTCTGAAGGATGAGAAAAAAAATTCCTCCCAAAAGAGGCGGAATGACCCGTTTCATTTTTTGGTTTTTTTCCCCTTCTTTCCCTTCTCTTCTTGAGGCTGCGCAGGTCGAATAGGCTCCATGATGACGAAGACCTCCTCCAATTGTGTCAAATCTACACTGGGAATCAATTCAGCATATTGAAAAACGCCGTGCCCCTTCTTGTCCACCTTTTCGATCTCACCCACCATCAATCCCTTTGGAAAATTTCCACCCAATCCTGAGGTAACAACGACATCCCCGACAGCCGCCTCTTCAGCTCGAAGAAGGTATTTCAGGTAACACCGGTTCTCCCCTTTTCCTTCGACGATGGCCCTGGCGCGGGTTCTCTGGACGACGGAATCGACGGCGCTGTTGTAATCGGTGATGAGAAGAACGGTTGCATAATGGGGAGCGGTTTTAAGGATCTGACCAATCACCCCTGCCGGGGAGACCACAGCCATTCCCTTTTTCACCCCATCCTTTTCCCCTTTATCAATGGCCACGCTCTTGAACCAAGAAGAGGGATCTTGACCAATCACTTCAGCCCCGATCATGGAAGAGGAGTTTTTCTCCCGAAACTGGAGAAGTCGCCTCAAACGTTCATTGGCCAACTTCATCTCCTTCATCCGATGGCTTTCTTCTTGAAGCTCAGCCATTTTTTGCTTGAGCATCCTGTTCTCTTTCTCAAGGTTAACCAAAAAAACATATTGTTGGAAGGTTCCCTGAACGGTCTTGATGACAAGCGTGGCAGCTTTCTGGAAAGGAGAACAGACCTCCATCAGAAGGGCATCAAAAAATTCTCCCCCTTTTCTCTGTTTAGCCCTCAACGACATCAGGACAAGGGCAAACAACAAAAGGAGGATGATAAAAATGAGAAGGGCGTATCTTCGGAAGAGGAAAAAACCAGGTATCCTCATCAATTTCAATATTGGACCGTCACAGTACGGAGCAATTTTTCGTTGTCTAATACCATTCCTGCGCCTAAAACAATTGACGAGAGGGGATCGTCTACGATCGTAATGGGAAGGCTGGTCACCTCCCGGAGCAAAATATCGAGGTTCTTCAAAAGGGCGCCCCCGCCTACCAGGACGATCCCTTTGTCCACAATATCTGCCGACAATTCCGGGGGAGTGCCTTCCAGGGTGATCCGAACGGTATCAATGATGGTATTGATCGATTCAGCCAAGGCCTCCCGGACTTCCTCACTGTTGATCTCAAGAGTTTTGGGGATGCCTGTCACCAAGTCTCTTCCCTTGACCTCTATGGTTTGAGGATTCTCTTCGGGATAGACAGTCCCAACATTAATCTTGATCAACTCGGCTGTTCGCTCGCCGATGAGAAGGTTGTATTTTCTTTTAACATACTGGACAATGGCTTCATCCATCTTATCGCCGGCTACCCGGATGGATTGACTGGTCACAATCCCCGATAAGGAAATGACCGCTACTTCCGTGGTCCCTCCACCGATGTCGACCACCATATTCCCAGAGGCTTCGGTGATCGGAAGTCCAGCCCCAATGGCAGCAGCCATCGGCTCCTCGATCAAGTAGATCTCTCTGGCGCCGGCAGATTGGGCCGACTCCCGAACGGCACGTTTTTCTACAGGCGTGATGCCAGAGGGGACAGAGATGACCACTCGAGGCCGAAGCAGAGTTTTTCGATTATGAACTTTAGCGATGAAATAACGAAGCATCTCACCGGTGATTTCAAAATCGGCGATCACTCCGTCCTTCATCGGTCGGATAGCAAAAATGTTGCCTGGAGTTCGACCCAACATCTCCTTGGCTTCACGACCCACGGCCAGGACGTGCTTCTCTCCTCTCGAATCCCTTTGAATGGCCACCACGGAGGGTTCGGAAGATACGATTCCCTTCCCTTTTACATAAACGACGGTATTCGCCGTTCCCAAATCAATGGCCAAATCCGTTGAAAACAGACCCCACAATGAATCAAACACCATCCCCTTCTTTCCTCCGTTTCTTCAATCTATATCATATTAACAAATACTCCAATTTGATTCAAGAAAATTCATCACCCCAAGGTAATGCCTCAGTTACGGTTGGAGATCCTATTATTAGGGTCGGGGTGGTCTCTCCAGAGAAAACTTGAAGCGGCGCCTTTCAGGGATGAGCAGAAGGGCGGATACCTTTAAAGCAAACCCCTTAGCACACCCTGTCGATGATCCTCCCTCTAATAATCCGCTTTTCAAGGTTTCGGAGGGGAGACTACACCGACCCAATTGCGCCCATAACTGAGGAACTAAACCATTAGGCGGGCGTTGACCCTTCCCCATGGAATGGGTTAAATAGGAAGCATGAAGATCCTCCTGATCTCACCCGAGCGGGAACGGAAAAAAGAAGAAGCCTTCCTCTTCAGACTGAGTTTTTTAAACCTTCCCTATATCGCAGCGATCACGCCTCCTAGTGTGGAGGTGAATATTGTGGATGAAGCTTTTGAGAAAATCAATTTTGAAGAAAAGGTCGATTTGGTAGGGGTGACTGCCCAGACGCCTGTCGCCCCCCGGGCTTACCAGATTGCAGAGGAGTTTAAAAAGAGAGGGGTCCCTGTGGTCATGGGGGGTGTCCATGCCAGCATGCTCCCTCAGGAAGCGCTTCAACATGTCGATGCCGTGGTCGTGGGAGAAGCAGAAGAGGTCTGGCCGGATCTGATCGAGGATCTGAGAAGAGGCCAAATGAGGCGGATTTATGCGGGGAATGAGTTTGTCAACCCCTCCACTCTTCCCCTCCCCAGAAGGGAGCTTCTCAATGAAAGATTTTACTTTCCTTTGAAGTTACTCGAAACTACACGGGGGTGTCCTCATCACTGCGATTTCTGCGGTGTCTCAAAATTTTTCGGATTCCGATACCGCAATCGCCCAATCAGCGAAATCGAGCGAGAGCTCAAAACCCTCTTCCAAAAGGAGCCGGTGATGAACCCTGTTTTTAAGAAAATCCTCTCCTTATTTAGCAAAGACCTTCCCTACTTTCTCAAAAGAAGACTTCTCTACATCATCGATTCCAACATCGCAGGAAATAGGCGATTTTGCCTCGAACTTCTTTCCCTTCTTAAAGAATTCGATCTCCTCTGGTATGGGCATGCCCCTATTTCCATCGCCTTTGATCAGAAACTCCTAAAAGGGTTTGCACAAAGTGGCTGTATCGCGATCAATATCGGATTTGAGTCCTTCTCAACAAAGAACCTGAATGCAATGGGAAAGGGATTCAACCAACCCTCTCGATATGCCGAGGCGGTTAAAAGGATCCATGATCAGGGAATCGGCATCATGGGAACCTTCATTGTAGGGCTGGATGACGATGACTCTGGAGTCTTTCAAAGGATCATCGACTTCTGTATTGATTCGAAGCTTGACTGGGCCCTCACCTTCATCATGGCCCCTTATCCTGGAACCGATTCATTTCTCCGATTGGAAAAAGAAGGAAGGATCTTTTGCAAAGATTGGGAGAAATACGATTCTCTCAATGCGGTTTATCAGCCTTTACGGATGTCTGTGGAAGAATTAGAAAAAGGAATGAGAAGAGCCTGGAAAGATGTTTTCTCAACTTCTTCGATCTATCGGAGAATTCTCAAAAGACCCTGGATTCATCCCCTCTTCTATTTAGCGATGAATTGGCAGTTTCACAAATTGACGAGAAAATGGTAAAATAAGGAATGATGAATATCCATTTTTTTAAATTCGCTTCCTTTCTTTACCTCTTTGGGACATTGGCCTATTTAGCCTATATCTTTTTTCTGAAAGGGGCCCTCTCTAAAATAGCAGTCACTATCGTATCCATTGGATTCGCCTCCCATACCCTGGCTCTCCTGACGAGGTATGTGGAAGCGGGCCATACTCCTGTGACCAATCTCCATGAATCCCTCTCCTTTTTTGCCTGGATGATCATCGGCATACTCCTGATGGCCAATCTCAAATATAAGGTTAAGGTCTTGGGTTCTTTTCTCACTCCCATTGCCCTCACCCTCATGCTTTTTGCTTTTGCCCTTCCCAAAGAAATCTTTCCCCTTGCTCCAGTTTTAAAGAGCTTCTGGCATCCCTTCCATGTGATTTTTGCCTTTCTCGGCAATGCCATCTTCACTCTAACCTTCTGTTGTGGAGTGATGTATTTAATTCAGGAACATCAACTCAAATCGAAAAAGATGGGGGCCATCACAAAAAGACTCCCTCCTTTGAATCTCCTGGACGATCTGAGCTACCAGTCCCTCAAGTTTGGGTTTCCACTATTGACCCTGGGGATCATCACGGGCGCCGTTTGGGCGGAATATGCCTGGGGGAGATATTGGAATTGGGATCCCAAAGAAACATGGTCCCTGATCACCTGGCTTTTCTATGCCGCACTGCTTCACCAGCGTCTGACGGTTGGGTGGAGGGGACGGAAGGCGGCCATGATGGCCATTGTAGGATTCCTGGCTGTCCTATTCACATTTTTAGGCGTGAACCTCCTTCTCCCAGGGCTTCATACTTACTCTAATTGGTAGAAAAGATAAGGATAAGGTTCAGGCTGAGGTTTTTACTCAACCTTTTCCTTAACCTCAACCTTTATTTATATTATTTAGGCCTATGGAACTCCTCGTCGTTGGATTAAATCATAATACGGCGCCTATTAAGATTCGGGAATGTCTGGCCTTTCCAGAAGATAAAATCGAAGACGCCCTATACAAGGTTCACATCCTTCCTTCTGTGAAAGAAAGCATGATCGTCTCCACCTGCAACCGGGTAGAGGTTTATGCGGCCACCCGGGAAACCGAAAAGGCTATCCACGACTTGAAGGACTTCCTCTCTCAATACCATGGCATCTCTTTGAAGGAATTCGAAAAAAGTCTCTACACCCATGTTGGAGAAGAGGCGGTGAGGCATATTTTTCGAGTCGCCTCTAGTCTTGATTCAATGGTCCTCGGGGAACCTCAAATTTTGGGCCAGATCAAAGAGGCCTATGATTTCTCTCAACAAGTCAAAACCTCCGGTCTTATCCTCCATCGACTTCTCCACCGAGCCTTTCATGTGGCAAAAAGGGTGAGAACTGAAACGAAGATTGCCATTAGCGCTGTATCGGTCAGTTCTGTCGCCGTCGAGTTAGCTGAAAAAATTTTTGGGACTCTCAAAAAGAAAACCGTTTTGCTCATTGGAGCGGGCGAGATGTGTGAACTGGCCTCCCGATATCTCGTCTCTGGAGGGGTGGAAAAAATTCTGGTGACCAACCGCACTTATGAGCGGGCGGTGTCACTCGCTCAGGAATTTAGAGGAGAAGCCATCCCCTTTGAAGACATAGCACAGGGTTTGAAAAAAACCGACATCGTGATCAGCGCTGCCAATTCGGCCCAATATCTCATTGGCCATGATCAGATGACTAAAACGATGAAGGACCGCAAACAGAAACCGATCTTCTTCATTGACATCGCCGACCCCCGAGATATCGAGCCTAAGGTCGGTGATATCGAGAACGTCTACCTCTACAATATCGACGACCTTCAAAAAGTAGCCAACGAAAACATCAAGGACCGTGAAAAAGAGGCCCAGAGAGCGGAGGCAATTGTCCAAGACGAGGTCGTTAAATTCGTCAACTGGTATCGATCTCTGGACGTGACTCCTACCATCGTTGCCTTGAGGAAAAAGTTTGAAGAAATCAGAAAGAAGGAGTTGGAAAAAACCCTTTCCCTCCACCCCAATCTTTCCGACAAGGAGAAGAAATCCTTGGAGGCCCTCACTTCTGCCATCATTAATAAGATTCTCCACACGCCGATCACACTCCTCAAACAAACGAATGAGGAGGCGATGGCTGACCTTTATCTCGATGCCCTCCATGCTCTATTTGGACTGCCAGAGAAATCTTTAGAAACATTCTTAGAAAAATTCGAGGAAGCGGAAGAAAAGGAGGAAACCCATCTCGAAAATGCCCTCTGAACTCAAAATCGGGACCCGCGGAAGCCAGCTTGCCCTTTTCCAGGCCAATTGGGTAAAAGAGAAATTGGTCGAGACTCATCCAAATCTCAAGGTTACCCTGATTAAAATCAAGACCACAGGAGATAAGATTCAGGATGCTCCGTTAGCGAAGATCGGAGGGAAAGGTCTTTTCGTCAAGGAAATCGAAGAAGCTCTTATACAAAAAAAGATCGACCTCGCTGTCCACAGCATCAAGGATGTCCCCACTGAGCTCCCCAAAGGTCTTCATCTCTCTGTGATCACAAAAAGGGAGGACCCTCGAGATGTCTTCATCTCAAAAGATGGAAGGACATTAAAAGATCTTCCTCAAGGGGCAAAAATTGGCACAAGCAGTTTGAGACGGCAGGCCCAGTTGCTTCATTTCAGGAACGATTTTGAGCTGGTTTCTTTAAGAGGAAATTTAGATACGCGACTCAAGAAGTTAAAAACGATGAATATAGATGGAATTGTCCTGGCTCTCGCAGGCGTAAAAAGACTGGGGCTCGAAGAAAGGATCACAGAAATCATTCCCCCGGAGATCTCCCTCCCCGCCATCGGACAAGGGGCATTGGGAATCGAAACGAGAATGGATGACGAGGGGGTGGAAGGTCAAATCCGATTCCTCAATGATCCGGACTCATCGATTGCTGTTAGCGCTGAGAGGGCATTCCTTAAAAAATTGGAAGGAGGCTGTCAGGTCCCTATTGCTGCTTTTGCCCGAACAGTCAGGGCCACTCTTCAAATCGATGGATTGGTAGGAACGATAGACGGGAAGAGGCTCCTCAGACACCATGTGGAAGGGACGATCGAGGAAGCCGAGTCGTTAGGAATTCAATTGGCTGAGATCCTCTTGGGCCAAGGAGCAAAAGAGATTCTTGACGAGGTCTACCAAAGGTCATCTTCAGGTTAAGGTTAAGATGCCAGTTTGGGCAAAGGGGGAGGTCATGTGTTTTTCCTCATTTAGCCCTAACCCATAGACACTAAACCAAACAGGCTTCCTAACCCACAGACAAAAGACCTTTTTCATAATTTTCATTTTGCATTGAAACCGATTTCGATATGGGAAAAACCCCCCTTGCTGGGAAAAAAATTTTGATCACCCGGGCCCGTGAGCAGTCGGGTGATTTTGCGGCCCAGCTTAAAAAAATGGGGGCAGAGGTGATCGAATTCCCCACCATTGAGATTATTCCTCCACTCCATGGGGAAGGGCTTGACCAAGCCATCAATCAGTTGAGATTTTATGACTGGATACTCTTCACCAGCGCCAACGGAGTCAACTTCTTCTGGCAAAGGCTAAGAGAGAAAAGGAAGCCTCATCGTCTCCCCTCTTCTCTTAAAGTATGCGCTATTGGACCTGCTACAGCCAATCAATTAAAGGAGAAGGGAGTTTCCGTCCACTATATTCCAAAAGAGTTTATCGCTGAATCTATCCTTGAGGGATTTGAAAAAATGGACCTAAAAGGGAAACGAATCCTTCTCGCTCGGGCTAAAAAGGCACGGGACATTTTACCAAAAGGTTTGAGAAAAATGGGCGCAGAAGTTGATGTGGTGGAGGTTTATCGGACGATCAGGCCAAAGGGCGGATCGAAAAAAATGAGGCAACTTCTGACAGAGGGGAAAATTGATGTGATCACTTTCACTTCCTCTTCCACCGTCGATCATTTTGCCGAACTCCTTAAAAAAGAAGATCTTAAAAAACTGTTAAAGGGCATTGCTATTGCTTGTATTGGACCGGTAACGGCAAGGACGGTAAAGGAATGGGGAATGAAAGTCCAGATTCAGCCAAAACAATATACCATTCCTGGTCTCACCAGAGCGATCGCCAGGTATTTTACACACAAATGAAAATCCAGAGTAAGCGTTTCGAGTTTCTTGTTGCATGTTCTAAACCCGTAACTCGGAACCCGAAACATTTGACCTAAAATGAATAGGATTGAAGTCATCCTGTTTGATCTCGGCAATGTCATTCTTCCTTTTAACCATTATCAGATAGCAGAAAAACTCTCCCGATTTTCTCAAAAAAAAGAATTTCGAGATCCCTCCAAAATTTTTCCCTATCTCTTCGATTTTGAAAAGGGAGCGGTCAATGGTTATGAAGTAGGAAGGATATCTTCTTCGGAATTCTTCCAATCCCTGAAAGAATTTCTTCAGCTCTCCCTTTCCTTCGAGGAGTTCATTCCCATCTGGAACGATATCTTTCTTGAAAATCAGGAGGTGTCCGAAATAATCCTCTCCCAAAAAGGGAGATGGAAACTCGGTCTTCTTTCCAATACGAATCCTCTTCACTTCGATTACATCCTTTCAAAATTTCCTATTGTTCGGGTTTTTGATCAATGGATTCTATCTCACGAGGTGGGTTTTAAAAAACCTGCGGTCGAGATCTATCAAAAGGCAATCGAGTGGGCTTCGGTCGAACCCAAAAAGATTCTTTTTATCGATGACATGAAAAAACATGTCGAGGTAGCCATTTCCTTAGGGATGCAGGGCATCCATTTCACTTCCGCTTCCCAACTTAAAGAAGAATTATGTAAGAAACTGTAGAAGCCTCAAA
>PEUO01000041.1 GCA_002780715.1 Deltaproteobacteria bacterium CG03_land_8_20_14_0_80_45_14
TGGAGGATTCGCATGAGGTCCCCCAGAGAAATCGCCCCTACCAATCGATCCTTTTCAACGACGGGGAGAAAACTCTGGTTTTGTCCGATGATGAGCGCCTGGACTCGAGAAAAAGGAGTGTCGGGGGAGACCATCGAGAACTCTGTGGTCATATATTCCTTCACCAGGGAACTTTTTAGCCCATGATATTCAGCTTTCTCCACTACCTGTTTGGAAATCAAACCAATCACTTTTTCATTCTGAAGGACAGTAAGGATATTCAGGTTATATCGGGTCAGTATCTCCCCAGCTTCTTCCAAGGTTCGTTCGGGTTCTATGGTCTTAACAGGATAGACCATTGCATCCCTTGCCACCTTTTTGGGCTTCACCATCTCTTTTAATGTCTTGATCAAACGATCATGGGCCTCTATCAGAGCCATCCCCTTGACTGTTGCAGAGGCCGCTGTGGGATGCCCTCCTCCTCCAAATTCGCTGGCGATCTCTGAGACGTTCACCTCTTCGAGGCGGCTTCTCCCGATTAAGTAGATGCGGTCTTCCATCCTGACCAGGACCAACAGAACATCCAAGTTTTCCATATCTTTCAATTTATGGACGAGGACCGCAATATCCCCCACATAACGATCCACAGAAGCCTCAGCAATCACCACATCGATCCCATGAAAGTTATATCGAGTAGCGGATTGGATCAGGTCATTCAACAGGAAGATTTGTTCCGCTGTCAGTTCCTTGGTGATCACATTCGATAGGATGTTGAGATTTGCCCCTTTTCGGAACAAATACCCAGCCGCTCTGAAATCCTCCTCTTTCGTTGAAGGAAAGGTCAGGTTCCCTGTATCTTCATAAATCCCCAGCATCATCACCGTAGCTTCATCGGATGTGATATCAATTCCCTTTTTCTGAAGGATATCCAGGAGGAGTGTCACCGTCGCTCCGACCTCTGAGATGACTTCCAGGGATCCATGGAGATCCTCCGAAGAGGGAGGATGGTGGTCATAGATGTGAATTTCCAAATCAGGTTTGGATAAAACCTCTGAAAACTTTCCGATCCGACTGATCTGACGGGTGTCAACCAAAATGAGTCGTTTCACTTCCTGAAGATCAATATTTTTGATCCGTTCCACCTCAAAGGCATAGAGGGTAGAATGGATGAAAAAATCGCGGAGGCTTCTCTCTTGAGAGCCAGGAAAGACCAAAACCGCATTGGGATAAAGTTTTTTAGCGGCCAGCATGGACGCCAAAGAATCAAAATCGGCATTGATGTGGGTGGTGATCACTTCCATAGAAGACTCAATTAGCAATGGACAATTAACAATGCAAAATTAAAAATGTAAAAGACTACTTGAACTGCCGTTTTGAAATGCTAATGGCTAATTGATCATTTTGCAATGATCTTTTTTAGCCTCTTGGATGATACCGTTGATGAATCTTCTTCAATCTCTCTCCAGTCACATGGGTATATATCTGAGTGGTAGAGATATCCGAGTGGCCAAGCATCATCTGGACAGAACGAAGATCGGCCCCTCTTTCTAAAAGATGACTGGCAAAGGAGTGACGGAGAAGGTGAGGGGTGATCCTCTTACGAAGGCCAGCCCTTCGCCCATAATCTTTAAGATTCTTCCAGACACCCTGTCTGCTCATCCCCTTCCCCGAACGGTTGATAAAAAGAGATGGGCTTTCCTTCCCCTTCGCAAGGATTCCGCGGGCTGTTTTTAAATAGAGGCTGACCCGCTTCATCGCTTCGCTTCCGAGCGGAACAATCCTTTCTTTCGAACCCTTTCCATAGAGGAGAACGTACCCCCCTTCCAGGTTGACCTGATGGGTTGGAAGGTGAGTCAGCTCGGAAACTCTCATCCCTGTCGCATAAAGCATTTCCAGCATCGCCCGGTCTCTCACCCCAAGAGGAGTCTGAAGATTAGGTTGTTCCAATATTTGTTCGATCTCCTGCAAGGTCAAAATTTCTGGCAAGGTTTTCGCCACCCTGGGTGATTCCAAATTTTCGACAGGATTGCTCTCCAGAATTCCCTCTTGAATCAAAAATCGAAAGAAGGTCCGAATGGCGACCAAATTTCTCACGATGGTCTTGGAAGAAAGATTCTTCTTTTTCAGCGCCAAGAGAAAACCCCTGACATCGAATTTGCTGACCTCTCGGATCTTCTGAATCCCCTTTCCCCTCAGGTGATTTAAGAATCGACTCAAACCATGGCTGTATGCCTCGATCGTATTTTTGGAAAGGCCTTTTTCAACGATGAGGTAATGGAGAAATTGGTCCAACAATTGTTCCATCTCAATTTCCTAAACTGAAAAGGGGAACCAAATAAAAAGCAGAGGCGATTATGCCCTCTGCTTTGATAAAAGATCAATCGTCTTGAGCCTCTCCTTAGATTCCTGTGTGACCAAATCCCCCTCCTTGTCTCTGGGTCGCTGGGAGATTATCGACTTCCTCCAAGGTCGCTCGAAAAACCTGTGAGATGACCATCTGGGCGATTCTCTCTCCATTACGGAGGGTAAAAGGTTCCTTTCCAAAATTGATCAGAAGGACACCGATCTCCCCGCGATAATCGGAATCGATTGTCCCTGGCCCATTGACTATGCCAATCCCTTTCTGAATGGCCAACCCACTGCGAGGTCTGACTTGACCTTCAAACCCTTCAGGGATCGCCGCGGCGATCCCGGTAGGGATGAGTTTTCTCTCTCCCGGTTCCAAGACAACCTCTTTTTCCAGAGAAGCGAAGAGGTCCATTCCGGAGGCCCCCTCGGTCATATATTGAGGCATAGGCGCTGGATGATCTTTTTTCAACCGTTTGATATAAATTTTCATTGTTGGAGACCTGTCTCCAGAACGGGGCCTATTCGTTACTTTCCGGTTAACCGGATCTTGTCCAAATAATTCCCGTCCATCGGTCCCAATACGGTCAAGCAGAAAAAGCGTTCATCAAAGATATTGTTGGCTAAATGTTGAACGGTTTCTTCCTTTACCTCATCAATCCCTTTGAGAATCATTCCCACAGGGAGATAGGTCTGGAAATAGATTTCATTCTTCGCCAGACGGGTCATCAGGTTGTCAGAGCTCTCGAGGCTGAGGAGAAGATTCCCTTTCAACTGTTCTTTTGCAGTTTCCAATTCTCCATTCTTTAAAGACCCCTTCTTGAGGCGGTTAAACTCTTTGAGGACCAGTTCGATGGTCTCCTGAAAAGAACCTTCATTCGTCCCTGCATAAACCACGACCAGTCCCGTATCAATATAAGTCGGAAGATAGGAGTAAACGGAATAGGCCAAACCGCGATTCTCTCGGATCTCTTGAAAAAGCCTTGAACTCATCCCGCCTCCCAGAATGGTATTCAAGACATACGAGGTGAACCGAAGGGAATGGTTGTATTGGAGTCCTTTGGTGCCGAGGCAAAAGTGCACCTGCTCTAAATTTCGCTTCCAAATATTGGTCGTGGAAATTGAATCGGGTTTTGTCCTCGCCCTCGCCTTATCCGATTTTTGAATCTGACCGAACGTTGCGTCGACCAGGTCAACCACCTCGAGGTGTTTTAAATTTCCAGCCGCGCAGACGATGATTCGGTCAGCCGGATAGTTTTCCTTAAAAAATTGGTGGAGTTGATCTCGAGGGAAGGATTGAACAAGGTCCGAAGTTCCATAAATAGGAAAACCCAAAGGATGTTCTCCCCAACAAATTCGGTTGAAAAGATCATGGATATAATCGTCAGGAGTATCCTCCACCATTTTAATCTCCTGGAGGATCACCATCCTCTCCCTCTCTACATCCTTTAAATCCATGAGAGAATGGAGAAAAATATCTGAAAGGAGATCGATGGCGAGGGGCAAATTTTTATCGATCACCTTAGCATAAAAACAGGTGTACTCCCTCCCTGTAAAGGCGTTCAGAGTTCCACCCACGGAGTCAATTTCCTTGGCGATGTCGAAAGCGGTTCTTTTTTCTGTCCCTTTGAAGAGAAGGTGTTCAATAAAATGGGAGATCCCATTTTCATGGGGTTGTTCATCTCTCGACCCAGTCACCACCCACACTCCAATGGACACAGACCTGAGATAAGGGATTTCCTCTGTTATTACCCGAATGCCATTATCGAGCACGGTCTTCTGATATCCAGATCCTGTATCAATCCATGATTGATTCAAGGAATCACGCCTATTTTTAATCTCACCGTCCATGACTTTCTATCCCCTAACTGTTTAACCCCTCTCTCTATCCCTTATCCCCTGCATTCGGCTTCGTCTCCCTCAAGGCTGCCTTACGACTCAATCGAACGCGCCCCTGAGGATCGATATCGATCACCTTTACAAGCACCTCATCTCCTTCTTTGAGAACATCCGAGACCTCCTTGACATGGCCCTCTGCCAATTGGGAGATATGGATGAGGCCATCCGTCCCCGGAAAAAGTTCTACAATGGCGCCAAAACCTAAAATCCGTATAACCTTCCCAGTATAAAGCGCACCTACTTCGACCTCTTGGGTGAGCTTCTTGATCATATAGATGGCTTTTTCGATGGATTCATAATTCGGAGAGGCCAGCTTCACCAGTCCCGAATCGTCCACATCAACCTTCACGCCGGTCTGATCGATAATGGCTCGAATGTTCTTCCCTCCTGGGCCAATGACATCCCGAATTTTTTCCTGCTTCACTTGGAGGCTGACGATCCGAGGGGCATGCGGTGAGAGATCTTTTCGGGGTTCGGAAATGGTCTCGCTCATCTTATTCAAAATATGGAATCTGCCCTCTCTGGCCTGATCGAGAACTTTTCTCATAATCTCTTTGGAGATGCCCTGAACTTTGATATCCATCTGGATGGCTGTAACCCCTTCAGAAGTGCCCGCCACCTTGAAATCCATGTCCCCCAGATGGTCCTCATCGCCCAGGATGTCTGAAAGGACGGCGCTCTCCCCCTCTTCTAAGATTAAACCCATGGCAATACCAGCTACGGGAGCTTTAATCGGAACCCCTGCATCCATGAGTGAGAGGGTTGATCCACATACTGTAGCCATGGAGGAGGATCCATTCGATTCCAACACTTCTGAGACAATTCGAATGGTATAGGGAAAATTCTCACTCGAAGGGAGAACAGGCAGGATTGCCCTTTCGGCCAAAGCCCCATGCCCAATCTCTCTCCGGCTGGGCGACCTCAGTGGGGAAACTTCTCCTGTACAAAAGGGAGGGAAATTATAGTGGAGCATGAATGATTTATAGATCTCACCGTTCAAGGAATTAATCTTTTGCTCATCTTCAGAAGTTCCAAATGTGACAACAGCCAGGACCTGAGTTTCTCCACGTGTGAAAAGGGCGGAACCATGGGTTCTGGGAAGGATACCCACTTCACAGGAGATGGGACGAATTTCTGAAAGCCTTCTTCCATCGATTCTCTGTTTCTTTTCTAAAATCAATTTTCGGACCAGTTTACGATAGATTGCTTCGAAAGCGATCCTCACCATCTTTTGTGAGGATTCATCTTGGACCCCGAGCTCCTGAAAGGTCAACTGAAGGATCTCCTCCAATCGTTCTTTTCTTTCCCCTTTTTCTGTGATGTGAAAGGTTTCCTGGAGTTTCTCTTGAGCGGTTGCGCTGACTTTTTCGTAAAGGCTTTCTTCTGGTTTTTGGAGTTCGAATTCCCGAGGGGTAACTCCTAAAGCTGACTTCATCTGTTTCTGAAGAGCAATCACCGGTTTCAGGGACCGATGGCCAAACAGAATGGCCTCCAAGATCTCCTCCTCTTTGACCTCCTTTGCGCTTCCTTCGACCATAATGATGGCATCCTCACTCCCTGCCACAAAGAGATCGATATCGCTCAGTTCCAATTCTTCATACGTGGGGTTGAGGACGAACTCTCCGTCAATCCGACCCACTTTAGCTCCTGCAATGGGTCCTTCGAAGGGGATATCGGAGAGAGAAAGAGCGCTGGAGGCTCCAATCATTCCTAATATGGAAGGATCATTATCCTGGTCGGCAGAAAGGACGGTGGCGATGATCTGGATCTCATTTTGAAACCCTTTAGGGAAAAGGGGTCTCAGGGGTCGATCAATAAAGCGGGAGATCAGCGTCTCACGATCGCTGTGTCTCCCTTCCCTCTTAAAAAAACCTCCTGGGATCCTCCCTGCAGCATAAGTCATTTCTAAATAATTAACAGTGAGGGGAATGAAATCGAGGCCTTCGCGCTTCTTTTCGGATGTCACAGCCGTCACCAGGACGACCGTCTCTCCATACTGCACCATGACCGAACCGTTTGCCTGCTTCGCCACCTTTCCAGTTTCAATGGAAAAGGGCCTTCCTCCTAAATCGATTTGTAGCTTCTGACTCATATGAATCTCTTCACTCCTTTTCATTTAGAACATGATGGCATTACTTCCGTAGACCTAACTTATCGATGACCGTTCGATATCGGTCCACTTTGTTTTCTTTAAGGTAGTTGAGGAGTCTCCTCCGCTGCCCAACCAATTTAAGGAGACCCCTGCGAGAGTGATGGTCTCGTTTGTGTATTTTAAAGTGTTCTGTCAGATATCGAATCCTTTCGCTGAGAAGAGCGATTTGAACCTCCGGGGAACCCGTGTCCCGTTCGTGGTTTTTAAACTGTTCGATGATCTCTTTTTTCTTTTCCTGAACAAGTGTCATGAAATCCTCCTTTTAAACTAAACGTGATCTTCCGTCGGGTATCGTTCTTGGGGTTGAAACACTCTTAACGGGCGAAGGGCCACGACTTCTGGATTTGCCCAGGGAATATCCGCCCCCTTCACTTCTGATTTTAAAATGGCCACCAACCCATCCCGAGGAGAGGACATCTTGAGCCATTCCCCTTTTTCGAAGGCTGGAAGGGTCTGTGGAGTAAGATCTTGAACCATCATCTCCTTCCCAGAGCGCACTTTCTCCACCAATTGTTCGTCCCCGATCATCTCGGGTAAACTGGGCAAGGCCGCACTCAAAGAAATCAACCACGGTTGAAGGGCATCGGGTTTGGAGATATCCTTTAACCTTTCCCAGGAGATCGCTTGCTCGAGCGTGAAAGGGCCGCTCCGAGCCCTCCTCAGACGAAGAAGGTGGGCCCCACATCCTATCTTTCTTCCAAGATCTCTTCCCAGGGTGCGGATGTAAGTTCCTTTTGAGCAAGAAACTTTAAAATGGACAAGGGGGAGCTCAATTTCCTCCATTTGAATATTATAAATTTCTACTTCTCTCTCTTTCCGTCCAACCTCGATCCCTTTTCTGGCTAATCGATAAAGGGGTTTCCCCTGCATTTTAATGGCCGAAAACATGGGAGGGGTCTGACGAATCTTCCCTAAAAATGTATGGATGACACCCTCAATCTTTTCTGCCGGAACTCCCTCCCATGGTTGTTTCAGGACAACCTTACCGGTCCAGTCATCTGTGGTGGTTTCCTCCCCTAACTTGAGGGTCGCTCCATATTCCTTAGGACCTTCCCTTAAAAAGGGAACCAATTTCGTTCCCTCGTTGATGACAATAGGCAAAACGCCTGTGGCAAAGGGATCAAGGGTTCCGATATGGCCTGCCTTCTTAATGCCAAATCGATGTTTGATCTCTCTGACCACATCGAGGGAGGTGATCCCTTCAGGTTTATCCACAATGAGGAGGCCATCAATTCCCCTCTTCATCCCCATTCGGCTCCTTTTCCTGATGGATGCTTTGGATTAACTCTTCCATATGAATCGCATACTCAATGGAGGGATCGAATTGAAACAGTATCTCAGGAGTATACCTCAGCCGGATCCGCCGACCCAATTCTTTTCGGACAAATCCCTTGGCGCTGTCCAGACCCTTTATGGACCTCTCCCTCTCTTGCGGGGTTCCTGCCACGCTGAAATAGACTTTTGCAAACCGGCAATCCTCAGAAACAGTCACCTTGGTGATCGTGACAAAACCAATACGAGGATCTTTGATCGACTTCACCAGCATTTGGGAGATTTCTTTCCGAATCAAATCAGCTACTTTTTCTGAACGTTTTCCTTCCATCCGAACCTTTAAAATAATTATACCGTAATGATTTCAATTTCTGTTTGCACCATCTCGACGAGGTGCATCTGCTCAATAAAGTTAACGATGTTATCCAAGCTCGAATTGATATGCCGTCGATCATTCCCAACTGTACAGAAACCAATCTGCGCCCGTTGCCATAGGTCATTATCCCCGACTTCTGAAATGGCCACATTAAAACGGTGTCTTACCCGATCAATCAGTTTGCGAAGCACATGTCGTTTTTCTTTCAAAGAATGATTTTCTGGAATCCGAAGATCGAGTTGACAAATTCCGATCACCATCTCTTTACCCTGAACAATGAACCATAAACGATGAACGATGGACAACGAAGTAACAGACTGTTCATCGTATATTGTTCATCGTTCATTGTATCACATCAGGCTAACCGAGCTTTTACTTCTTCCATCTCGTAAGACTCGATGACATCCCCGAGTTTAATATCATTAAAATTCTCAATGCCGATACCACACTCAAGCCCTTGGCTACAATCCTTCATATCGTCTTTGAATCGCCTGAGTGAAGAAATCCGGCCGTCATAGACGACGACATTGTCTCGCAGTAATCTCGCATGGGTTCCTTTGACGACTTTCCCATCTATCACGAGACTGCCTGCCACGGCTCCCACTTTGCGGATGTTAAAAACCTGTATCACCTGTGCCCTTCCCAAGATATGTTCTTTGTAAGTGGGCTCAAGTAATCCTTCCAAGGCATTCTTAATATCGGTGATCGCATCATAGATCACGGAATAAGTCCGGACATCGACATGTTCCTGCTCTGAGAGAGACTGAGCTTTCGGACCCGGCCTCACATTAAAGCCAATGATGATCGCATTGGAAGCCGAAGCTAAATTCACATCGGTCTCTGTAATCCCGCCGACCGCATCATGAAGGATATTGACCTTTACAGCATTCGTGGAGAGCTTTTTCAATGCCTCTTTCACGGCCTCGATGGATCCCTGGACATCTGCCTTAATAATGACATTCAGTTCTTTTACTTCCCCCTTCTTAATCTTATCATAGAGCTCCTCTAAGGAGACCTTGCTCAACTTTGAAAGTTCCTTTTCACGAATTTTTTCTTGTCGATAGAGGCTGATCTGTTTGGCCATCCTCTCTTCGGAGACAACGATGAACGTCTCCCCTGCCTCTGGAATATCGGTAAAACCCACCACCTCCACCGGGATAGAGGGACAAGCTTCTTCTATCTTCTGCCCTTTATCATTCAGCATCGCTCTGACCCTACCATAGTGCGAACCTGCGAGGAAGGCATCCCCTGTTTTCAACATTCCCTCCTGCACGAGGAGGGTTGCCACGGGACCTCTTCCTTTGTCCAATTTCGCTTCGATAATGACCCCTCGAGCAGGTTTGTCTGGATTGGCCCTTAATTCTAAAACCTCTGCCTGGAGGAGGATTAAATCCAGCAACTCTTTAATCCCTGTCTTCTGTTTGGCCGATACCTCAGTAAAAAGGGTATTCCCACCCCATTGCTCCGGGACGAGCCCATATTCCGAAAGGTCTTTCTTCACCTTTTCGGGGTTTGCGATCGGTTTATCAATCTTATTAATGGCGACCACAATTGGAACTTTGGCAGCTCGCGCATGATCGATCGCCTCCTTTGTTTGTGGCATCATCCCATCATCCGCAGCGACCACCAAAACGACCACGTCTGTCACCTGAGCTCCTCTTGCCCTCATAGCGGTAAAGGCTTCATGACCGGGGGTGTCAATAAAAACCACATGCCCATTCTCTAATTCAACATCATAGGCCCCGATGTGCTGGGTGATTCCTCCGGCTTCCCCTCCCATCACATTCGTTTTTCTTATTGAATCCAAAAGCATGGTCTTTCCATGATCCACATGGCCCATGATCGTGACTACGGGGGGTCTGGGTTTCAACTGTTCGGGGAGGTCCTCTTTTCTTTCCAATAGCTCTTGGCGCTCCAAGGAGACTTTCTCCACCTCGTAGCCAAACTCGCTGGCCACCAGAGAGGCGACATCCGCATCAATGAGCTGGTTGATATTTACCAGCACACCCATTTCCATCAACTTCTTAATCAATTCTCCACCTTTGACGCCCATCCTTTTTGCAAGATCCCCAACAGCGATGACTTCAGCGATTCGAATGATTCTTTTAATGGGTTTGGGGATAGTCACCTCTGTCTTCTTCGGCGTCCTTAATACCACCTTCTTCTTCATAGGTCGGAAGGACCTGAATCTGGGTTCGACCCCTTTCCCTTCACCTTTTTCTCCTTCGACCTCATCTTCCCCCAACATCCTTTCTTCAATTCTCTTTCTCTTTTTTATAAACCCCTTTTTCTTCGCAAGGGGCCCCAATCTTTCTTTCTCCAATAATTCTTCTTTTTCCAGTAGCTTCACCTCAACCTTTTTTAGAGGAGCTTCCTTCGGTTTAAGCTCTTCAGCCTCTTTCTTGCCTTCTGCTATTTCCCCCGCTTCTTCAAGGGTAACCTGGGTTGGCACTGCCCCGATCGATCTTGGGGGGAGGATCTTTTTCTCTTCAGCCTTTTCCGAAATTTTCGGCTCGGTTTCGGCCTTTCCTTCTTTCTCTTTTGCTTTTGGAATCTTTCCACTTACCACCTCAGTGGCAACCTCGGGCTCGACGACAGCCAATAGAGGAGGTGGGGCCTCCACTTTAACTTTTAGGGTTCTTACCCTTCTCCGAATCACGGTGGGTTTGACCCGCTTCTCAACGATTTCTTTCTCAGAGTCCCTTTCGATAATCTTCTCATCAAAGGAGGAGACCTTTTTTTCAGGTTCGGTAAGTTTCTTATCTTTTACCTTCACCCCCATTCGTTTCAATTTCATAAGCAGTTTGTCATCCCCCATCCCGACTTCGCGTGCAAGATCGAGGACTTTACTCTTTGTCATTCCCTTCCTCCTCTAATTCAACCCTTTCCACTCTTTGGAAAAACCTTTTGCTGAAAGATACCGGAAATCCATCGTCTCCAAGAACCCAACCCCTCTCTTCTTTTTCTTTGCCGTGTTTAAACATCCGAGATCTGGACAGAGATAAAACCCCCGCCCTGGATGAGGCTTCTTCTCGTTCACCACCACCACTCCTTCATCACTTAGGGTCAACCAAATCATTTCCTCTTTCTTCCTTTTCTTCCGACATCCAATACATGTACGAATGGGGGCATGCCCTTTCTGACTCATGCTCTCTTTCCTTCGATATAATGTTTTGCTGTTTGGATCAATTTTGACGCCTTCTTGACCCCGATCCCTGGAAGGGCAGAAAGCTTCTCAATATTCGTTTCCAAAATATCATAAACGGTCTTAAATCCATTCGCTTCTAATAGTTGGGCCGTTTTCTCCCCTACTCCTTCCATCCGGTCCACCGGATCGAGAGCAGGATCACCAGTTGTTGAAAGAGCTTCTTGGCTGACCTCTGCGCCTTCTTCTCTTCGGGACATCTGAATCGCCCCTTTGACGATCTCAGCAGCCTTTTCTTTCTCAATTTCTAAAACCTTTGCTAACTCTTCTGGGTCAACCTCGGACACCTCCTTGATCGATCGGAAGCCTTCGTTATAAAGGACACGGCTCGCCACATCTCCGATATGAGGGAGGCTCTTAAACTTTTCCAAAATTTCACTGGAGATCTTCTCCATCCTGGATTCACTCTTAATATCGATCTTCCATCCAGTTAATTTGGAGGCTAATCGGACATTTTGGCCTTTCTTCCCGATGGCGAGGGAGAGTTGATCGTCTGCCACGACCACTTCCATATGACGATTTTCCTCATCGATATAGACCCTAGAGATTTTGGCCGGGGCCAAAGCATTACACACATATTTGGCTTGATCTTGAGACCAAGGAATAATATCGATCCGCTCCCCTCGAAGTTCTTGGACCACGCTCTGGACTCGAGAACCCCTCATTCCTACACAGGCCCCCACTGGATCCACATCCCGGTTCGAACTATAGACAGAGATCTTTGCCCTCTCACCTGGTTCCCGGGCAGCGCTGATCATTTTGATCACTCCCTCAGAGATCTCAGGCACTTCCATCTCAAACAACTTGATCAAAAATCCTGGATGAGTCCTAGAAACAAAAATTTGCGGTCCCTTTGAGTTCTTCTGTACATCAAGAATATAGGCCCGAAGCCGCTCCCCTTGCCGGTAGCTCTCCCCAGAAATTTGTTCTTTCGATAAAAGAACGGCTTCTGCCCTACCAATGCTAATATAGAGATTTCCCTTCTCCATCCTCTGAACGGTTCCACTGACCAAATCTCCCTTTCGATCCTTAAATTCATTATAGACATTCTCTCGTTCAGCGTCTCGCACCTTCTGGATGATCACCTGCTTCGCCGTCTGGGCTCCAATTCGCCCGAAGTCGGTATTTAACTTCACTCCCAGGCTGTCTCCGATCTGTGCTTCGCTGTCCAATTCCCTGGCCTCTTCCAGAGAGATCTCCGTCGATGGATTCGTCACTTCCTCCACAACCTGCTTGAACTGAAACAACTCCACTTCACCCGCCTCTTCATTAAAGTGGACTTCTATCTCCCCCTGGTGTCCATATTTCTTTCTCGAAGCAGTCAGCACGGCCTGTTCTAAGGCTTCGATGATCACCTTCCGGTCAATCCCTTTATCCTTTCCCACTTGATCAATCACAAAATTGAGATTGGATGGCATAATTCATCTCTCCCTTTTAACATGAAGCTCCTTCCGCCAAGGCTGGACGGAGCTTCCCTGAAATGTAATATCATTTTATATGGTGCCCCTTTCGGAGCACATCCTGGTCAACTTCCAAGTTGGCTTTTGCCACATTGGAGAGAGGAATCTGAAAGACCCCTCCCTCTACTTCTATTTCAATTTGGTTCTCTGAAACTCTCAGGAGTCTCCCTTTAAATTGCCGCCGATTTTCAATGGAATCGACAGTCTTCACTTTGATCAAACGGTGGCGATATTTCATAAAGTCCTTTTCGGTTTTTAATGGACGGGTAAGACCTGGAGAGGAAACTTCTAACGTATACGGGGTTTGTATGAAATCCTCTACATCTAAACTCCTTCCAACCTCATGACTGACTCGGATACAATCGTCAAGGGTGACCCCTCCTTCTTTGTCCAGAGTGAGGCGAAGGACCCATCCTTTTGATTCTCTCCGATATTCAGTATCTACCAAATCCATTCCTTCATTCAAAAGGATGGGATCGGCAAGGGCGCGTACCCTATCCACAATCTCATTTTTCACCATCTCTCACGCTTAATCAGCTTTTTTAAAAAAAAAGCGGGCACATAGCCCGCTTTTTCAGCAGACCAACTAATTACGTAATAACTATACTACAATTCACTCTGGGATGCAAGAAAAATTTTAATCCGCCCTGGGGAAATTTCCCTCATCATGATAAAGAATCCCCTTCACTGATCAGAAGGTTAACTCTCTTTTTTGAGAAAAGAGGGCTGATCCAAACCAGGACCCCGAAGCGATTGGATCTCTCTCTCCAACCTTTCAATCGTTTTTTGGTTTTGACGAAGGGTCTTTTTGAGTTGAAAGCGTCTATAAATGTCACCCACTCCCCCAATCAAGACTCCCAAAAAAATGGAGCAAAGAATAACCAAGAAGAGAGGGAGAGGAATTTTTGGAATTTCAAACCATTGATAATTCTCTGTGGGGAAAACGAAGCGCAGTGTGACCTCGCTTCTATTTTGAATGGAAAAAAGGATCGCCACGAAAAAGGCCAACATCCAAAGCAATGTTTTGACCCATCTCACCTTTTCATCCTCCTTTCTGGACTTTCTTTTTCCTCAAAAGATCCATAAAGGTAGCGTGAAGTTTCTGATAGGTTTTTTCTAAATATTCAGGGACGATCTTCGTTTCCCCTATCACTGGCATAAAATTGGTATCTCCTGCCCATCTCGGGACAATATGGAGATGGAGATGGTCTTCTCCAGCCCCCCCTACCTTCCCGATATTCATCCCAATATTGAATCCATGTGGACGAAGGCTTGTCTTCAGCACCTGTGTGGAGGCTTTCAATAAGTCGAAAAGCTCTTTTAATTCATTACTGTCTAATTGCTCCAGATTGAGGCAGTGGCGTTTGGGAACAACCATCAGATGGCCGTTGGTATAAGGATATTTATTCATGACCACAAACACATATTCACCCTGATAGAGGATGAGGTTTTTTTTGTTCTTTTTATCCTTAAGTCCTTTGCAAAAGAAACACCCTCTCTTTTTCTCTCCTAAAATATAATCCATTCTCCACGGGGCCCAAAGATATTTCATTGCTTTCCATCCCTTCGCAATAGGTTATCCGCCTTTTATTTCTATCAAAAGCTTTGATAAGACCTTCCTCCTGACCTATACCGCTACCACGGTTCATCTCTGAGATCAATTTTTAATAGAGATGAGAGGTATATAGGAGTATAGATGTTCATAGAGAAAAATTAAGAAGCCAACTCCAGATTAAGGTAGAGATAATCCTTCCAGGGATCCGGGGTTTCTTTGATCCCAAGACTCATCGGCAATAGGGGTATCCAAAGGGGCGCCCTGGGTTTTCGGATCAGCGACATCCCAGCTTCTTCAGGTGTCCTCCCCCCCTTTTTAAGATTACAGGCTATGCAACAGGTCACGACATTGGTCCATTCCGTTTGTCCCCCCTTTGAACGTGGAATGACATGGTCATAGGTCAACTCCTTGTGCTCAAAAGGGGTGCCACAGTACTGACACTTTCCCCGATCCCGGACATAAAGATTCTGGCGGGAAAATTTAACAATAGGAATTTTTCTTTTAATAAAACGATTCAATCGAATCACGGCGGGTAGCCGTAAGGAAATGCTGACGCCTCGAATCATGCGATCGTATTCTTCAATCACCTCTACTTTTTCAAGCATCACCATGATGATCGCTTTTTTCCAAGTCACTACTTTTAATGGCTCAAATGTAGAGTTGAGAAGTAATGTCCATTCCATCTTTTAATAAAGAAACAAAAATATCCCTTTGAATTTTGGGTAGATATATCGATTTTTAATTCAATTGTCAAGTATTTTAAGGGAGAGCTCTAAAAAATTACTTTACGCTCTCTTGAGATTTCCAGACTTTTCAGAAATCTCTAAGGAACGGAATAGCTTTTTGAATCACCTCTTCCAATCGAAGGTATTACGCCTGATGAAGGAAACGACAACCTTTCGGTGAGATCATGATTTAAGGGAAAAGCCTTATCCCAAAATGACATTTTTTATCCAAATAACAATCTTTGTCACTTTAATAAACTAATCTTAAGGGATATTTTTCTCATTCTCAAATGTATTTATCCTTAAATTTCAATAAATTATTCATATTCCGGTTCAATTTATTAATCTGGCAGAAAAATTGCATAAAAAATACTATAGTTCAATTTTTTTAATTCTTTAAAGAATTTTTCTCTCTATTCCTCCTCCTTTATATTGCAACCCTTGTGTCATTGGCACACAAGTTTAAATATGACGACCTCATTCTTAAATTTCCGAGACTTCTTTTTACTGTAAGGATAAACCGATGGTGAAGGTGACAAAAGAAACGGTAGTGGCCAATTTATATCTCATGAAGATTCATTTGCTGATCCTCAAGTTATTCGTCGTCAAGGAATTCTCTTCCTTGATGATGAAAATACTTCATTAAAATTTAATGCTCATAACTAATTTTATTTCATTTAAAGCAGTTGACAATTCTCTTTAACTTTGATAGGTTTTATTCAAATTGATCATAAAGGAGGAACTTCTCATGAAAGGATTTAAAAAGATTTTGCTGTTATTATTGACCCTTTCATTAGTCATTGGCAGTCTTTATTCAACAGGGTGGGCCGGAGATAGATTTGGGAAGGATGACCCTGTCGCACATGGATGGAGTGCCCTGGATATAATTTTCGCCAGACCCCTTGGGGTTGCTGCGGGAATCGTGGGGACTGCCATTTTCGTCGTCTCACTGCCTTTTACTATTCCCGCGGGGGGTGTGGGCGACGCAGCAGATATGTTTATTGTTAAACCTTTCCAATTCTCCTTCACTCGGGAATTCCCGGATGAAGATATTTAAAACCAACTAACTGGGAAGGGAAGCACTTAAAGAGATGATTGGTAACAGAATTATCTCTTTTCATATTTCTCTCTTACCAAATTTCCCTCACATTAAGTTCCCCTTTCAATTTCCGATGACAAAAAGGGCAGGCCTTCCCCTCCTTAATAAGCACCTCTTTCATCATCTCGATCAATTCGCTATCCTCTAAAATTTGCTTCACGATATGAGGATGCGGCTTTCGATCATATTTGCGGTAAGGAAAACTGCTCTTCCCACTCATCTCTCCACTCCTCCAAAATCATTATAAAATTTCTTTATTCTTTTGGCAAGAGAGTGAAATCAATAACCTCTTTGAGGACAATGAAGAAACAAAGTTATTCTGAAAGACTTTTTAAAAAATTTTTTAAAATGCTGAGGTCTTCAGGGGAGATATCCATAAACCTTACTCCGCATCGGTAATCTCCCCACCCTTTCCCCAAATGGATATCCATCCAAACTACCTCTGCCAATACTTCGATGGAATTCAAACGAGAACCTGAAGCAAAAAAGAGTTTAATTTTGAGCTGTTGACCAATTTCTATCTCTTGTGAAAGATAAACCAACAATCCACCCCCACTGGCATTGAGGGCTCGGCCTGTTTGGGTGATGGATGAGGGGATGAGATGGTACTCTATCGGCAAATCGATTGAAAATCGGGGATGTCTCCTCCTTTCTAAATTTGCCACCCCCACATGGGATTTCGTTTCTTGTTTTTCTGTCACTCTCTCATCCCTTTTTCTGATGGGTTAAAGTGAACATAAAGTCTTGAACAGAATACTTCGAAGAGACACCCCTCGCACTGTGGTTGGATAGGGAAACAATGTCCTCCTCGTTCTTCTTCCCTTCCCATCCAGGCCATCGGTTCCTCGACCTTCACAGGATTCTGAGGAAAAGCCTCTTTCGTAAAAGATTGGATTTTAATATCTCCCATCGAATTCCTACCTTGATAAGTGTCGAAATGGGGATCCACAATGCCTAATCGAGAGGCGACTCTATAAATACCTTCCCCAATGATGATTGGAGTATCGGAAAAATCAACCTCCACGACATCCGGAATCAATTCGTTAATCCATTGGATCGCTATTCGGCTGTTTTGATGACCCATATGGGGGATGACTTGAATCAACTGTTCCAAATCAAAGGCGTTCCAATAATTTTTTTCAAGGATAACCTTTCCGATCTGCTGGACCTTAGGGAGTGCTCGATGAAATAGGTCTCTCCAAACTTCTCCAGATACAAAGGGTGTCCCCTCAAAAGGTGGCAGGTCATCAAGGAGGAGATTCGGTTGAACGATGAGTCGGAATACCCTTTGGGTGTTTTCCAATGCTTTGATAGATTGGCGCTCTTGATCAAACCGGGAATGAACCAATATGGTCAAAAGGGCATGAAGGGAATTTTTAAATTCACCCTCCTTTCGACATTCCCCAAACCACATCGAAAAAATATCACGAGGTCTTTGATAATAAGTTTCCACTGCCTCTCTAAAATACTCTATCCAAGAGAATGAAGGAAGCCCCCCTTTTTCTATTGTCTCTTCTTTGGTTACCTCTTCTTTCCTTTGTTCTGCCTTTTCTTCACCCTCGGCTTCTCCGGTGGTCCCAGAAATATCCTCTAGCAATTGGGTGGCTTCTTCAAATACTGAAGCTTCAAGGCGCGACGCTTCAGCCACTTCCTCTTTATCAGAATCCAGTTCTAAATCGTCCAAAGCTGTTTTTTCTTCTTCTTTTTCTTTTGTTTTTTCTTCTTCTGCTTCTTCTTTCAATTCATCTGAAACAGTTGGAATAAATCCTTGAATGGTCTCGTCCTCAACGGCTTTCTCTAATTCTTCCCCTTCTTGGCACCCATTCTCCATTGGCACACCCGAGGGGAGCTCCAAAACTTTTTCTGAAGGTTCAAATGTCGCCTCTGCGGAAGTTTCCTCGAGATTGAGTGAAAGGGGTTCCTCTGCAGCCCCTTCCCCATCTTTTCCCTTCTCCTCTCTGTTCTCCTCGACATGCAGGAAAGGGCTCTCTGGTTCAGCGGAGAAAGGCGACCGCTCATCTTGGTCTTTTATCTCCACCTCCACCCACTCCCTCTTTTTCCTTTTATCCACCGCTGGAATAGGTTGTCCAGAAGAATTCTTAAATGCAACGGAAATCCTTTTAATAAAAATGTCCCCTTCAAAGACTACCTTAAAGGGAGAAGTTTCTCCTGCTGGGAGAGGGTTAATGGGGAGGGGAGTTTCTTCAAAGGTAATAAATTCTTCAAGATCTCCAAAAAGTTGAATCAGCGCCCAAATATCATTTAAAGTCTCATCCGATATATTTTCCACCCTTCCTGTGACACTCCATGTTCCTCTTTGCGTCTTCCGGAGATAGGAGGACTCCAAGGCCAACTGATGGGGGACCAATTCCTGGAATTCGAGAGAGATGGGCGGGAAATTCCTTCTTTCTTCAACAGAGACCGTTGCTCCGAAAGACTTAAGGGTTTTGGCAAGCATTTCTGCTTTTTTTAAAGAGAGATTTTTTTTGAGGATGATAGGACAACGGTCAACAATCTTTTTTAATAGAAGAAAGGGAATACTAAAGGTTTTAGAAAGATTATGACAGAAGGGACTTTTTTCTTCTTCGGTGTTATCTCCGATTCCGATGAGGAGGACTCTATATCTCCCTTCTTCCTGATTTAATCCAACCATGATGTACCTTTTATGCCGAGCAGTTTTTCCCTAAACCATATCGAGGGAGATTTTTAGTCGCCTTCTATAGGATGAAAAATTTAGGGTCCCCTCTCGGCTATCCCCGAACAGACCTGATTCATTTTTTCTCCTTATTTTTAAACAATTTTTCAAAATAGTTCAACATATTTTTTATCTAGCCCTATGGCTTTATAAAAATATTTTTATTCCCCTCAATATTTTTTTATTTTCCCACCTCTTTCAATAAAGTCGTTAACCGACTAAAGTCTTTTTCTTCTATATATTGAAACTGCAATCCATATCGGTGCTCGCCCCAACTTTCCCTGGCAGCCAAATCACACCAGACCACTTTGGCCACCGCTTTAACCGTGTCCAATTCTAAGCCTCTTACATAAAATATCTCAATTTTCAATAAAGTTCCTATCGCGACCCTTTCGGGTAGATAGACGAGAAGTCCCCCCTCGCTTGCATTCGCTACCATCCCTCCAAAGGTTTCTTTCCCATCAACACGGGAATAATCTAGGGGCAGCTCGACACTAAACCTTGGATGTTTCCTCTTTTCAATCGAGAGGACACCCATTTTGGTTTGTGAGGCAGATTGATTTTGTTGATTCATTTTGTACATTTTTAGTTTGGGTTAATTTAAAAATGCATTTTTAATGCCATTTCCTCCCTTTCTCTTAAAAACCTCCCTTTTGCTTCAAATTTTGGTCAATATTTTACCATATCCATTTAAGATTTGTACATTAAATCATTAGCAAAAATAATACCAATTTCATTATTTTTTAAACCCTTTTACAAATTGTCATATTCTTATTATTAGAAAGAGGATATTGTAAATGGGGAAAAGAGTATATTCCTTTTAAAAAGGGGGGTTATAAATTTTTAAGTGGATTTTTATTCAATGGATACTTTTTTTAAAGCCTATGAAATATTTTCACTGTCTTACCCATTCCGGCTTTGCTTTATAGAGTTCAGCTTCTTCCGGAATCTTTTTTTCTAGCATGTTCTTGGCTTCTTCAATCTGAATTTTACATTGGTCCATTTCATTCTTGACTTGGTCTCTTTCTCTCCGAAGATTTCCTCTCTCCGCTGTACTCTTTGAATCATTAAACCTCTCTGTCAATTTATTATACTTAGCCCTCAAAATTTCCAATTTATCTTGATATTCTCTTAATTTCTTTTTCCATTCCTCCACTCGTCCCTTCCAATAGTCTTCTCCCCTTCCTAATCGATCCCTATAAGTTTCCTCTTTTTTCTTAGGGGTTGCTCCCCCCTCAACTTTCGTTTCTTCCTTCTCTTCTGGCAACCCAATTTTTTCAGCCTTAAGTCGATATCTCTCTGGAACTTGCATGATATCATCTGTGAAAGAGACCACTCCTTTTTCATCAACCCATTTGTAAACCTCTGCAAAAGAGATGTCTGAAATAAAGAAGATGAATAAAATAATAACTAAAATTCGTTTCATAACCATTTTTTGAGCAATTCTTGTGCCAAATATCTTTTAGATATTGATTTTAAATTATGATATATTATTATTTGATTAGCCAGTACATCAAACCATAGCGCCTCCTTGTTTCACCCCCATTTGATGTATTGGTTGGGGTCAGTTATGGCCCTCCTCTAACTGATCCCTTTTAATTTAATCAATAGAATTATTAGGTTAAGTGTGTTTCCCACATTTTTTGTGAATACCCTGTTGAAAACTTTAATCTTTTAATCTAAAAATGGCCTATTCTATATTTTTTTAGCAAAATGCCTAATCTTTAATCAATATAATCCTCAATAATTATTAGAGGTTATTCTTAATTTTTAACCCAAACCGTTCTTCTTCACTCCTCGCACTACTTCCGATGGAAATCCGAGTTGGGATACAAATTCCCTGTGAAATTCTCTAAACCCTATCTTTTCGAGAAAAGGTTGGGCCATGACCCCTCTGCATCCAGCTAAGAGAGGTGGCCTTAGTTTATAAATCCCTTCATAAATTTGATTCAACCATCTCTCCCCTTTTGTCATGTTGGCTAAAATGATTCTGCCCCCATCTTTTAGAACTCTTTTAAATTCCAAAAGAATGGGAATGAAATCTTCAACAGGAAGGATGTCCAAGAGATATTGGCTCATGATGACATCAAACGTTTCGTCCTCGAAAGGAAGATGCCGACAATCGCAGAGATGGAGGGTATAATTCCTTTGTTTTGTTTTAAAAATTCTTTTTCTTGCCTTCTCCACCATTTTCATGGAGACATCGATTCCATCCACCCATCCATTCTGATTCCTCTTCAGTATCTCCACAAAATTGAGTCCGGTTCCAAGGGCAACTTCCAAAACTTTTTCTCCGTTCTGAATTGCAGCGATCTCTAATGCCCTTTGACGAGCTTTTGACTCCATCAAAATTCCAAACAAATCATAGACCGGAGCAATCCAATTATATTTCCGAATAAGTTCTTGATGTGTGTATCTTGCCTCTAAAATCTCTTGTTTCATTGATAGACTCCCGTGACTCATGTGAGGGCTTTTAACCCCACTATTCCCCATCCCTCAGAGGGAAAAATGATCTGGAAATAAATTATAGGATTTGAAGGAGAAGAGTCAAGATTTTTTTATATGAGTCGGGTTAAAATAATCCCTTATCCTTCCGAGAACAAGGTGGGGGATATCTTCTTTTCGTTTGACCGTATAGATGCTGATGTTTTTCCTTTTCTCAACAGCCTTTTCAAATCGGGCTGCATAAGGGTTGTCTCCAATGTGAACGGCCGTCACCCGGTTTTGGATCTGTCCAAAAAATCCGATCAATGCCTCAAGGTTGGTAATTTTCATATCGGTAATGATGAAGAGATCCAAGTTTTTCTTCCCCTGGGTCAATGGGATTAAATCCTCTAAGTCCAACGCCGTCCCACCCCCAAAATATTTACAAAGAACGCGGTAGATGTCCTCTCGCTGGTCTGTATAATTCAAAATATCCTTTCCCCCCATCGGGGCATCACTGAAATTATAGATAGCTACTTTTGAACCATTTTGAAGATAGGCATTGGTGGCACAGGCTGCTCCCAGAACAGCATAGGAGAGGCTTTTTCGAGGGTTGATCATACTTCCTGAAGAATCGATGGCAATTAAGCAATCGGGAGTGCCTTCCATTTTTCCTCTCCCTTTCCCCTCTCTTTTCGTCCAAATCTGAGTGATACCTGGCATGATCTTCCCAAAACTGGTCCAAATATCCACGTCTTGAAAAGGTGACCCAATCTCCCAGGGAGAATGAGAATGTGGATGGAGGGACCCTTTTTCTTCCAAAGGGACTTTCTTGATAGGGATCGAATAATTTTCCGCCAGCTTCATATAGAAAAGGATGTCTGCATCGATGGGACTCCCTTGACCTCTCCCCATCCCTCCTTCCATTCCATAACCCGCCCCTTTTAATTCGTCGGAAAAGTCCTCCACGACATCTTTGAATTCGGACAAAACCATGGTCTGCCTTGCATAATCCCTTAAACCCTGATCGATCTCTTCGTTGGAATAGTGGTTCAAATAGTCCTCCCCTTGAGGATTGTGTTCCCCTTTCCCTCCCTTGCTCCCTTGTTGTTTCTGTTCTTCAACGAGAAGGGGTTTGAGAGAGCGGGCAAACTTTCGGATACTCTCTCCCCATCGTGAGCGATCCAAATAGGGAATTCGTGCAAGTCTTCGGACAATATCTGCGTGTCCTTTCACGCTCATCTTGGAAGGCGGAATTCCCAAATCGATTCCCCAAATCTTTTGGTAAAGGAAAGCGATCACTTCCTCGATCGTCCCTTTTTTCAGGTTTCGATGTAATTCTGGAATCTCCGTAAACCTCTTTCTAACACAATGGGTATCCGCAATGACATCGATAAAGTAATTGGACATCTGTTTGGCCAATTCCTTATCGCCCACCACTTTCTTTGCCTCTGCATAAAGCCTGAGATGTGTATGGAAATCCCATGGGCAGAAGGTGTAATGGGTAATCCCATGATCGAGAAGAGCCTCGATGACTCTTTTTTCAGGCATCTTGTCTTTCATTTGTGAAACAAAAGCACCATTGATGGTCATCTGCTTCTGTTTCATCTCCAACCCAACGCCTTCTCCCTCTTCACCCTCACCCTGCTCCGGGTCAGGGATCCCCTTGACCTTGGGCATAGGGATCTCAGGATAGAGATGTTTTCTCCTCAACTTGGGCCAAATCTCTTCAATGATCGATTGATAATGTTGTTCTTCCATCCTTAATCGCTGAGGTTCAACAAATCTTCTCTTCATCTTTAGTAATAAAGATTGGGATACCGCACTTTTCCTGGATAAACGAGTTTATCCCTCTCGTAGACCTTCCCCTCGACAATATTTCCAAGCCCCCTAACCCTTCCCCCTACATAAATTTCTCCTCCCATCATCCATTCACCCGTATGGAGGCCGATGTTCTTCTTGATCAAAATTTTTCCCCCCCTCATCCCTGCCCCTGTCCAGTTCTTTGAATTTCCCTCAATGACTAACTCCCCCCCCTCAAGGCCAATGCCCGTGAAATCGCCGGTATCTCCCTCGATCATCAATCGCTTTCCTTTTGAAAGTCGAAATCCAATGAGATTGATCTCTGTCTTCAGCTCAGAAAGCTTGAGGACGATCTCTTCTTCCATTGCGTAGTTACATAATGCAGAAATGTAGACGCCGGCTGGTCCTGGGATGAGATACGGAATCCTTTGGGTGTTCTCTAAAGCAAAGCAAAAGTCTTCAATATCCTCTGCCGTATAATCGACCTCCCTTACATATTTCTCCGCCACCTCATAAGCCTTGATGATCGTATTGTATTGCACCATCCAGACAAGTTCCTTGGCCTCCTCTTCTAAAAGTTTCTCGTATCCCCGGCGGATCCGATCCATCACCGCCTCGGTGGATTGGACAATCTGATCCAGGGGGAGGTCAGGGGTGGGGGCAGCAAAGGTTTTAAATTCCTCAAAGGGATTCTTGGTTATCCAGCTTTCTTTGTCTGGGGGGAGAATGGAACTCTTTTTTGGCGGGGTGGGGGATTTCATCATTAAATCTAGCCTCTCAAAAACACGATAGAAAAAAACGTTCCCGCCTTAGCTCCTTCGGGTATCGATGTCTTTTTTAACTTCCACATAAAGGGGGTGATCCCCTTCCAAGGGTTCCAAATCCCCCCCTTGAAAAACCTTCGATCCGACCGCCAAGGCATCTTTCAGATGTTCGCTCTGTTCTCGATATCTCTGAGAAACTGTTTTCACCGCTTCCTTTGCAAGAAAAATAGGGAAGGGATCATCCCTTTTCGATCTCTCTTTCTGAGAAAGGACCTCGTCCTTCCATTGGATCCGATGGGCCAACGTATAGGGAATGACTGCCTTGATATGTTCGATGTCGATCTCAGAATCCTCCATCAACCATGCCAATCCCTGCGCATACTGCTTTATAGAGGAAGGGAGTCGATTGGAGGCACAATTTTTAATTTGGCGGCAGAGATATTCCGTATAGTGACACCCCTCTTCACAGTTTTCGACAACCCGTTTCTGCCCATACCGTTCACAGAAAGACAATTCAGCGAGAAGCATTCGAGTAAAGGCGCTGGCATCGAGGTCCAACTCTAAACTTTCCATCTCTGCACGAATTTGATCACGGTCTTGTCTCTGAAAGGACTTGACCCCTAATACTTCATCAAGATATTCCCCGTAGGCATTACAAACTTCTTCCATTTTAGAAATCTTCCTCTCATAAGCGATCTTGTATTTCAGAATGTGATAAAGCTCCTTTTCATACTTCGAATGTCTAAGGATATGATCTTTTCGCTTATCCTTCCCAATGAGAAAAGAAAGATTGGCCCCAGGGTATCTCGACTCCACCATGACATCGAATCGATCCACCAGAGGAGCGATGATGGTATTGGTCCCTCCATCTTGATAATTGGCGGTGGCAAAAAGACAGTATTCCTCGTTAATGATCATCTCATTGAGGTATTCCCAATTCCCTCGATCCACCCCATCCAGGATCATGCTCTGTTTGGTTTCTGGAAGGCGATTGATCTCATCCACAATTTTTACTGGGATTTGGGAAAAATTGGTCCACACCACATCCTCCTCGCCTCGATTCAATCTGCCCAGATCCGGTCTGCCAATAATTTTTTCCTCTGTTTGTTCCGGGTGCCCTGAAACCTCACTCCCCCAAATCACGCCCAATGGAAATTGGTAGATGAGGGAGCAGACATATTCTGCGGAGGTTGTCTTCCCCAACCCTGGTTCTCCAATAATCAATTCCTTTCCCTTCTTCAGGCCGGTAAGAAGGCTTAGCAGGATCGCCGAATTAAAACGCTCTCCTTTAATTTCTATATCTGGACGGTTGAAGTAGAGATGGTCGCTGATAAATTGGTATATTTCCATTGCTTGTTTCCGATACCCGTTCTTTTCCACGCCCACTATTCCTTTCTCTCTTCTTCTAAATTTTATCTAAGCGCCAAACCTAAAAATCAATTCCCAATGATGAATGATCTTAGCTATCATATTAACATGGCCCATGGCCTAAGACAAGGTTTCACTTTGATAAAGAAAGTGCCGATTCCTTCAGCGGAAACGCTTCTCTCCTGCTCGAATGGCGATCTCCAGTCGGTTTTCTTCGGGGGCATAGGGGCAGGTATATTTTTCGTTAAACTCGCAGAAGGGATTATAGGCACGATTGAAATCGATCAGCGCCCTCCCTCCAGGCATCGGTTCGATATGGAGATAACGCCCCTGAGGAGCCATGCGGGGGTTGGGCCATCCTTTTTAAACATTCGTCTCAAAGCTCTCCAAGTTTCCTTCTAGGGTCAGGGCACGCCGAGCAGCCCGTCCTAATTCCTTATCAAAACGATGGGTCGGGGCATAGACTCGGCAAATGGCCACTTTTGCTGGGATATATTGAAATAGTCTTTTCAGGGGTTCCCTCGATATTCTTTTCGACCCCGGATCAAAGATCAGAAGGGTCCCCTCCTTTGATTCATGCCAGGGATTGAGGGGCCTCGGGTCATGGTGAGCCATATCGACGTGGAATTCTAGCTCTTTCAGGCGTTTCGGTAAAAAGGCTTTGATCCTCTGTTTCACCTCTTCGGGTTTTAAAAAAATCGGTCGTCCCATTTCCATCTCTCTTAGGGTGAGTTTTTCCTCAAAGACACTACTCCATTTCAACTTTCTCAAAAGCACTTCAGCCCACTTCTCTCCCAATTGCCTTTCCCGAGGCGATAAAGATCCTTTCCACTCCGATACCTTCTCCATCACAAACCAGTCTGTGAGCGAGAGGTATCGGTCTATCTCCTCCAAAGGATGAAACGGGCATAGAATCTCCATCGTCTCTTTAAATATTTCCTGAAGCTGAAGATCAATGGAACGGGTGGTGCGGTGATAATAAACATTTGAGTAAAGATAGAGACGCGCATTGAGAAACATGGCCAATGCATCCATTCCTCTTTTATCCAAAGTCAATCCCTCTTGGCGAAAGGAGGTGTAGTAAAGGAGTCTCCTCCAATCCACCGGACCGATGGAAACCCCGGTCATATAGGCATCTCGCAACACATAATCGATATTATCGAAGGTAAAGATTCCTCGAAAGAGTTGCTGGAGGAAGTCCAACCATCTCGGATGTTTTCTTCCCTCCTTCTTTTGAGGCCTCTTGATGAGGAAGGCAACCTGCTCCGGATCAATGACTTCTGCTTTTTTAAACAGACCGTGGGGACTTCGCCGGATTCCCTTTAAAAGGGGAGAAATTTTTTCTCGGATGAGATGCTGACCTATCTCCTCATGATTCGTTTTGAACCGAAAAAGATATTGGTCATCAAAAAAATGGCAGAAGGGGCCATGTCCGATATCATGGAGGAGCCCAGCCAGGCGAAGGAGTTCCTCTACATAGGGGAAAGAGGGAAGGTCTGCTTTGAAAATCTTGAAGAGAAAGGGATAAAGCTGTTCAGAAAAAGTCCCCGCGACATGCATGGTCCCAAGAGAGTGTTGAAAACGAGTATGCTCGGCTGTGGGAAATACCCAGCGAGCGCTCTGTAGTTGAAAGATGCGTCGAAGGCGCTGGACCCAGGGGGTATCGATCACACCCCTTTCTGTTTCCTCCCCTTCTATCCGGTCGGTCATCACAATGTAATGATAAACGGGGTCTGCGATCAATCCGGTCCCCTGAGTGTTCTCTGCCTCTTTCATGTCCCTGAGACCTTTTTTCATGAGCCATCGTCAGAAAGTTCGCTCCCTTTCTCTTTGTCTTCGGGACGCTTAACCCCCACCTTACCAGCCGCCACCTCTCGAAGAGCCGTCACAATGGACCGGTTATCCGTATCGACTAATGGCTTGGCGCCTTTCATGATCATCTTCGCTCTTCTGGCTGCCAAAATCACCAGCTCAAACCGGCTCTCCACCTCTCTCAGACAATCTTCTACAGTTATTCTAGCCATTCTTTTCCTCCCATTTTTTCTTATTTTCCTCGAGAGTTAAATCCTTACCCCTTCGACATCTTTCTGCAATGATGATGGACTTTAATTTCTCAATGGCATCCTCAACTCTATCATTAATGATCACATAATGGTACCCATAGGCCTCTTCCATATCTCTTTTGGCATTTGACAAACGAAATTTAACCATCTCGAGGGAGTCCGCCCCTCTATTAATCAATCGTTCTCTCAGAACTTTTAGAGAAGGAGGAAGGAGGTAAATCAATACGGGTTTGCCAATCTCCTTCATCACCTTCTTTGCTCCCTGCGTATCGATATCCAGAATCAGGTCGATCCCTTCTGACTCCAATTTTTTCAAATCAGGCCGAGGAGTCCCATACCGATTCCCCAGCACTTCTGCCCACTCTAAGAATTCATTTCTTTCCGCCATTTTCTGAAAGATGGAATGGGAAACGAAGTGATAGTCCTCCCCCTCCTTCTCATCCGGCCGGGGCAAACGGGTGGTAAAGGAAACAGAGAATTGAAGGCCTGACAACTGTTGGATTACCTCTCTGACCAAAGTGGTTTTCCCTGCACCCGATGGCGCAGAGATGATAAAAATCAACCCTGCTCCTTTTTCACTCATCTCGTGCTTGAACCCAAACCCCTTTTCGTATACAAAACTCATTCGATATTTTGCACCTGCTCCCGAATCTTTTCCAGTTCAGACTTCATCTCTACCGCCCTCTGGGAGATCTCTGCATCACTGGCCTTGGCGCTGACGGTGTTCACCTCCCGGTGAATCTCCTGGAGTAAAAAATCCATTTTCCGACCGACCGGTTCATTCCCTTCTAACAAAGCGCTAAATTGAGCCAAGTGACTTTCTGCCCGGACAATCTCTTCTGTGATGTCTGTCCGTTCTGCCAGCAAGGCGACCTCCTGTTCAAAACGCGAGGGATCAATCTCCATCCCTTCCAAAAGAGACCGAATTCTATCATGAAGTCGGGTAAGAGTGGCCTTGAGGCGGGGAGGAAATTGCTGTTTGATCCATTGCAACTGTTTAGCAATGCGCTCCAAACGTTGTTGAAGATCTTTGGATAGGGATTCTCCTTCTAACCGCTTCATGTCGTCCATATTTTTAAAAGATTGCTTCAAGATCGGAAGAACCTCCTGCCAGTAAGGCTCTATATCCCCCAATTCTTCTTTTACGGTAATCAAGTCCTTCGCCCCGGCCAACAAATTTAAGGTGATTTCATCTTTCAGTTGAAGCTTCTCTTTCAAAGCATGAAGGACTCGGTAATACTGCTCGGCAAGATCGAGATCCACACTGAGTTGAACCTTTTCCTCTCCCAAGTTGTCCAGCCTTAGTGAAACATCGATCCTACCTCTCGACACTTGGGATCGGATGATCTCTTTAATACGGGTTTCGAAAAGACTCAGACGTTTAGGGAGTTTGAGGTTGATGTCACTATATCGGTGATTCACGGAGCGGGACTCCACGACCACCTTTCCTAAAGTCGTATCCCCTTCTGCCCTTCCAAAACCTGTCATCGATTTCAACATGGACGGTGTTTTCCTCCTCTTAAATCGTCTAAGTATTTTTTCCGAAATTGGTTAAAGAGCGTGATGACCTCCCCTTGTCGATAATCGGGATAGGTCCACTCCAAAGGTTGAAAGGACTTATTCCGATAGATCAATGTTAAATCAGCATAAATACCATCCCTGAGATAGGGCCGATGAGTATAACCCTTGGTCGTGGCAAGGATCACATGCTCTAAACAAATGTATCCCGGGTCGATGTTGATTCGACGGTTTCCATTGAGAGCGACATGCTTTTCTTCGAGGCGATTCGTGGCCTGTTTAATATCAGGGAGGATGGGAATGGGAATGAGTCGTTCGAAAGTAATGAAGTGACGGAAAAGAGGTTTTCCCATCTCCTGGGTATAATAATCGGTAAGATCAAAGGGGAACCTTTCGCTGATCGTGTCGGCCTCGCCAAAGGCCGAACGGAGGTCTTTCACTCCTTGATGGAAGAGGTCATGTTCTAAAACAATAAGGCTCATAAAGAGTTTAGCTGGTTCGGGTTCCTTTGGTTTTCCCATCCTTTTCATTCTCTTTTTTCAGGTAGATGAAAAACTCCTTATTCCCTTTGGGGCCAAGCAGTGAAGATTCCGTGACACCCAGTACCTTCAGCCCCAGTCCTCGACTGAACTTTGAAATCCTATCAATCACTTTTTCATGCAATGCCTTGTCCCTGACCACCCCTCCTTTGCCCACTTCTCCCTTCCCCACCTCAAATTGGGGTTTGATGAGGCTGAGGATGGCTCCTCCTTTTTTAAGAAACCCAAGGAGGTGAGGAAGAAATTTCTCAATGGAGATGAAAGAGGTATCGATGAGGATCAAATCTGTTTCTTCTTGAACCTCCTCTCTTGGTAGATAACGAATATTTTTTCTCTCCAGGTTCACGACCCGGGGGTCTTTTTGAAGTTTCCATGCCAGCTGTCCATATCCAACATCCACGGCATAAACCTTCTGTGCCCCTTTTTGAAGAACACAATCCGTGAACCCTCCTGTGGAAGCCCCTACATCCATCACCACCATCCCCTTGGGATCAATTCCAAAGGCCTTGATGGCTCCTTCCAATTTTTCACCCCCACGACTCACATAAGAGGAATCCTCTCCTTGCAGTTGGAACTGGGCGTCACCATTTATTTGAGTTCCAGGTTTATCAATGATCTTCCCTTCGACAGCAACTCTCCCTGCCATGATCAAGGCTCTTGCTCTCTCACGAGTTCGTACGCTCCCTTTCTCCACTAAAAGTTTGTCTAAGCGCTCCTTTCTCACCGTATCACAAAGATGAACTCGATCAGCCGCCCTGTCCATGGGTAGGACAGAACCTGGGCAAATTTATTTGGGGTTGGGATGGGCTCTGCTCACAGAGGTTTTAGATAAGCTCTGATGAATCAATTCTGACCGTCTTTCTCCAAGCATCTCCTTCACGCCTTTAAAAATTCCGTTCTCATCGATTCCATATTTTTCTCTCAAGAGAGTTTGTGGTCCATGCTCTACAAAAGTGTCAGGAATCCCCAGGCGTTTCACTTGGATTGAAAAAAGGCTTCTCTCTTGAAAGAGTTCGAGCACCGCACTTCCGAAACCTCCTTGAAGAACATTTTCCTCAACGGTAAGGATCTTCCCGGTCCTCTGGGCCCAATCGCATAGGAGGTTCCCATCCAAAGGTTTGAGAAATCGGCTATTGATCACGGCCGCCTGGACCCCAACATCTGCCAACTTTTCTGCCGCGCGAAGGGATGGATAAACAGTGGAACCCAAGGCGATAATGAGAATATCTTCGCCCTCCCTCAGAATTTCTCCTTTTCCAATGTCGATCGATTGGAGGGCCGACTCTTTCTTGACTCCGACCCCTTTCCCCCTCTGATACCGGAAGGCTACCGGGGTGGGACACTCCGTAGCGGTCTTGATCATATGTTGAAATTCATTTTCATCTTTGGGAACCATGACGATTAGGTTCGGGATGTGACGGAGATAAGAAAAATCAAACAGACCGTGGTGGGTCGGGCCATCCTCTCCCACAATTCCTCCACGGTCTAATGCAAAGACGACTGGAAGGTTTTGCAAACAAACATCCTGAAGAACCTGGTCATAAGCCCTTTGTAAAAAGGTGGAGTAAATGGCGACCACAGGTTTCATCCCTTCAAGGGCAAGCCCCGCGGCAAAGGTGACTGCATGCTGTTCCGCAATGCCAATGTCATAGAATCGATCAGGAAATTTCCTTGCAAATTCTTCCAGACCTGTTCCATTCTGCATGGCGGCCGTGATAGCGATCAAGCGCTTATTCTCAATCGCCAACTGGCAGAGCGTTTCCCCAAAAACCTCTGTATAGGTGGGAAGTTTCTTTGAAGAATCACTTCTAAGTTCTCCTGTCTCGATGACAAAAGGTGGGACGCCATGGAAACGGTCAGGATTCATCTCTGCAGGGGGATACCCTTTTCCCTTTTTGGTGATCACATGGACGAGAATGGGCCCCCTCAATTTTTTAATATTTTGAAAGGTCTCGATCAAGTAATCCAAACGATGACCATCGATCGGGCCGATATATTGCATACCCAATTCCTCAAAAAGGAGGCCTGGCATGAAGAAACCTTTCAGCGACTCCTCTGCCTGTTTGGCAAACCGGAGGACTGACTTTCCGATTCCAGGAAGGGTTTCTAAAAAGCCCTTCATCTCGTCTCGAAAACGGTTTACAAATTGACCAGTCATTAACCGGTTGAGGTAAGAGGAGAGAGCTCCCACATTGCGCGAGATGGACATCTCATTATCATTCAGGATAACGATGAGATCTTGGTTAATGTGTCCCGCCTGATTGAGGCCTTCAAAGGCAAGGCCTGCAGTCATCGATCCATCCCCGATCACAGCGATGACCCTTCCCTCTTCGCCTTTGAGTCTTCTGGCCTCTGCCATTCCAAGGGCAGAAGAGATGGAGGTACCGCTATGGCCGGAATCGAAGGCATCATAAACACTCTCATCCCTTTTCGGAAACCCGCTGATCCCCTCGTATTGTCTCAAGGTATGGAAGCGATCTTTTCTTCCTGTTAAAAGCTTATGGGCATAACTTTGATGGCCCACATCCCATACCAATTTGTCCCTCGGGAAGTCGAAAACGTAGTGAAGGGCAGTGGTCAACTCCACCACACCCAGATTCGAAGCGAGGTGTCCTCCATTTTTTGAAACAGTGGAGAGGATCTCTTCTCGTATCTCATAGCAAAGTCTCTCCAATTCCTCAGAGTCTAATTTCTTAACATCATGAGAGGTTTGTATCTGATCCAACACTTTTGTCATCGGTCAACCCTGTTGTTAAAAAAAATGACTCCTGTTAATAGGCTATATGAATCTATCATTGCCATGCAGTGAATGTCACAACCTATATAAAACAACTACGGGGTCAATATTCCTTTAATCAATTTTCTCTTGAAAGGATAAACCAAGCAATCTTCTCCAGCGGCTCAGCCTCAGGTCCAAATGAACGGATGGAATCCACTGCCAATTCTACTAATTCCTTGGCTCTCCTCTTCGACTCTTCAAGTCCTAATAAAGAAGGATAAGCGGCCTTCCCTCTAAAAAGATCACTCCCTGTTTTTTTGCCGAGCAGTTCGGCCTTCCCTTCAACATTTAAAATATCATCAGCAATTTGAAAAGCAAGCCCAATCCTTTCCCCATAGTGCGTGAAACCCTTCAACGTTTCTTCCTTTGCGCCCCCTAACTTGGCTCCCACCCGGACCGAAACCAGGATCAGTGCTCCGGTTTTATGGGTATGAATATATTGTAGCGTGGGAAGATCCACTTTCTTCCCTTCTGATTCAATGTCCAACACCTGTCCCCCAACCATTCCCAACATTCCTGCAGCTTGAGCCACCTCATTGATCACATCGAGCGCCAATCCTCCATCCCGAAGACAAAACTCTTGAATCACTCGGTTCGTCATCAATTTAAAGGCTTCTGTCAGGAGGGCATCTCCGGCTAAAATCCCGATCGCCTCTCCAAATGCTTTATGGCAGGTGGGTCTCCCCCTACGATAGTCATCATTGTCCAGAGCAGGTAGATCGTCATGGATGAGAGAGTAAGTATGGATCATCTCTAAGGCACAGGCAAAAGGAAGAATCCCACCTCCCTTTCCTCCTACTGCTTCAAAGGCAGCCATGGATAAAATGGGTCGAATCCGTTTGCCTCCAGCAAAGAGGCTGTACCGAATCGCCTTGTGAAGGGAAGTCGGAAATATCCCCTCTCCGCCTGAGTTAAGGCGGTTTGGAAAATATTTCTCAAGAGCTGAATCCACAATCTCTTTTTTCTCTTGAAGATATTTTTTAATATCCATCCAAGCTACCTCAAAATTCAGGCCAAGGTTAAGGTTTAGGCTAAGAATTAGAACTTAATCTTTCTAACTTTAACCTGAACCTCAGCCTTAACCTTTATTTCAAAATTTGAACTTTATTCACCTTCGGTTCATCGCTTCATGCGACATTTGACATTACTTTTTTATTAATCCTCCTCCTCCTCCGAGTTAGCCAGAGGAGTCTGGCTTGAGTTCATCGAAGGCTCAAAAGGATGTGCCTTCAGGATTCCATTCTTCCCTTTCAAAAGAATCTCCACTTTCTTCTCTGCTTCATCCAGTTTTTGGTTACAAAACCGCGAAAGCCGGATTCCTTCTTCAAAGAGTTTCAAGGATTCTTCCAAAGGAATATCCCCTTCCTCCAATTTAGAAACCATCTTTTCCAGCTTATTGAGCGCCTCTTCAAACTTTTCTTTTGGCATTCCCGCCCCTTATCTCCCCTCCCCACCGCCTAGGCACCGGAATGGAGGGTCAAAAATTTGTATTTAAACAATTAATACTAAATCTTTAAGCCTATGATCGTCAAGACTTTTCCGTTTTTTCAACATCACAGAGCAGGGTTCCCTGGTAAAGTTTTACCTCTACTTTGTCTCCTTGTTTCACGTGGGCAGCATCTCTTAAAATTTGTAACGAAGGAAGCTTACGGGTAATGCTGTACCCTCTTTGAAGGATAGAAAGGGGGCTCAATGAATCTAACTTCCCCAAAATTCCTCCAACTCTCTGCCGTTGGATCTCAATGGAATATTTGATGTTTTGCCCCAGGCGCTTCTTTGCCTCAAAAATAAAAAATCGAAGGTTTTTTACCCTTTGCATAGGGTTTCGAAGGAGTAAGCTTTCACTGAGGTGTAAGCACTTTTCTCCCCTTCTTTTAAGAGTCCATGTGGTTAGAAGACGAAGTCGGTTAACGAGATCATCCACCCTTAAAAAATATTCCTCAATCTGCTTTTCAGGCTCTTTAAAAATCTTTCTGAGATGGAATAAATCTGTTCGATATCCTTGTAAAATTTGGAGCATTTGATTCTCCAACCGACCCCCTAAATAGTGGAGGATTTTTTTTATTTCCCTTTTATCCCTGACCACCAATTCTGCGGCAGCAGAGGGTGTGGGTGCTCTTAAATCAGCTACAAAGTCTGCGATGGTGTAATCGGTCTCATGGCCTACGGCAGAGATGATGGGGATTTTAGAATGATGAATGGCCCTTGCCACCGCTTCCTCATTAAAAGCCCATAGGTCCTCGAGGGATCCCCCTCCCCGGCCAACGATGATGACATCCACATCTGTAAATTTATTGAAATATTTTATAGCTTCAGCAATCTCTGACGAAGCCCCCTCCCCTTGAACCCGAACTGGAAAGAGAAGGATATGAAGATTTTCAAACCGTCGTTCAAGAATATGGAGCATATCTTGAATGACGGCTCCAGTGGGAGAAGTGACAATCCCAATTTTTTCTGGGACCATCGGGATCGGTTTTTTTTGAGCCAGATCAAAAAAACCTTCTTTCTCAAGTTTCTCTCTTAACTGAAGAAAAGCCAGTTGAAGAGCCCCAATTCCTTTAGGTTCTATCGATTTTAAAATTAGCTGATAATCTCCCCTCTTTTCATAAAGACTGACCCTCCCCCCGCAAATGACCTGAAGGCCGTCTTCAGGGACGAAACGAAGGGTTCGAGCTTGCATCTTAAAGAGGACTGTACGAATCTGGCTGAAATCATCTTTCAAAGTGAAGTAGATGTGCCCAGAGGGTGGAATCCGAAGGTTTGAAATTTCTCCCTCGACCCAAACATCAGGAAATTTATCTTCAA
>PEUO01000244.1 GCA_002780715.1 Deltaproteobacteria bacterium CG03_land_8_20_14_0_80_45_14
CAATGGATTTATCGGTCTTTTTTTGGTAGAATTTTTGTTACAATTCTATTATAAAAGACTTATGTAGGATAAGCCCAATTATGAAAACACATTGGAAATCATACGAAGAAGTCGCGGCATACTTGCTCGAGCAAAATGCCCATGAGTTTGGGCTGAAAAGGGTAGAAGGCAAGCAGAAAATACACGGGCTTCGTTCTGGGACTGGTTGGGAAATCGACGCAAAAGGTATTCGGGAAGGAAACGAGGGTTTCGTAATTATCGAATGCCGGCGTTACACAACTTCGAAACAGAACCAAGGAAAGTTGGGTGAGTTGGCATATCGGATCATCGATACTGGTGCTAGTGGTGGAATTATCGTAAGTCCACTGGGTATTCAGGAAGGCGCTGCTAAGATCGCTGCCCACGAGAATATCCTCAGTGTTCAACTGAATGCCAATTGTACACCTACTGAATTCACTATGAAGTTTCTAAACAAGCTAATGATTGGTATTAGTGGTACATTGGTTTTGAGTGGTAGCTGTTCGATTGAAGTTTTTACAAAATGTCGAACCTGTGGCAAACAATTCACGGCTGCGGAAAACGAGACAATCTGTCCTGATTGCCAAGCCAAATCAGTTTCTAAGTGAACTTGGCATTCCCTACAAGCAATGGGCGAAAAGAGATACAAGAGCAGCGTACTCACTTCTAAGAAGTCAGGCAGAGTAGCCAGACTGATTACACTTTCTGACGAAATGTGCAATTTATAGCTGTGCGGTAAATTTCTGTACCGGCTGGGTTCTATTCTAAACTGGCTTATGTTTGGTGTATTGCCCTTCCACGATGGCTATTTCCGCGTCGGTAAGTCCATAAAGCTTGTAGACTATCTGGTCAATAAGGTTGTCGGTTGCTTTAATGCGAGCCTTGAGTGGAGTAAGAGCGTTCACAGCCGCCGAAAATTCGACAGCTATGCTGTCCCGGATATTGGATGGGCATGGGTCTGGAACCACCTTATTCTTCTTAAGCACCTCCAGCAGGTCTTCAAAGGTATTGTTATGAAAGCCCTTTATTCTGGTCTTGTTTTTCTGGTCCTCAACAGAGCCTTTCAATATTTCCTTTTCCAGCCAGGATAAAAATGCCTTAATCCTGGACTGATTCTCTTTGTTGAGCAGGGTCATTTCCTCTGCCAGAAAAGCCAGCAGGTCATGCACTATGTCCGATTTTTCTTGCTCCACATCCAGTGTCCCATCGACTTTTTGTAGCAGGCATTCACCAACAAATGCGAGAGCCTTGCTCCAGTCGTTGCTTATCAGGTATTCCTGATACAACTTCTTGCCCTTCTCGAGCAGTTGCCTGCGTTCGTTTTCTGGGGTGGTGAAGTTGACAACGGGGACGGGCAACTTTTGAACTTGTGGAGGACCCAGTGCCAAGAAACCGCCAGACAAAGCTAGACTTCCGAAGATTTCTTTGCACAACAATGTCATTAACTTACTATTCACCAAGGACAAAAGATAGAGAAGCGACAGCGAGGTGTTCATTACAACGACTGTTGACTTACCTGCGAGTATCATCCCGTCTGCGTCATATAGTCCTTCTAATGACTTAACCATGCCGGCGAGTATCAATTTCGGTGCTCGTGCTTGCTCGTACCTAGTAGGCATTTCCTGCGACAAAGCCTTTCGAGAAACAACCGGCTTGCGATAGGTTCCCTTAATGTACTGGGTGGGGTCCACTGCCCAAAGCGATTCATACCTGTCGATGGTTCCCGTATTCACAAAAACGAGATATTCATCGCCAGATGATGCTTTTCCCAGAGGCGTAAGGAGTTCAGCTATCTTATAGGACTCCGAAACCGTGGCGGCCCCGATAACATTTGCGTAGTCAGCAAGAGGCTTCGAGACCTCTACAGCTTTTGAAATAATACCAATATTGTCCGAGAAAATTGGCCACCAGTACCCTTCGGGCAGAGAAGTAAGAACCTTTAGTTTTATGCGTTTTTCAAACGCTAACGTGGGAGACCCAAGTCCTGATGTGGCCATTTTACTGAGAGACAGAATGTCGTTGGGAGTTCCTTTCCTCACCTGAACCACATACACGATAGGATAGACGTCGGTGTCAAACACCTTTACAGAAGAGAAATCCCTAAACGATACAGGCTGGTTCGACTTCAATAGTGATTGTATGCCTGCACTATATTCTGCACCTAACAACTTATTGGGAACAATTAAGCTTGAATACCCTCCACTACGGCTCAAGGTAAGCCCCAGTTCAACAAATACCACGAACAAATCCCAATTACCAGAGGCAGCTTTCCATTGAGTTGAGCAGTATTGTCTTAGCTCTGCGTGGGACCTTGCCATCTCCTCCGAGTCGACATACGGTGGATTCCCTATTACGGCATCAAAACCTGGGGTCGGTTTGCGGTTGCCCTTCTCATCATAGAACACCTCTGGGAACTCTAGTTCCCAGTGAAAGGAGCGCCTCTCTTCACTCATTGCCATAGCCCTTTGCACGCTCTCTTTTTGCATTAGCTTCGCCCATTTGGGGTCAGGAGACTGGAGATTCTCAACGAGCGTATTGTATTCATCCCATCGGACGCTGCTGCCAAAATACGTGCTTACCCAGAGGTCAGCAAGGGTGCGGAAACGCTGCATGTTATGCTCGAAATCACGCTCCCACTTCTGTTTATTGTGAACATCTTCCAGGGTTTCGGTAGGTAGCTGGGCAATAAGAGCCCGGTTCTGGAGCAAGTCATACAGCTTCTTATTAAAAGCTTCCTGGAAGAGCCCTAACTGTACCGGCGCCCGGCTGAGGTCAATAGGCTTGCCTTTCTTTCTTTTAACCTTTGGTATCTCATCAAGGTCAGCTACTTTGGCGCCAATGAGGCTATTCCCCACCCGCAGGTTATGGTTTAGAAACGAGAGCGGCTTGGATTTAGCCATGGTTTCCAGCCACAGCGTTAGCTTGGTAAGCTCAACAGCCAAGGGATTCAGGTCAACGCCGTAGATGCAACTCTCTACTACCCGCCGGCGGTAGTAAGTAAGTTCCGATTCTTCGGTAAGCCCTGTTGGTGACTCAATAGACGGGTCAGTGGCAATAGCCTCGGCAAGAAAATCCGTAGCCCGCGCCAGAAAATGACCGCTACCCATAGCAGGGTCCAGCACCTTCAAAGAAAGGTAGGGCTCAAGAAGTCTTTCCCGCTCTTCAGCAATTTTTCGGTCATATTTATCGGTTGGCTCCAAGCCCTGCTTCTGCTCCTTCAACTTTTCCCAGTTGGCAATGGTTTTATCAACCTCCGGCTTTAGCGCCTTAACCTTTTCCTGGGCTTCCTTGACAAGCGGGTCGAGCGTATTCTCCACGATGTATTTGACGATGTACTCCGGGGTATAGTAGGAGCCACTGGCTTTTCGCTCCCCTTTATCATTGGCAAGATACAGTTCACCCTTCTTGTAAGCTGTCTTTTTATCCGGGTATTTATCAGCCGGGGCATATTTGATGCTGCCCTTGTCCTTTGTAGTCACCAAATCAGAGGGGGCAATTCGTGGCTTAAACTCCAGGAGACCCTCATATATACTGCCTAAATGGCGCTCGCTCAGGGTGTTATAGTCCACGGCAACTTCACGCCCCAGCTTCCTGTCGGGAATCCGGGCTAACTGACGAATAGCCTCAACCAAGAAGGCATCAGTAATAGCGTATTCTTCAAGAAAGGGATGTTCTTCAGGGTCAAAAAGTCCACCATTGTATTCAGGCACACCCTGGCCTGTGTCACCCTCATTTATCAATTTAGACAAGTTGCTGATACGTTGATAATAAATGGTTGATTTGGAACTGAGCTGGTAGCCCTTTGCCAGAGTCTCATCGATTTCCTGAGTCAGCTTGTGAATACTGTACTTCTCGCGGTAGCTTTGATTGGTGGTCATGGGAAGCAGTTCTCTGGCTTCAGCATAGAAGACAAAGAGCAAGCGGTAAAGCAGGGTTAATGAGTTATCATAAATAGTCTTTAGAGCCTGTTCGGTGAGCTGGTCGTGAGAGAAACCGGCGGCGAAACCGCGGCAGAGGATTTCTACCACATCGTAAGCGCGCTCCTTGATATCGGCTTCCAGTTCCACCGCATACTGATTGCTGTCCTCAAGCACACGGTCCAAGAAT